>NZ_PUHY01000010.1:935954-1247939 GCF_002967765.1 Blastopirellula marina | reverse complement strand
GGGCCAATCTCTAAGGGGCCAATCTCGAAGGGGCCAATCTCGAAGGGGCCAATCTCGAAGGGGCCAATCTCGAAGGGGCCAATCTCGAAGGGGCCAATCTCGAAGGGGCCAATCTCGAAGGGGCCAATCTCGAAGGGCGTTATGGTCCAAGAGAGGAAGACAGTTGATCGCCAGGAAGGACTGAGATCCTTACGGCCTAATTCAAAACGGTCGAGTCCGTTGAGCAAATTTTGAGGGGCCAGACGCTTTACTCGGCGTTTACGATTGGAGCATCTGTGGATTTATGATCGAAGGGCCCGCTATTAAGGCCAGGTTCGACGCCTCGTCACTCGAAGCTCCGAGTGTTCAGGCGATCAGTTCACTGAGTGTTAGTCTTGTTGATTCGCCTCGCAGCAAACACGCAGACGACCACCAACAACGCAACGGACATCATCGCCAACCAGGGCAATAGTGACCGCAGCACGAACATAGCCAGCGGCAACAATATGATTGCCGCAAAAAACAACACCAGATAGAAACGCATGATTAGCTCTCCTAGATTGGTTTCATTTGGTTCCTTGCCATCCGAGGCATGCTAGTTCCTCCATGGCGAACGAAGTCTTTCGCGGCCAGCAGATCATCGGCCATCAATTCGCCGCAGTAGCGTTGCATAAAAATGAACTTCAAGATTCAAAACAGGTGCAATTGCTGGCCGGACATCTCGGACCGCGATCGCAACGAAAACTCAGGCGAACCACACCGCGGGCAATAGCCGCGAAGCGGTGTCCGGATCACGTAGCAGCGGTTACAGATCCATAACCAACGCTTCCATTCGTTGGGGTCGTGTTTCTTCTCTGCCATCATTCGCCCCCATCGGCGTTGGCCAGCAGCTCGGCCAGGTCGCCCGTTAGCTGTTTTGATTCGAGAAACAGCAGCCGGCATTCATAACCGAAGCCAGGCCGCAGAAACGTATGGGCCTCCGCTTTGATCAGGTGCAGGCCTGGCGTTTGTGGCAGAAATGGCGGCGCGATGTAAACCGTCAGGTTGCCGCGAAGTAGGCATTCGGCGCCGTCGTCAAACTGAATCGGCGAATGTTCCAGGATCGGCGAATGTTCGCGGCCTGGTCCGATCCACGTAACCAGGTCGATCAGTTGGGGGCTACTCAATGGGTTTCCTTTCGATCAGTTCAAACTTGGCCGAAGCATCGCCACGCGATTGGTTTCTGGTTTCAGGCCTTGGCAACCACAGCCACAGGCCACGAAGTTGATCACCTTAGGAATTTGCGTCGGCCGCTTGTCGTCCGCGTCGAACACGTACAGCCGGACAACGTCGCCAGGCGTGACCGTGATCCCCTTTTCCGCGGCTTCGCATTGCAGCCGTGCGAATGAATACATGAGGGTCACTTCGCGGACGATGAAGCCCGCGCCTTCGGGCAGGTATTGCGGAAACTCGACTTGGACTGGTTCGCCTTCGGCTTCGCTGTTCCATTCCGGACAGCTCGCCAAACGCATCACCACGTGCCACGCTTTGACCATGGTTATTTGCTCGCTAGTTGATGGGTGAAGGTGAAGCGGACCTCGAACAAGGCCCGTTTGATTTCGGCCGCGCTCATTCCGTCAGCAAGGCCCTTCTTGGCGATCACTTCGCGGACGTCGGTGATCGTCTTGCCGTGCTTCTCTGCCCAGGCGATCACGTCAGACACGTGCCTGGTGACTCTGATCGTCGCCGTGTTGCGTGCGGGCCACGTGGCGGGATCCATTGGGCTCGTAAACGTCGCCGCGTTTCTCAGCCGCTTATAGAGGGCCCCAGCGTCGAACGCCCCAACGGCCTTGCCTTCCTGGTGGAACGCGACGCAGTCCAGGACGTAGCCAGGCGAAACGCCGGCCGATCGGGCCGACTCGATCGCGTGTCGGAATTCCGAAACCCCAGCCTTCGAAACCGCCTCCGCCGCCGCCTCCCAGGTCGCTTCCTGGGAGGTGGAGGTATTGGGTTCTTGGGTAATGGGAGAAGAGGAATATAGAGAAACGCTATTTGTCTGGTCGGTTGTCCGGTCGGTTGTCATATCGGTTGTCTCCTCGGTTGTCCGGTCGGTTGTCATGGGGTGACATTCGACCCAGCGGGCGACGTTTCGCCAGTTGATCGATCGGGCCACGTGGTCGATCCCGCGGACCGCTTCCACCACCTGGCGTTGGTCGATGATCCCCAGCCGTCGAAGCTGGGCCGCGCCCCGTTGAACGCTCCGCGGGGTGATCTCGTCCCCGTTCGGTTTTTGCATCGCCGGATCCGCGGCGATCTGCTTGGCCTTCCAGCGGAACGCGTCGCCGTTGTTCTTCGTGATGTGGTAGATCAGCTTCGCCAATCGATAGGCGGTCGTGCTTGGGTGAACGCCGGCCGCTTCCAAGGCCTGGTCGAGCGCTTCAAGCTGTTGGGCCCGTAGCTTGGCCTTGGCCGCGTCTTCTCGATCGATCGCCACGAACAGCGGCTCGAGGCCGATCTGGTTTGCTTCGCTTCGCATGGTTAACCGCCTCCCATCTGTTCCAACCGGTCAACGGTGTGGACCTTCCAGGAATGACCAAGCGGCAGGCCGGCCGATCGCCTTAGCTGGTCGATCTTGCTGGCGATCAGCAAGCGGCGGAATTGCTCGGCCGCTTGTTCGTGTTGCTTCACCTGGTTGGCCGCGATCCGCGACATCAAGCGGTCATAAGACGACGGTGGCGGGTCGATTAAAATCGACATAGGGAACTCCTTTCCGTTGGGCGTGCATCCTTCAAAAACACGCGCCGGGCCCATCCTCAGCACACCAACCAGGCCCGACGCGGTTCTTGGGGGTTACAGCCCGTAGTTCGCCGGATTGATGTCCATGCGGGAACAGAGCTGGCGAACGATGCCCTTCTCGGTGTCGTCGAAGTCACCATCGGCCCCGCCGATGTAAACGGCCGCCCGAATGATCGCCTCGGCCGCGTCGCCGCGGGCCTTGCCGACTTCGTCGATAATTTCCATCGCGCCCAGGTTGGGGTCGAAGTCGATCTTGGCTTCCGCTTTCGCGATCACTTCCAAAATGTCGTCGAGCGAGTATTGCGGAAGCTTTTCATGGATCAGCGCGGCCGTGGCTTTTCGCTCGTTGGCGTCGAAGTCGCCATCGGCGCGGCCAACCAGGAAGCAGGCCCACACGACGCGATTAAACGCGGTCCGATCTTTGATCCGTGAGAAGGTGGCCGCGCTGTTTTCGCGGACTGACTTAAAAAAGTCGGTGAACATGGGGAACGCCATCAGAAAACTACTCCATTCAAAAAAGAGAAACGGCCCACAACGCCCTGGGCCGCGGGGGCATGTTGTGAGACTAAGCGGCCGGCGATCGCGGGACATCGTCGCCCGCTTCCGGATCTTCGCCTTGGATCTTTGCCCAAACTTCGCGGCGGTGAACTTCGACCGATTTAGGGGCTTCAATGCCCAGGCGGACCTTGTCGCCGCGAAGTTGCAAAACGACGATTTCGACGTCGTCGCCTACTTTGATCGAATCGCCGATTTTGCGAGATAAAACAAGCATGAGAATCCTTTCACTTGCGGACCGTTCAGCGGTCCAGGGGGGCAATAAAAAACGCCCGCGCAGCCATTGCGCGGGCGTTCGGTTGTTCCTGATAGGTTGCCGGCCGCTTTCCACTGCAGCGCGGGGGAAAGTGGACGCAGCAGGCCACAAAGCGGCCGGCAACCGGGGGCAGCGAAGGCCACGCGCAAGACCGCCTCGCGCGTGGTGGAAGAGAAGGGGAGGGGAGTCCAACGAAGCGGACGGTCCGTTAAACGGCTTCCGATTCCTCCCCGCCCTGGGCTAATGCATCGAAGATCGTCAGCTTCTCTTGAGCTTGGGAGAGCAAGCGAATCTTCTGGTAGATTCGCGTCGTTCGCATGCTCGCATGACCGGCCGCAAACTGGGCCGCTTCGCCAGATATCTCCGATAGGCTCGTGATCGCTGAAGAACGAACGGCATGAAAACCAAAATGAGGAACGCCAGCCAGGTCTTGCAGGCGATGGAGTTCGTCGTAGATCGTCTTCTTGGAGTGTTCCTCGAAGATGGGAAACAGAAGTTCTCGAGATCCACGAATCCTCATCAGCAATTGCATGACGTAGGAGTGAACGGGTTTCGGTTCGTCCTTCTTCGACTTGCGACAGATCTCGTATGGCAAGACGATTTGCATTCGATCCCATTTCACGGCATTCATCGGGATCTGCGAACACTGGCCAATTCGAAGACTTGTGCAAAGCTGCAGACCAAATAACGCTTGCCACAAGTGCCCAGGTGCGACGCCCGGAACTCTTGGCAAGCGTGCGTGTTCGGCCGCAACGTGAAACACTTTCACAATGTCGTCTGCGGGAACTTCGTCCTGATAAGTCTCCCGACGTTTCGGCAACTTCGTAAAGGGAACACGATCGAGAATGCCAACGGCGGTCTTCTCTTTGCCGCGACGACCAGGCGGCCCAGCTTGATCGAGAATCCACTGAACATGCGAGAGATGTTTGTGGACGGTGTTTACAGAAAGCGAGCGCCCGCGAAATCGATAGGCGAGAAGATCGCCTTTGAACGCGGATAGTGTTTCGCAGCTGATTTCGTTGAGTGTGGGATTCTCGGTAAGTTCTTCCCACAGATCGAGAGCTCGTTCGTAGCCTTCCATGTTGCGGCTGGTCGGATCCTCGATGCAGTGCGGAATGTAATGGCGTTGGAAGAACTGCCGGAGATATGTATTTGGCCCAAGTGGTGGTTGGGAAATCATGGAAAAGATGCCTATTGCAGAGCACTGGCGTACGCTTGCTCCTCGCGTCCGTCGCCGCGATTGCCAGTATCAAGGCCTCCCTGAGAGTCGCGCATTCCCACGCGACATGCGAGGTGTTTCGTTTGGACGCGCAAGCGTCCGGTTGGTGCATGCAAAGATGCATGGTGTTGGTCCACTGGATTGGCACCAAGCGCAGCATTCCAACAAGGCGGTTAGTCACCTTTTCGATAGCGAGTCAGTCACGACGACCGGCGCGGTAGCGTTATGTTGAAATGGCAGTCAGAGGACGGCGCGGGCTCCTGCTCAGGTCCGCGCCGCCTCTGATCCAGCCAGGCTCGGCGGTCGTAGCCAATGCCGAAACTTCTGCAAAACGGCTACGACAAATTCGGAGGTGTGCAAGAATCTCCGAAGGTCGAGGCCACGCCGCCGAGTAAGCACGGTGTACGGTGTAAATGGCGCGCCGCGAACGTACCCAACTAGGGCCATCGGCTCGAAGAACTTGCAGAAGTTTTCTGTTAGAGGATCGCCAGCAGGGCACTAAACCGTTGGAGGCAATCGGCCGCATGAAGCGGCACTGGCATTGTTAGCTGAAGGAACAATCTAGCCAGATTCGCTCATGAGTCAAGCGAGGTATGCTAAGAAAAACGCGATGAAGCGCACGAAAAAGCCACGATCCGTTGACCGCGGCTAAATGTGATGGCGTCGTTTTTTTGTCGATCAAATATGCGAGAGCATTCCGAAGATTCGCCGTTATTCTTGGGGCAATTGGCCGATTAAGACGGCAATTGCAAACGACTCGCCAGGGAGTTTTCGGTTACTCCAACAGCGGGCCCCCGAGTTAGCCATAAAAACAATCATCCTAATGGGATTTTAGTGCTAAGGTTGGTTATCGCTTATGCGGAAAGAATACCGGAGTGTAACTCCGGTATCGCGTCTGAATGGATGTAATCTTTAGGCGTTCCCTCGGTAAGCCTACCGGAAGGTTCTCCGGTATTTAGATGGGTTAGGCTCATCAGCCCGGCGTCGCAATGTAGCTAACAAAACCAGTTTAGGCAGCAAAGTGCCAAAGAGTTTTCATTGCGACCCCGGGCCGGTGAGCCTATCGTAGTTGGGCTAATTCTGGCGTGTCTGATTCCATCGCGAGAAGTTCACAAACTGCGCTACACCGTGCAATTCATCTGCAACAGCAGTAAGGACTGATTCATGCAGAATCACAGCGTCAGTATGGCTATCATTTCGCACGTCAAGACGGACAATCCATTCGTCATGCGATCCAAGATTCGGATGCGTGGCGGTGACAATCACGGACTGAAGAACAATCTCCAACTCGTTTCGCCACCGAGACTCAAGAGACCGTTGTTCTTTGATGTGCTTCTCGGCTGTGCGAATGGCAGCGACACAGGACTCAGCGGCATCATCCGAAGGTAAGACGACGAGCCGATTCGGCCCTTGCGATAGCTCGATGGTCAGGGAGTCTGTTGTACGAATTGAACAACCAACCCAGCTCTCCATGCCAATCCCCATGCATGCGCAAAGTGAACGGCAGCCACAGGTAAACCTGGGCTGCCATGAACTTGAATCGCTTCCGATAATGTCGGAAAAGCGAGGCCGACGGGGATCGAACCCGCAACCACCGGATCGACAGTCCGGTACTCTAACCAATTGAGCTACGGCCCCAACTCGTGTTGAGATAGACAAATATAGGCCCATCCTCTCAAAACTCAAGGCCCCCTGGCGAATATTTGACCGCATTTTTTGCAGCAAACTGCATTCCCCCTGAAAGGATAGTCGTTCTCTGCACTTTAGGCTTGCCCGGCCGTTAAAGGTTCGCGCCATTGGGGCAAACTGGTCGTGATTTGACGCATGGAAGCATTTCATGACCTACCGTTTCTATGTGGTATATCGTCTACCTCTGTTTCCACCACTGGATCGCAAGCCATGCGCAACTTAGTATTCAAATTCATCCGCGAAACGGAAGATTTCGTTGTGCACATGGGAACCCTTGAGTGGACTGTGGCTTTCATCATCGTCGTTGGATTTGGCGCATTGTGCCTCCAGGGCGTGGGAAGTCGGAATCGGATGTAACCGTCCGAACGAAGCAGGTACCGGCGAGAAGAAGCAACAAGTCCTTTTAAAAGCGTGCAGGGTAGAGCCAGGATGGAAGACTGGATATTGGGAATCCCGACACCCGTGGCGATGGCGCTGATCGCACTGATCGGCTACTTCTTGGGTAAACGAAATCAGCGACCAGCTTCAGCTGAGCAAGCATTTGCTCGCCGCGAACTGAAACGCGCCAAAGCGGTAGTAAAGCAGTTGGAAGAAATCTCGCGAGAAGTGCGTCGCAACCTGGCCACCCATCAATCGAGCATCGCCCATTTCAAAGACCGTATCGTCCTGATGTGCTCTGACGAAAATCCAACTGGCGAATCGTGGCAGGCTTTATGTGAAGAAGCCGAACGAATGCTGAGCCCAACCATGCGGCTCTCTTCGCAAATTGCCCACGCCTATGACGAAGTGCGTCAGCAAGCCAACCTGTTGATGACCTTCACCGAATCGCGTACCGATCCGCTCACCGGCCTTTCCAACCGACGTGCGTTGGATGATAGCTTGGAAAGCTTGTTCGCGATGAAGGATCGATACGAACTAACTTTCTCGCTGTGCATTCTCGATGTCGATCACTTCAAGCGGATCAACGACGAGTTTGGTCACCTGGAAGGGGATCGTGTTTTGCAGGAAGTGGCAAACCTCGTGGATAACTGCGTTCGTGAAACCGACGTGGTTACTCGCTACGGTGGTGAAGAATTCGTGGTGTTGATGCCATCGACTGACTTGGACGGGGCCAACATGTTTGCCGAACGTGTCCGAGTTGCGGCAGCTGAGAAGCTGAAGGTGACAGTCAGTGGTGGTGTGGCCCAAGCGAGTGCCGCTGACGAACCACAAACCTTGTTGGCGCGTGCCGATGCGGCTCTTTATCGAGCCAAGGCGAACGGCCGCAACTGCATCTATTGTCACACCGGCGAGCGCGTGATACCTCATCCGCTGCCCCACGTGACCGACGATTGCCAAGACAATGATGATGACGAACGCTTGCTGGAAGAAGTTCGCTCGCTAGAGCGATCGCTTGGCAGTCGGCTCGATCGCGAGGCCGCGGCGAGCAAGCCTAAGGTCGATTTACAAGAGTCGGAAGTCGTTTAAAGATCTTCACTCGTGAATTTGCTGTGGTGGGGAATCGGTAGTTCGCTACCAGATTCCCTTCTTGCGATTTAGGCCAAACTCGCTTGCTCGAATGTGGTCGGCATCAGCCGCGTCCGCTTCGTTCAACTCTTCGAGAATAGCGGCACGATGGGCGAAAAGCACAGCTAAAACGTGCTTCAGTTCTTGATCGAAAGCGATCGCCGCTTCGGGGACTTTGTCTAAGTTCGCATCTTTGACTTCGTTAGCGATCTCTTCACGAAGTAACTCGTACACCGCAATTGCTTTGTTAATGTCTTTCAAGCCACGCTGCGGCGATCCAGCGTAAAGTTCGAGATACCCGCGCGTGTCGAGGTAATTCGCGATCCGCTGATCGATGACTGCGTCGTCGTGCACGAACACTTCGAGAGCTTTGTTAATGTCTTCCAAACCTTGCTGGATTTGTTCGTCTGAAGCTTGGCCGTCTGCTGCAGCCAAAGCGATCGCGTAGGCACGCTGGTTCAAGGCCATATGCGGGTGAATCGTCCGCTTCGTTTCTGACAGATCAACCAGTTTGTCTGAAAGTGGCAACGACTGATCATGTTTTCCCATCCGCGCGAACAGGAAGCTGGCCGTATTCAAAACAGTCGGGTTGTCGCCACTGAGTTCGAGTGCACGCTTCAGGTGTTTACTAGCGACTTCCGGCTGATCGATGCGATAGAAGAATTCGGCCGCACGCAATTGCAGGTCGGAATCTTCCGGATCAAGTTTCAATGCTTGATCAGCATGCTTCTGGGCCTCGACAATATTTCCTTCGTCCAATGACTCGAGTGCGGCGGCCCATTGGAATTGAGCACGCGATGTTGAGTTAAGCAGCGTAAAACCGACGTAGACCGCGGCAATGACCAGCAGTGTCAGCAGCCACCGACCTATCGGCCAGCGACGACGTGGCGGAGGGGCGGACTCGCGCGACGGAATTGGGGAGCTCTCAGGTGGATAGGAGGAACTCATAGGGACGGTCGTACTTCAGCGGGTAGAAAAATTCGTATTGCTGCCAATTATAGGATCCCCATCATTCTACCAGAAATTTGCCGTTAGGTTGAACAACGGCAAAGAGGCAACCACTACGTCTTTCGGGCCGAAATTAGCGACCCTTTCGCTTCAGAAATTTAATTGACGGTCTGCTGGGCACATTATAAATTCGCGAAAACTACTCCATCATTTGCTCCTGGATCGTCTCGCCGTGCCCCGTTCTCACTTGCCAATTCGCTGCCAGACTCGCTGTGTACAAACGCGACGAGATCTCTGGCAAGTTCCCAGCGTGTAAGAACGGAAGCGAGGGGTAGGCCAGAAGTTAAGATGGAGGCCTTTCTTTCCCTCTCGCTATCTCTCTAGTTCTTCTCTGAAGGAGATTCTTCATGGCGCTATTCGAGGTTGAAACAAACGCTCACATTGTCATTACCTGGGCCCAAGACGAGAACGAAGCCAAAGGCCAGGTTTACGATAGCTATCCGGGTGATGAGATCATCCGTATTTCCAAGCGTCCGCGGACCTCTTGGGTAATTTCCAAAGCAGCATTGGGGCTCGCTGCCCAGGCCCTTGATCCTTGCGTGGTCGCGCGAGATTGTCTCTCGAAGGCGGAAGGGGACAAGGTCCATGCGATCCGGTTGTACATGCACGAGACAGGGAACGACTTGAATCAAGCTCGCAAAGCCATCGAGTCGAACATGGTCATGGGCTGGTAGTGCGCGATCGCTTCAATGCTGCGTTGCCGTGGTGAAGTTCGGCCTTAAGCGATGGCGTAATCCACCATGACCGCGGTGATTACGGGCAAGAATTTGGCCGCAATAATGCCGTGTTATTCAGGGTGTAAGGCATGTCAGCACGGCTTGCCGCAGCGCTGGCTTGATTGCACGCAATTTCCAAGAAATAGACTCATCGCAACCTACCGTTGAGTCGATGCAATTAGAACCGCATCCATAACTTCTTGGGAGTAGAGAGCCATGTGTGAATGTTCGCACGACGCGGCGGGAAAGTGGATTTCCGTCAGTGCTCCGGGTGGAATGGCAAGGCAGATTATCGTCGACGAATTTGACTCGGCGGAACATGCCTGGAAACGAGTTGGCACCTTCGCCGACGATACCTCCGTCGAAAAGCAACTAAGTCGCTTGAAGATGAAAGGTGTTGCATCGCGTGTGATTAGCCAATCCTTTTGTCCGACCGGCCTGTAACACTTACCGGATGAGGCCAATTCCAAAACGGCCATCTGCCCACGTTTTTGACGTGGGCATTTTTGTTGGGATCATAGCAACTTTTTCGCGGCGCATGAAAAAAGGGAACGACAAAATGTCGCTCCCTTTTCTTTGATTTCGATTGAACCTCGACCAACTATCGCGTGAAGCTGGAAGTTGGGTATTCGGAAGTGTTACCGTATCGCGAGGTCGTGCCCGAAGTACCTGAAGTAGACGAACCGCTGTAGTCGGCGGTGCCACCCGGACGGTAGGTCGAGCCGCTACCGGCAGCCGAACTTGCCGAAGCCGTTTGGTAGCTCGGGCTGGTCATCGGTTGGTAGCTGCTTGGGTTGGGAGCAGCAGTGCTCGAGTAGCTGCTCGTCGATGGGTACTGGCTTGAAGCTCCCGAATTGGTCGAAGGATACGTCGACGACTGTGGGGTCGTCGATTGTGGCATCGTCGATGGTGGGTAGCTGAAGCCGTTCGAGCTCGAGTTAGTAGTAGGATACTGCGGCGAGGTCGAAGTCGACGGATAGCTGCTTGTGCTTGGGTACTGCGAAGTACCGCTGTTGTAAGACGACGGGCTTGGAGCTTGTGGGCTCGAGTAGGCCGAACCGCTGTAAGCCGAAGTCGATCCACTAGGTGCCGAAGCACCATAGCTCGAGCCGCTTGCTTGTTGCGTATAGGAAGGAGGAACTGCCGAGTAACCTACTGGTGCTGCACCAGTCGAACCGTATGTCGACGAGGTGTTGGCGTTGGCGGTGTAGGCGGCCGCCGATGCGCCGTAGCTGCTGGGCGAACCCTGGGTTGGGTAAGCACCGTAACCAGCTGGCGAAGCCGAACCCGCCATTGCGGTCGAGCCACTTGGTGTGGACGAGTAGTAGCCGCGTTGAGCCGAAGCGCCAGCAGGGCTGGTTGCCGAAGCTTGTTGTGCGGAAGCTGGGGTCGATCCGGCCAAGTAGTTTGGCATCACTTGCGAGCGACCAGCCAACTGAGCCGAAGATGGAGTCGGCGTCGAAGTCGACGATGGCGTCGCTGCATAGCGAGGAGCTTCCGAGCCTGAAGCTTCGGACGAAGCAGGTGCTCCCATGCGGGCCATGTAATTCCAGCCAGGCATCGACTTGCACCCCGTCGCGGCAACGGAGGTAATGGAAACGGCTACGGTAAACAGTAGCGACCAATGTTTGGTGTGCATTCGCATGGCGTCCCTGCCTTCGGATGTGCACGAGATGGATGCGAGAGAATCGTTCTCTGACTTACCAACTCATTCGTGTGTGGTTCAATTCGACGGAGACATGCCCTGAGAGTCCTCTCTCAAGCCACTCATTTTGAGTATGTGGATGTCCCTACACTTCTTCAAATCGGAACTTTCGGAAAAGTCCTTCAGCCATTCTGATTCGAATTCCCAGAATACTTCGCCTAGTTTGACACGCGATTCGGGAAAGCGGGGGGATCGTAGTTTTCGCTTCCGACCGGGTCAATGCCATTCCCACAAGATTGACCCTTCTACCAAAAAAAGGGCCTGATCCTTTTCAAGATCAGGCCCTTGTTGGCTTTGCTATCATGCCATCAACCTCGTGACGGCATCGTACACTGCGGGAATTAACCCTTGGCAGCTGCGTAGCGAGAAGCAACTTCGTCCCAGTTGATGACGTTGAAGAACGCCGAGATGTAGTCAGGACGCTTGTTTTGATAGTTCAAGTAGTAAGCGTGTTCCCAGACGTCGAGACCCAGGATTGGAGTCTTACCTTCCATCAGTGGCGAGTCTTGGTTCGGCGTGCTGGAGACTTCCAATTTGCCACCCGAGACGCTCAGCCAAGCCCAGCCTGAACCAAAGCGGGTTGCGGCAGCGTTGCTGAAGTCTTCCTTGAACTTTTCAAAGCCGCCCAGTTCGGCGTCGATGGCAGCAGCCAGGTCACCACTTGGCGTTCCGCCACCGCCTGGCTTCATGATGGTCCAGAACAACGAGTGGTTCGCGTGACCACCACCATTATTACGGACGGCGCCGCGAATGTTCTCTGGAACCGAGTTGATGCCGGTAACCAGTTCTTCAATCGACTTGCTTTCCAAGTCGGTTCCTTCGATCGCCGCATTCACCTTGGTGATGTAAGCCTGGTGATGCTTAGTGTGATGGATTTCCATCGTACGGGCGTCAATGTGCGGTTCGAGCGCGTCGTATGCGTACGGTAATGCAGGAAGTTCGTAGGCCATGGCAGATCCTCATCTATCTTAAAGTGGTATCGTTGCGGGCGAACAGCTGTAAGGCGGATGGCGAGCGATCGGCTGCGCCTATCGGGGAAATCGGCTGTCCCTATGGAACAGGCCGGGGAAACCATCCGACTTGCCGACAGAATAACGCATCCCCAATGCGGTGACAATCATCCACATCGCGGAGCGATTACTCCATTGGTAACGCTTGAAGCGAATAAATCAATGTGGGGAATGATCGCAGGGGGTGGATTAGGGAAAGGGAATCGGCGACGAAACTTCCCGCCAGACTGGCACCTAGACTTTCTTTACATGCCATTTCCTTGATGTTCCCTCGAAGAGTCCGTGCCCATGTCTGCCTCGAATCTGATCGATTGCACGTTTTCAAATACCGACCTAGAGAAAAAGCCGCTCACGGTAAACCATCGTCTGGTAGAAACAGGCCTCTTTGACGACGAACATTTAATCCGCATTCTGGACACTCATCCGCGTGATTGCCTGAACGTCCATACGATGGGCGTCGACGAAACCTCGAACCAGTGGCGAGAAGGGGATGCATCAACACTCTCCGGCGAGCAGTTACTGAACGCCACGAAAGCGGGGCGATTGTGGCTGAACGTCCGCAACATGGCGGATCATCATGCTGAATTCACCAAACTGATCAACGACATCTACGACGAGATCCAAGCGAAGACGCCTGGCTTCAACGCGCTTGAGCGATCGGCTAACCTGCTAATCAGTTCGCCTCGTGCGCTGGTTTACTATCACCTTGATATCCCTTGCAACATGCTGTGGCATATGCGGGGCGTCAAACGCGTGTGGGCTTATCCTCCCTACAACGAGCGTTACGTCACCCAGCAAAAGGTCGAAGATGTGATCTGCGGGGTAAGCAACGAAGAACTCGACTATCAGCCAGAATTCGATCAAGAAGCCATGGTCGTTGATCTCCAGCCAGGGCAAATGGTTACCTGGCCGCAAAACACACCACATCGCGTGAGCAACGTGGAAGGCTTGAATGTGTCGCTCACCACCGAGCATCTCACACCGAAGGCACGCCGGCGCATCAAACTTTTCCGTGCGAATCGTTTCATGCGACACACACTCGGATATAAAAACTTATCGCAGAACACCGAAGGCCTGGACTACGGCGCCAAGGTGCTTGCCTACTCTGTTGTGCGAGCCTGGCAGAAGTTGTTCCCGAAGAAGTCGGAAGGATACTACTATCCCGTTACCTTCAAGCTCGACCCCAGCAACCCAGCCAAGATTCAAGACTTGGCCAAATAAATTACGAACCATGAAAAACGCCCGATGAAGTTTATTCACTCGGGCGTTTTTGTTTCGAATCGCTCATCGACAGCTAGGTTAAGCGACGGCTAACTCGCGATTGATTTCATCGACTTGATCGTTCAGCGTCAACACATCGTACACGAAGCCGATTCCCAGCAGTCCACCAGTTACCAACCAGATAAGGCCGCTAATCCATTTACCCATGTAAAAGCGATGGATGCCGAACACGCCCAGGAAAAAGCACAAGATCCAAGCCACGTTGTAATCGATCGGTCCGCTACGATACCGTTGATTGCATTCTTCATCCATCGAAGGAATCAGGAACAAGTCGATAATCCAGCCGACAAAGAGCAAGCCCAGCGTGAAAAACCACAGCACGCCGGTGAGTGTTTTGCCGTAATAAAAGCGATGCGCTCCAAAGACGCCGAACGCCCAAGCGATATAACCAAAGACGATTGAGTGGGTGTTGTTGCCAGTCATTCCGTCAGAAACCCTTTCAGACCATAATTTGCAGAGTGCTACGGTAACTCTAATAGTAGATTCGTAGGCAAGGGCAGGAAATTGCGACTTCCGAGGGGAATTCTTTGAAGACCAAACGAATCGATGTCTATTTACTGCCAGCACTTATGGGGCAGGCCGACCTCTCCGGGACCGTCGCTGTGGTAATCGATGTCTTGCGAGCCACCACTACCATCACCCACGCAGTCGCCAATGGAGCCGACAGTATCTTCCCGCAACTGACAATTGAAGACGCCAAGTCGCAGCATGCCAGCAAGCCTACGGCGCTTCTGGGAGGTGAAAGGGGAGGGAAGCGGATCGAAGGTTTCGATCTTGGGAATTCGCCTACCGAGTACAGTCGCGAGGTCGTTTCCGGCAAGCAGATCCTCTTCACCACCACCAACGGTACCAAAGCGATGCAGGCCTGTCGTGCGGCCGAGACGATCTATATCGCTTCCTTCGTCAATCTGACCGCGCTATGCAATGAACTGGCCGAGCACGAAACCATTCAAATTGTCTGTGCCGGGACCGAGGGAGAAATCACTCGAGAAGATGTCCTCTTAGCCGGGGCGATCGTCGATCACTTGATCGACGGAGCCAAGTCGATTGAGTGCAACGATCAAGCTCAGATCGCCACCGACGCCTGGCAAGAAGCGAAAACAGGGCTCACTGCGACTTCGCTCGCCCAGCGTTTGAAGGTCAGCCGCGGCGGTCGAAACGTCCTGCGAATCGGGCTGGAGGCCGACATCGATATTGCGGCCACACTCGACAAGTTTAGTGTCGTTCCCCGCTTGGATCCCAAGACCTGGGAGATCCGAGATTCCCGGAACATGGGCCGGTAGCGGATATTTTCGCCCCCTAACCCGGCAAAATGGCCTTCAACTTGCCTTCGGATTCGCTATCAGGCCTTGTTGGGCCGCAAGAGAGTTGGCATATTGGTACCTTCCCTCAGGGCATCGGTCGCCACCAAGCGAACCACCGCCCGGCAAAGGTGTCTGCCAAGATACCCAGCGGCGACCAGCCACCACCCGGCCTCGCCACCTAAGGGAAAACCATCGGGGTATAGCGCAGCCTGGTTAGCGCGTTTGACTGGGGGTCAAAAGGTCGCAGGTTCGAATCCTGTTACCCCGACTATTACGGGACAGTTTGAACCTTCTGTTCGAACTGTCCCGTTTTCGTTCAGTGGCAACGGGAGTTCAAACTGTTGCTGCCCTTGAGGTTCGTCTGGCGCACTAGAAGCGGGGGCAACCGATTCTCTGGTTCACAAGAGTGCCTGCTGGTGTTCATCAAGAGCGTCAGCCCGACGTGGAACTTCGCATGGCCCCGTGGCATTCAGTTGCGGTTTTCGGTGAGGTCGCGGCTGCTGCGATGTAGATCAGGCAAGCACTGATTTGCAAAACAGCTGATATGTGCGAATCAAGTGGGCCGCCTTGGGGAAACATGCCGCGTTATTTGGCGAGCGGAGTGACCGTTCGCTCTTTACCGTCCAGCCAGACACGCAGCGTTTTGGCGGTCAACAACTCTTCCGCAGGGCAATTCAGAAGATCGGTATCCCAGAGTACAAAGTCCGCCCGTTTTCCAATTTCGATAGAGCCGATGTATTGGTCTTGAAAGCCAGCTCGCGCGGCCCAGCGAGTGTAGCTCAGCAACGCCTCCTGCCGCGTCATGCACTGTTCCGGAAAAAACTGGCTGCCATCTGAAAGTTGCCGGGTGACCGATGCATACAGGCTGACGCGCGGATCGATCGATTCCACCGGAGCGTCGGTCCCGTTAGCAACGATCGCACCACTGTCGATGAGCGAACGCCAGACGTAGGCACCTTCGGAACTGCGGCGTTCACCCAATCGCTGCAGGACGAAAGGAGCGTCACTTGTGCAATGATTGGCTTGCATTGCAGGGATGACTCCCAACTTTCCAAAGCGGGGAATATCCTCGACTGCTAAGTGCTGTGCATGCTCAACTCGCCAACGATGATCCTCGCCGGCTTCGGCGCCTAACACCCGCTCGTAAATGTCCAGGACTTCGCGGTTGGCCTGATCTCCAATGGCATGCACGCACAATTGCCAGTGGTTGGCTTTGCACATTTCTGCGATGCGTTCCAGTTCATCGCTCGCAACGGTGTTGAAGCCGACGCTGCCCGGCAGATCGTCGTAAGGCTGTAGCAACCAGGCACCATGCGCTCCTAATGCTCCATCAATGGAAACTTTCACGCTCCTCACTGTCAGGAAGCCATTTCCCGCCTGCTCGATACGCGCAGCGGCTAAACGGCCTTCCAATTCCCGACTACTGGCACGGATCATCACCAGCATGCGCACCTGCAATTGACCGGCGTCGGCAAACTGTCGCAGCTTTTCCGCGAGCTCAAAGCTGCAGCCAGCGTCATGGACAGATGTGATTCCGTGTCTCAAGCAGGCTTCACCCGCCAGACGAATCTGCTCGGACAAACGAGCTTGGCGATCGGCATTCGGCACTTGCCTGTCCGCCTTGGCCTTTGCTCGGTAAATGTGCGATTGGGCATTTTCAAGGAAGATCCCAATGGCGTCTCCTTCGGCGTCACGCACAATTTGTCCCCCCGGCGGATCGGGAGTATCGCGATCAATGCCCGCCAATTTCATCGCGGCAGCGTTTGCGAAGCAAGCATGGCCACTCGCGTGGGTAAGAATGACTGGGTGCGTCTCCGTGACTCTGCTCATCGACGTGTGCATGGGATATCCATCGACATTCTCGGTTGGCTCAACCGACCATTTGCTCTGGTGCCAGCCTCGCCCTTCGATCCAATCACCGGCGGGTGTTTGTTTGGCTGCCGACTCGACCTGCCGCACGATCGCCTCCCAAGAACGGGCTTGACTGAGATTCAGCATTTGCAGCGACTCGCCTAAGCCCACAAAATGCAGATGGCTATCGATCAGTCCCGGCGTAATCGTTTGGCCAGCGGCATCGACGACGGTAGTCTTCGTCCCCATCCTTCGACGCACATCGGCATTACTGCCCACGGCTACGAAGTGGCCATTTCGAATCGCCACAGCCTCGACCCTTCGAAGCTGATCGTCGCAGGTCACGACATTAGCATTAAGAACAACTAAATCGGCCGATGACTGCGCGTAGCCATAGCACGTGAATTTTAGGAGCAACAGACCGAATGCAACCCAGCCCAGCATCGACGACAGGGGATGACTATTGGACCGCATTGGGCGGGGCACTTGCAATGAATGGGACTCCATGGTCCATCGATCCTTCTAGTAACTGAAATTGCAAAGTTGATCTAGGAACTTTACCACGAACAGGTCGGTGGCTTTTTGGGGCACATTCACGATTTTCGATGCAAAGCAGGATGGCTACGGTTGATGGGACCGGAGAGTCCACTGCGTTGAAAGGTGTCGCCAATGCGCAGGCGTTCAAGAATCGCATTGGCAGCTAATTCTCCAGACTTCAACGCCACCGGGCCTGGGCTGGATTACGATACGCCAGCCTTAGGCAAACAACGGAACTCCTTTAATGCTATCAGCTTATCGAACGCCAACTGCAATCGCAATCCGCACCTTGCATCGGTATTGACCACCACCTGGTACCGTGTAAGCCGATCCAGATTACCTCGACGAGGCCTCGTGCCGAGGCGCCAATCCTTCAAGCAATCACAGTTCGAGATCACCCTATCACACAGCGCCGGCTAAATACCGTTTGGACAGGCCGCTTATGAACAACCCAGGTCAACTTTGCAAACCTCACCGCCTGCGGCCGCTCCGGCCTATCTTGGAAATCTTTACCATTGCTATATGGGGAAAGCCCCACACCCGTACGCCAGACGAGAGGCCCATTGGGCCAGGAATCTTGGACCAGTGGATAGGTATGTGCTATCAAATGAGTTACACGAAATGTCTCTTTTTTAGCTCGGCTTGAACAGAGAAGCTGTGCCTAACAATTAGTTTGCCGAACGAGATTCATGACCGACGACCCGCAACAGATTTGGACGGACTATTACGCTCGACTACGACGAGGTATCGCAGAGGCCCAAATCTTACATTCTCAGATGAACGCTAACGGGGTCACAGATGACACCATACTTGCGCTTGATTTCATGCACTTCGGCAATGTTGAAGCGGACGTGCGTCGTCTCGCCAAGCAGCTTTCGGAAAACTACGCGATGACGGTCGGTCGAAGGACAGATACCGCATATTGGGACGCCGTTGGAATCACACGTCCGGATGGGATCGACGGCATAAACGCGGAACGGTGGGTGGATTGGGTTCATGTGTGATGTAGCGAACTCGTATGGGTGCGTGTTTTCAAGCTGGACGTTATCTGATCCCGTGCGTCAACTCTCATGGACGAACGAGACAATCGATGTCGACCCCGAATGAGGGGCGAACAGTTTGCTCCACGTGAGTCGCTGAGTTGAGACAAAAAGACTGGTGGGTCGTTCCTGGCACCCAATTGATCATTTAGGCTATTCGAGCTTTGCTATGGCACCATCGAATTCCCAATTGAGACTTGATCAGCTGATCGCACTACCACTGTCCAGCATTGGTTGCGCGGGCGATCTCCTTTGGATGCAGTTTGGGCCTTTGCGTGAAGACACGAGCCTACGCAACGTCAGAAGGATGATTGGCGACGTTGCACTGCATGTGAATGTCCCCTGGCGATTCTGTAAGAATTCAAAAATCATAATTGGTAATCGCGACATATATTTTTACGAGGACGGGGAGCCATTTGATTTTGATCGTGGCGGCGCGTCTCGCTTTCATCTGTTTGCCGATCTTTTCAATGCCGAACTCGACCTGCAGCCATTGTCGGTAACTTCCATCTCGTCTGATGATACCGGCGGTCTGTCGATTCAACTTACCGATGGCTACACGTTTGATGCATTCCCAAACGTTTCATATGATTCGCCGGGGTTCGAGTTCTGGCGCATGCTTCAACCGGCCACGGACCTTCCACACTTGATTCGCGAAACAGGTGGATAACAAAGCGAGCACTCGGAGTCCTCAATTTGCTATCGGGACCGGTTGCCTATTCGCACGCACATTGAAATCGCAACTGGAAGGATGAAAGGCTTGTCGAATCGCAATCATCAACTACCAGGCAGAATATGCTGGAACGCTTACATTCTCAGTTTTGCACTAAGAAGACTTACCCTCACCGATCGTACGAAGAAGGAACTCCTCGTATTTTCGCATGCGTCCCAGGCGTTTGACGTCGCCGTCGAGGTGGTGGTTTCCGGTGGGGTCGAGGAACAACTCGACGTTGGTTTCCTTGCCCGCCTTGAGTAGTGCCCGGTAGACCGCCATGGTGTCTTGGAAGAGGACGTTGGTGTCTTCCATACCATGAACCAGCAAGAGCTTGCCCTTCAGGTCCTTCGCCAAAGGGATCAACGAGTATTTCTCTTGATCTGGTTTGCCCTTGCGTGAGGGTCCCACCGTGCCGGTGGTGTACCAAGAGTTGTAGTTCTCCCACTGGGTCGGTCCGGCACCGGCCATGCCGACTTGGAACACGTCAGGCTCGGTGTACAAGCACATCTGCGTCTGGAAACCACCGAAGCTCCAACCATGAATCGCCACCCGTTGATCGTCGATGTTGAAGTTCTCGGTCATGAACTTAACGCCGTCGACCAAGTCCTCGACTTGTGGCTTGCCCACCTGTTCGTAGTTCGATTTCTCGAACAGGCCGCCATAGCCCGATTGCCCGCGTGGATCGACGACGATCGTGATATAGCCGTGTTTCTGGGCCATGTACATTTGAAAGAAATAGCCGTCCGAGCTGTAGCTGCCATCGTTGACGCTGTGACGACTGCCGAGTGGACCACCATACACGTAGATCAACAGCGGGTGTTTGTCTCGTTTCTTCCACCCCTGAGGTTTGAACATCATGCCGGCAATCGTATGCCCGTGCCGGTTTTCGTACTCAAAGAACTCTGGCTCGACCTCAACCAAGGTCTGGGTCTCTTCGGGATGCGAATCCGTGATCGTGGTAACTTTTTTCTTTTCATTCTGGGCCACCAACTCGGTCAACTCGCCGTAAGTGACATAGTTGCCGACCATCCGTTTCCCATCATTGCTGACGGCCACATCAGAGAAAGTGCCGTCCTCTTTGTTCAAGCGGGTCAGTTCGCCATCTTCCAAATTCAAGACGTAAACCATCCGTTGGGCAGCCGATTCTTTGGTGGCGAGGACGAACAGCTGGGAGTGATCGTCTGAAAAACGAATCGGATAAACTTCGAAGTGCCCGTTGGTCAACTGGCGAACGCTTTCGTACAGCGGGTCGAGCAGATGCACGTGACGAAAGCCGCTTTGTTCACTAATGAAGACGATCGAATTCTTGTCCCCGGCAAAGTCAGGCGATACCATCGAAGGCGTGTTGGGGCCGCCGTAATGTTTGAATTGATAGACCGTCTTCGCATCGATTTTCAAAAGTTCGGGAGCGGCGGTTGAACCACCTCGGGGGCCACGACGACCAGGGGTGCGATCCTCTTTGTCCTTCTCCTTTGCCTCGGACATCTCCTTCGCGAATTCTTTTTGACGTTCGCGTTTTGCGTTCTTTGTCGCTTCGGCTAGTTCATCGCCGGATGGCCAGCTCGCGAGTCGGATCTGGACTTCGGAGTTCTCTTGATCGAAGAAACAAAACGTCACTTGTTCGTTGTCCAGCGACCAGCGAGGGGAACTAATAATGTCTCGAGGTTCGTCGATGGTCTCCTCAAATATTTGGATCAAATCGGCATGCTCGGTTTCCGCCACGTCGAACTCGTAAAGGTAAACCTTGATCGTTTGTGGTTTGACTTCGTCATCGGAAACGGTCCGCGACACGCTATCCGATTTGGCGAATCGGTCTCGATAGCGAATGATTTCGACGGTTCGCCCGCCAGATGAATCTCGGGTACGGCTGACCAGGACCATCCGCTTGCCATCGGGGCTGATCGCATATTGGCTCAGGTTTTCGCCTGCGGGCAAGTTAGGACTAAGTTGTTCGACCAGATGTTGGCCGAAGGTAAAGCGGAGGACGGCATCATCACGTCGCACGGTATAGCCAGAACCGTTCGGCAAAAAGGCGACCTGCGACTCGCGTTCGTCGGTTTTGGTTAGCCGAACAGGTTCTGGTTTGTCGAGATCGTCAATCAAGTAAACATCTCCCTCGGAAATCATCAGAATGCGATTTTCCGTGGGGTGCCATTGAAAGGATGAAATGCCAGAGTAGACCGGGGCGTATTCGTCGTCGGCATCCTTGTCCGAAACGTTCAAATAGATTTCTCGTTCAGCCTCCAATTCCTCTTCGGTCTTTTCCGCTTTATCGTCCTTGGCGTCGTCTTGTTCTTCTTGCTCGGATTCGGAGTTCTCCTTCTCGTCCGATGGCTTATCGTCTTTGTCCGAGCCTGGCTTGTTTTTCTTCAATCGGTCTTCGATGACGATGCGGGCTGATCTCTGGAATTTGGACATCACCCCAATGTCGGTGATTCGCTCGGACTTTTTGGTTTTGAAGTCGTAAATCCAAAGATCACTTCCATGCCGACGTTCGTTATAAGGGCGATAGAGGTATGCCGCGTAACGTCCGTCGGCAGAGAATTCCGTACCTCGTGCTGAGGGGCCGAAGATGCTTTTTTCTGGAAACAGATCTTCGAGTTTCAGCTCGTCAGCGGTGGCGTCCTGCTTGGGTTTCTTTGCGTGAGTCACCGCAGGAATCAAAGCTGCGATGACGATAACGATGGCCAAGGTAACTAAGAATCGTGGCATGTTGTTTCGTCGCTGGCTGAATTAACTAATCGAGGCGGAACGAATGAAAGATCATCTGCAGGACGGACAGTCGACAAACGAAAAGCGGTTAAGCTTGTTCTTTGCCAAGGTCCGATACGAGGGCGACATCATTGCCGCGCAAAGGAAGCAACGCCCGTTTATCCCGCAGAAATCACGGTCGACTCAGTATAGTTGGTGAAAGAATAATTTGTGCGCTGTTTTGTACAATAACTCAGGAAATGATAACGCAGCCAGAGGCTTGTTCGGAATCCTGATCTTCCACAAGAAGTGAATAATCTTCCTCGAAAATTCTTTCGTCCCCTCAGGTGCAAGGAGACATAGGCAAACTGAGAGGAGTGACTTAGATGTGGTCAAGAATTTGCCAGGTAGATGGCTAAAAGAAAGCAATTGGCAACCGCGTATACAGGCTCGTATGCGGGACTGAAATGGTCCAATTTTCTGGGCCACGGTAATGGGGGTTCGGAGCGGGGAGAAGGAATCGCCGTGGGCTGTTTCCGGTCACGTAGCGTTTGAAAAAGTGGTGGATTGCAAGACAACGACCAACGTTGGGGTCATTCCGGACGCCTCAACTCGATGGTCGTGGGCCGTCGCAGGGTATGGGAACCATGATGTGGGAAAAATTGACGACCTTATCTGTGTCGATTAAAGTTATCCAAAATGATGCACGGCAACATGTGAGCCACAAAGCATGAAACAAGATCCCGTTTCTGAAGAGCTTTCGCCCAACGCTCAGGATCTATATATATTCTTCGGTGGCATATCTTCTGGGATCGCCATGCCACCTTTCGAATTCTACAAGGCGTCGCAAATCATCGACGAGAATAAGATCTTCGTTCGAGATTTGAGACAGCGATGGTATCAAGCGGGCTTACCAGGCGTAAGCAATTCGATTCGGGGAACGGCAGAATTCTTGCGACAACGAATTCAATGCATTAGTCCGAGGAAGACTTACTTTGTCGGGAACTCAATGGGAGGTTTCGCTGCGATCCTGTTCTCGAGTCTCCTTAACGAGGGGATGGCCATTGCCTTCGCGCCCCAGACTTTTATAAGTCGAGTTCTGCGTAGAAAATATGGCGACAAACGCTGGTCTCGCTAAATCGCTCGCACTCATCTTTCCACGATCTTTAAAAAAACTTATTTCGATTTGAAAACGACTATTGGCGAATCTACGGAAGAACCCAAGACCCAGATCTTCGTGTCATCTGCCGATAAGCTTGATATGGTTCATGCCGAATACCTAAGCGATCTGCCTTCCGTGAAAGTGTTCCAATTGCAATCTGGTGGACATCAAGTAGTAAAGCTTCTTAGAGACGAGGGTAGGTTACCGAAAATCCTTCGCGGAGAATTTGAAAAGGTCGCTTAGTCGTGTTTCTTGATGCCGTTACAACTAGGTTGATTTGTCCCGGGGCTCTGATCAAGTGATGTGATTGGACGCTACTAGAAAAGTTGTCGTCTGCCTCTTCGTATGGAAAATGTTTTCTACTCTTATGTCCTGTCTCTAGGAATGAAGCGATTCTCGAAACACGCCCTACTTCTAGTCACTTCGTGCTTTATTGCTCTTGCCATCGATAATTGGAATGTGACACGAAAAGCGAAACTGTTTTCCAATTCCGTTTCACAAATCGGTGGGCGTAATGGTTCGAGTCCCGTGTGGCCACTTGGCACCGAGTAGCGCATCACGCTGACGGCGATCGATCCCCACTCCAGCACAGTCAGACCAACTCAAGTTCGAATGGCTAAACGCTTTTCTCGTTTGGCATGTAAGGACTTGCAACTCAATCCCCTGTCGGGGGAAAGGTGCCAGCAACGGGTCGAAAACGCTTCTCTCGCACCCCGGTCTTCTTTAACGCCCAAACATTAAATAAGCTATAGAGTTCCAATCCAGCCGACGGACCTAGGGTCGCCAGTTGGATCGTGACTATCACCTGCCAGCGTGGCGTGATTCGAGTTCTCGATAGCGACACAAAATATACCCCAACGGTTCTTCGAGTTGCTTGCCGCAGGCCGGGAATTCCGCTCGATCGGTCTCCTACCTCGCGTGCGTGCAAGGCAAATTCGAGTTCCTATCCTTTCCACAACTGTTTTCCGTACACTTTTCGCTTTGCTATGCCCCCGGACGGCTCCGTCCTGCGCCTGACTTGATGCGTGGTAGCAAAACGAAGACATCATTCGTCGCTTCAAGATGTATTGAAGCCGACACGCTTCCATTAAGCTCATTGAGGAGCCCTGTTCATGTCTACTTCCCCAGCGATTCTCGCCGAGAAACTACACGAATACCCCCAGCAAGATGTGATCGACGGGAGCGGCGACGGTATCGCTGCGGTTCTCGAAAACTGTCTCAACAAGAGCGGCGGCGTGCTGCAACTACTGCACCGCTATGCTGGTCGGACCTTTTGTTCCCCTGGGAAACGCCTGCGTCTCGAAGAAAAATCGTACTACCCCGACTACATGGGCGGCACCGGGCTCGATGAAATCTGGATGTGCTGCACCGTACCGATCGTGACCGGCGTCATCGATACCCGCACCAACAAGGCACCATTTCGCGAAGGGGAAGCCCATGTTCTTACGCCGGAAGGGCAAGTTATCGCGCTGCAAGATTTGATCACTGCCAATCCCGAGGCCGTCATGGGGGAAAAGGTGACCGCCTTCTCGAAAGAGATGTTCGGTAAGCCAACCTGGCCGATCGTGTCGAAGAAGTTCGACAATCTGAATCCGATTCCGGATCACCTGCACTGGGCCAAGTGGGAAGTGTATGACATCAATTCCTACGACAACCCCGGAGTCTGCCCTTCGCACTATCACACCACGGCAATGGGGCTTTATCCTTTCGTGACCAAGGATCAGTTCCTTGCTTGCATGAAGCAATACGGCAAGGGCGAGTACAACGGCATCCGCCACTTGGCGCCGCATACCATGATGAAACTGGATGACGGCTTTGTGATGCCCAACGGTGTGCTTCATTCGCCAACCGATCTTTGCACGCACGAACTGCACGTCACGATGGACGAACACTTCCTGGCCGAAGACGTCACGCTCGACGGGCGGATCAGCGCCGAGGCGGCCTTTTACGCTTGCCGTGAGGAAGACTATCCGAAGTCGAAGCACGAGGATTGGGACTACCTGGTGGAACAGTTCGACTTTTCCGCGAACCAAGACCCGGACTTCGTGATGAAAAATTCGCGTCCGGCAATCACCTCCGAGGAATTCTGTGCCGATGGCGTCGATGCCAAGTGGATCGTTTACGGCGAACTGCTCGGCGAGCAAAAGTGCTCGATTCTCCGGCTTATCTTACAGCCAGGTGCGAAGACAAACTTCCGCCCTGAGTGTCCTACCATGTTCCACACCAACGGCGGCAGTGGTCGTGTTGGAAAGCTGGAAGTGAAATATCACCAAGATATGGTCCTGGGCGAGCTCTATCCTGAAATCGGTTTCATCACACAGACGGCGCTTAACAGCGGCGGTGTGGAAATCGAGAACACAGGAACAGAACCACTCGTGCTGACGTTTGACTTCCCGCAAAACGCGCACAGCAAGACGCCTGGCCTGGCCGCAGCGAAGTAGTTATTGAACGACTAACGGCTTCTTCGAGTGCTCAGCGGATTCTTAAGAAGCCCAATCGACGTTTTGTCACTAAGATTTAAATGAAACAGCTCATCGCATTGAATTGCGGTGAGCTGTTTTCGTTATAGAGCCAAGCATAAGGTGTTACCTGGGAACGCGTTTCTCAACACGTCGCCTCATCGCAGCCTAAGTCACTGCCATGCCGCAGGAAGCGGTTATAGCGATTCCCCGCATAAATCGCTTCCAGTCAGCTTCTCTTTCTGGTTTGCCTTATCGGATATCCTGTCGCAGAGTTGGAAGCGACCGTTTTGGTTGCGATTCGAGATATTTCGCGTCATGATGCGTTGTCGCTCACAGATTGCGACAACGGAAATCAGCTTCCACAAGACCTCAGAGGTAGTCGATCCATGCTTCCGTCCAACTACAGCATTCGTCACGTTGCCCCTGAGGATTTTGAAGCGATCATTGAGATCTGCGAGTTGGTCTATCCGACCGAGACGCCCTATACACTGGAAGAGTTGGAAGATCATCATCAGGTCTATCCGCAAGGGCAGTTCGTGGCGATCGAAAACACCCGCAACGAAGTTGCCGGCGTCCACTTCACGTTGCGTTTGCAGATGATCGATTTTCATATTGATGACTCATGGGATGTTCTCACCTCCGGCGGATCATTCCTCGACCACAATGCTGAAGGGCATACGCTGTATGGCGCCGACATCATGGTGCATCCGACGCATCAGCATCATGGGCTTGCCCACGCGTTGACCGATCAGGCTCGCTACCTCGTACAGGACGAATCTCTGTGGCGAATGGTCGGAGCCAGCCGCTTGCCAGGCTATTCCAAGCAGAGCTCGGAGATGAGTGCCGAAGCTTATGTGGATGCCGTCGTGTCGGGAACTCAGTTCGATCCCGTTCTCAGCATTCATATCAAGGACGGCTGGAACGTCGTCAAACCAATCCACGGATACTTACAACACGACGACGAAAGCGCTGGCTGGGCCGCCGTCATCCAGTGGGTTAATCCCCATTGTCCTCCACCACCGCAATTTGATCTAAGTAAGTTGACGCCTGTTTCGTAAGAACGCGTCATCCCACAGCTAACTCACTGGTTGCCATGTTGTTGGCAGCCATCTTGTTGCGAGTGAAGAACTAGGTTCGGTCGGCGAACTTCACTCAGCTTGGCAGCATAGCCACGCTTCCTCCAGCAAAAGCTTGACTCCCCCAATCTAGAGGGGTAGCCTTTGGGCTTGTGGATCGGGTGGCGAAATCTGCGATTGCTCGCCCGTTCTCACCACAATCAGCCACCAAGGATACTTGCATCGTTCCCGCAACGGCCGCAATATGCGCCCAACTGGGAGCATGCTTCGAGCTAGGAGAAAGCTGCTGTGCCTGACCTGAAAGATGGCGAAACAACGGAAATGAAGGGCTCCGGGGCCAAGCCTTACGTGTTGAAGAACGTCGGTGGGGTCTATTCCTGCAGTTGTCCCGCTTGGCGAAATCAATCAACCGCGATCGAACGCCGTACCTGTAAGCATTTGCGAAAGCTGCGTGGTGAGGCCGCCGAAAAAGAGCGGTTAGGTGGCGAGCTCCCAGCAAAGCCAGTTAAGCCGGCTGCGGAAGCGAAAGGACCTCCTTTGCTTTTAGCGCAGTCCTGGGACAACGCGATGGACTTGTCTGGCTGGTGGATGAGCGAAAAGCTCGACGGTGTACGTGCTTACTGGGATGGCAAACAGTTTCTTTCTCGCCAAGGGAACATTTACCACGCCCCCGATTGGTTCGTCGAAGGGCTGCCAGCAACCCCACTCGATGGCGAACTCTGGATCGATCGAAAAAAATTCCAGCAAACGGTGAGCGTGGTTCGCCGGCAAGATAAAAGCGAGCATTGGAAAAGTGTGCGTCTGCTGGTCTTTGATGCCCCCCAGTGCGAAGGTAGCTTCGAGAGTCGTTTACAATTCCTGGCCGATACCTTAGGAGCTGATCAGCATCCATACGCGTCGTTGCACGAACATCAATGCTGCCGCGATGTCGCGCATCTTCAGGAGGAACTGGCCCGCATCGAGCATCTTGGCGGCGAAGGGCTGATGCTCCGTGAGCCAGGCTCGAAGTACGAAGTGGGACGCTCGACCAGTTTGTTGAAAGTGAAAAGCTTCCACGATACCGAAGCGATTGTACTCGATCACCGGCCCGGCAAAGGTAAGTTCAAAGGAATGATGGGGGCACTCATCGTCCAACTCGCGGATGGAACGGAGTTCTCCGTCGGCACAGGCTTCTCCGATGCCGAGCGAGTAACGCCACCCCCGCCGGGTAGCGTCATCACGTTCCGTTACCAGGAACTCTCCGATGGCGGCGTCCCACGCTTCCCGTCGTTCGTACGCGTGAGCACGTTGGCCGTCGTCGAGGCTGCAAATGCCTCGGAACCTGTGTCTGCTACAGCTAAAGCGGTGAAGTCAAAAAAGAAAGAAGCCGACACATCCGTCCCGCGATACTTCGAGTTCTCTGACGGTAAGTCGAACAAGTTCTGGGAGATCGCGATTGACGATACGGAAGTCACGGTCCGCTATGGCCGAATTGGGGCCAACGGAACGACCAAGGTGAAGGGATTCGCCAACACGGACGCCGCACAGAAACAGTATGCAAAGCTGATTTCGGAGAAAGAAGGTAAGGGTTATACCGAGACCAATGCCTGAAACGATCCGCATCGACATTGGTTGCACTTCTGCAGGACAAACCTTTGTCCGCGTCGTGCACCTTCCTTCCGGAGCCGAGAAAATTCAGATCGGACTCAACGGCGATACCGTCATTCGCCCACAAACGACATGGCAAAGGAATCGTTACGATGAAACGTCTGCTAGTCATAACAGCCTGGATCTCTTACCTGTGCCTCGCAGCACAGGTAAATGCCAACGAGCAAGACATCACGGTTGGCGATCGTGGCAAGGCAATTCAGCAGTATGTTGATGAGTTACATCAGAATCTCGGTTTCTCCGGCGTGGTCTTGGTCGCTCGAGAGGGTAAGGTCATCGCAGTGTTTGCCCGCGGCACGACCAATCACGAGCAAGACGGGGAGGATTTAACCTCTAAGACACTGTTCGAGATCGCCTCTTGCACGAAGCCATTTACTGCGATCGCCATCCTGCAATTGGCAGAGCAGGGCCAACTCTCACTCGATGACTCGATTGGTAAGCATCTGCCCAACGTGCCAGAGCATAGCAAAGCGATTACAATTCGCCAGCTACTGTCCCATACGTCTGGAATTCCTGGAACGAACACGCAGGGATCAGGCGACAATTTCAATGCCGTGGTGCCGACGTTCTTTAAAGGAGGTCCTAAGCACACGCCAGGATCTCACTTTGAATACTGAAATCAAGGGTATTCTGTCTTGAGCGAAGTCATCGCCCAGGTCAGCGGCGAGTCCTACACCGAGACGATTCGTAAAAACATTTTGCAGCAGTGTGGTATGACGAAGTCATGCTTCACTGGAGATCCGCAGCCGACCGACTCGACCGTCGCGATCGGAACGTCGACCTACGGCAAACCACGATCTGCGTTGGAGCATCCTTACGGAAGCTATGGATACCAATACCGGGGAATGGGTGGTCTGGTCAGCAATATCGAAGATCTGTGGCGGTGGGACCGAGCTTTGCACGATGGCAAGTTACTCAATGCGGAATCCGTGGCCGCAATGATCCAAGCTAACCAAGGTGGTTACGGCTTGGGCTGGTTCGTCGCGAAAGATCCCGGCGGGGCGATCTGTCATCGTCATGGCGGCAGTGTTCGCGGATTCCTGGCCGAAATCCGTCGCTACCCGACCATCGATGGAACGCTAATTGTTTTGGCCAATCAAGATGAGTCACTACCGTTTTCTCTCGCTGTTTCTGAGCTCGAGAAGTTGCTGTTCGATCAATCGTCCGACGTGAAGATTCCCACACGTCCCCCGCAAAAGTTAATCGATCAAGTTATCGGAGATTACCAAGACGCTAAGAAGCGACGTCTTGCCATAACCAAGGCCGCTGGTCTTCCCACGGTGCGAATCTACTGGGGTGGCCCGGTCACGGCTGGCTATCTCGGAATGGACGATGAGGGGAAAACTCAGCTTTACTTGCCCAGTTATTCAAATGGTCGCTATCAGTTTCAAGCGGATGGAGAACTTGAATTCTCGGACAATCCCGGCAAAGCCGATTCGGTCTCGCTGCTGGTGATCCAACCGAAGTTGACCTTTCGTCGCATTGAAAACAACGCACCTCGCGGTAACAACTGATTCAGATGCTGACATGTTTTGTCGTCGTTATGGAAGAAGCCCATGTCGGAAGCCGGCACCAGATATATTGGTCTCAAATTCATGTTCGGGGGGATGGTCGTCTCGGGCCTGGGAATCTACCAAGTGGCTACCGGTGGGCTCGTCGCGGGTGACTTCTATCGGATTCTTTACCCAGCGATCGCACTACCTGTCGGGCTTCTGATGCTCGTCTTTGGGGCCCTGGCCTTTTGGATGGACGATCCAAAGAACGCCAAAGTGGAAGAAACAAAAAACGAAGCGGATGCGTACACCGCCTACCTTCGACAGCAAGGCGTCTTGCCCGAAGAGACTGCCCAGCCAGCAACGCCAGGCCGCTTGTTTCTCGATCCACGGATCTTGGCCGTGCTCATGTTACTGGGCGTCGCGGCCGTTAAAGTGGCGCCTGTCTTTATTGAGTTCGAGAAAGAGGAACGGCGAAAGCAACCTGCCCGCGAGCGAGCAAGCCGGGAAAGTATCGCTTGGTTTAATAATCAACTGGCCCAGAAAAAAGTCGCTCTCGACCGATTAGAAGAGAAAATGACGGCAGCCGGTTTCACCCCGGACGAGCAAGAGCAGGTCTTTCGCGATTTCGTGAACTCCGAAAGCGAAGGTGCTAAGACCAGTGACTCGCTGAGTGAAGTCCTTGAGATCGACTGGAAACTGCTTCGGCACTGGGATTTTGAGAAGCTGAATCCGAAGGTGGAGGAGCTTATTCAGCAGAGACAAGATCAACGCGAACAGGATTCCGCTGAAAAGTCGAAACTTAACACAACTCTTCCTGGCGATCAGTAAGTACAAGACCCTTCGGCGAGACTTGCCTAATTTGTCCAGTGGGATCGCTTTTACGGCACTTCTGCCTAACCCCCGGTCGACGTGTTGCTTGTCTTCTTTCCGAGGGATATCTTGAATCGCAACGAAGATGCACCTCTCAGGAGACAAACCTATGTCCAACTTCATACGCGTTCCCGATTCCAATGGTCATACCTGCTATGTTAACCTCAGCAGCATTCAGATGTGCCGGTTGGAACCGCAAACAGGCCGCCTGACCATTCACATGAACCCCAGCGAAGGAAGCTCGTTGTTGCACATCTTACTCGATGGTGACGAAGCCAAGCGGGCCGTCCGAATCTTGGAAAGTCAGTGCGTCGACGTCGACTAGCGACGAGGCAGCGAGCAACAATCCGATCAGCAAATCGCAGCCGAGCCTGAGTTGCGACATACGGAGCTAGTTAAGGGAAGGCGAATGTTCTTTAGCAGTGCGCTTCAGCGAGCCATTAAACGTGGGCTGAAGCCAGGCGGTAATCTCGCAGACGAACTGCGCGAGTTAGACGATTATCAGATTCGCTCCAAAGCGGACGCTCAGGCAATTTGCAATGCGTTGGCGTCGCTGCCTCTTAAGCGTCCGGCCGATGAAAATTCCTTTACGTCATCGCTCCACGCGTTGACCTCGTTGTTTCAAGATCTAGAAAGTCCCAGAGCCCCAGCTTTCAAAGTCTTGTATCTCGAAGGGCTGCCGCTCTTAACCCGCATTTTCGACGCCCGGATACAAGAGGCGAATGAAGACGACGAAGACGATCTGTTGTACGTGCTGAAGATCTTAGCCATGTACGGATCACAGGACGGGGCTGAGAAGATCGTGGAAGCGGCCCAAATGCCGCTGAAGGATGACGCTTACATGTGGCACGTCATCCTTTCGATTTTAGGCGACGACCATCCTCATCGCGACTTCGTCTACCAAGCATTGAGTGAGCATTTGCCGTCGAATTTCTTGGCGATTGCCTTTCTGGATAGTGCCAATAAATCGGCGATTGCAGGAACGCTTGAACGCCATCCATTCGACTCGGCCGAAGGAGAGCAGCGGCTGCGAGGCTGGCTGGAAGAAAGCGATCCGGAAAAGTTCAGTTATGCCAATAGCGCCACGGCTGCATTGCCTTTTCTTACGGGGCCTGGGCGTGACCAGCTATTGCACCTGGCGATGGATCATCCCGATGTCGGCGTACAGATCGAAGCGTCTTGGGCAGCAGCCAAAGTAGGACGAGACGCTGGCCTCCGACAGTTGGCTCGCTATTGCCTGGACATTGCGCATTCCAGTATTGCTCAGCATTATCTTACGGAATTAGGGCATCAGGAACTGATTCCGAAAGAGGCAAACGAGCCGGAGTTTCAAGCCAAAGCCGAGTTCTCGAACTGGCTGGCTCATCCCAATGAACTTGGCCGCCCACCGGACGAGTTAGAGGTGGTCGATCATCGGATGCTCGCTTGGCCGCCAGAAAACAAGCCGCGTCCCTTCTGGATTTTAAAGTACCGCGTCTACGATCAAACCGGTCTCGAAGAAGACGACGTCGATTGTGGCCTTGTGGGAAGCATGACCTGGTGCTTTTTCATGTACAAGATGGATCAACGCCCACCGGAAGATGTTTACGCAATCCATTGCTATTGGGAGATGCAAAACGAAGAGCTGATCCAGGAAACGGAAATTACCGATCCGCAAGAATATGCCCAGCTATTAAATCAATGGTCTGGCAAACCGCTCGAGTCACCAACCATTACCGATGTGGCCGAGGTATCTCCGAAACTGAAAACCCCAGGCCGTTTTGTTGCGCTCGCAACGGCCAGGCTCGACGGAGAAGAAGGTTGGGTCGTACTCGATGGACCACGAAGTGCCTGGTATCCCAAGTCAGAACAACCCAATAACTTTAATCCCATTCTGAACCTTCATATCGGCCATCAACTGCTAGGTTTTGAGGAGTCCGTTGATCGAAAGAAGTTCCTCCGTTCGGACTCGCCTCAGCGATCTCCCGCTGAATTTGTGGTCGCCTATGAGAAGTTGATGAACGAAGCGGCGAACGGCCCCGTTTATCGGCAGAAAGAATTGCTGTGCGAACATCTGCTATCCAATCAATTCGATGCGTATATCGATGCCGTCTGTGAGACGCGAGGCCTTCCGAAGTCGATGGTCGTCGTTGAAACCTACGAGAGATTTCTCGAACTAGCTGCCCAGGCAGACGAATCGATTCGTGAAGCTTGTTACGACTCGTTTACGGTCTTAGGCAGGAATTTTGAGAAGTACGTTGATGCATTGGTCGCCGAGGAAAGAAAGAGCGATATCGTGAAATGGGTCGAGTGGTTCACCCCTTACTGGCAGCATAATCTCGGCCACGGTCAACTCGGCATGGCTGCCTTCAAAGCAGGGGCCTACGAACCAGCCGAGCGGCACTTTCTCTCGCTTTACGAAAGAATGGACGAGTATTACCGCGGCGAAAGCATGAGCATGCTCGCCGAGATTTGGTTTCACCAAGGAAAGATCGACAAGGCCCAATCACTGCTGATCGATTGCCAAGCGAAGCTGATGCAAGAGATCAAAGAGAGTAAATACAACTCCGATCGAGCCATGCACGCCGAGCAATTCCAACACCATCAAACAACCTTCCTTCGCCTCTTTCCTGAAGGAAAGAACCTCCTGGTCAAGCAGGGAATCCCCGAGAATCCGCTGTAGATGCTGGTTAATCTATCCTTTCCATGCTAAATCTCAGCCAACATCCGCGGTAGCGATTCGGTCCAGGCTGCGAAGCTTTTAGCGAGCTGGCTGATCGCTGGCGTGGCGTGGTTGTAGTAAAGCAGCGGCGGCTCGCTGCCTGGCGCGGCTTTGCCAACCAGGATTTGATCTCCGTCTCCTTCCCACCAAAAATCGCCGAGGCACAACATCCCGCTCGAAGGAAGCGTATCGTCGCTCGGGTGCATGAACGTATGTGGCAGGCCGATCTGAAGCCCTTCGCCATAGATAAGTTCCGCAGTGCATGCCAGGAAGGTTCGGTACGATTCGGGCAACGGTACGCCCAGGGCTGTTTCCAATTGGACGATCTCTTCCGGTGTGGCGGCATCAGCGAGTGTTTCGATCTGATCGAGATGGCGTTCCAGGAAGCGAGCCAGTTTCGGGAATGCTTCTCGCAGTCGATCCAACGGCGGTTTGAACTTCCGCTGCAGCGCCTTGTTGGCCTGTTTTTCATCGGCTTGAAACTTTGCGAAGTCTGCCTGCCACGCCTGTTCGTATCGATCGGACGTGGTATGCTCGACACCCCAAGAGCTCAGCAGAGCGATCGCTTCCTGTTGGCTGACCAGAGCACATCGACTCGGCGGCCCAAATCCGCCCGGCCGAGGCGGTTTTAATCGCAAGAATGGTGCCCGCTTGATTTGCTGAGCAACCATGTCCGAGTGCTCCTCCCACCAAGTCAACCAAACCTCCGGTTCCAACTCTCCAGCGGCCAATTGCTTGAGGACTTCTTCGAGATAAGGATCGATATTCAATGCAGGGTATTCTCAAGAAGTGAGGGGCGATTGCTGCGTGCACGATCGAAGAATAGCGTCGACAGGGCAAACGAGATTCTGCTCCGCCAGCCGATGCATCCAATCGTACCATGAGTCCACATAATCGCGACAAGCCTGAAAGAACAAATACTCTGCATCGAAGAAAAGGTGCCCATCTAAATCGCCCGAAAGGTTCGACGCGATCTGTTCGGTACCTTATGATTGTCGGGGCATGGTTCATGCTTTGCGAAATCTGAAACGACTCCATTCATTTCACCCGTCATGTCTGATCAATCATCTTCCCGACCGCTGCATGGCCGTTGGTTGGTACCTGTGTCACTAGTTGCCGCATGTCTTTTGGGTGCGGTGATTCTGACGCTATTCCTCTTCTGGTTCACCAATTGGAGCCCTGCGGAGCAAGTAGCGATTGACCAGTTGACTTCGGAAGGTCGTGGAGGGGGATACGTTGACTATGACTGGGAGCTTGCTCAATGGAGCGACCAAGAAGGACCCCCCGGCAACTTCGTGATGAAAGCGCTCTTAGGGGAAGACTACGCGTCGCATGCGGTCACCGTTGATACGTATGGTCGATCGGCGGAAATGTTGGCAACGACCCTTATCCATCTGCGAAAGCTGCAAACGATCGACCTGCAAGATTGCGAATTCAACGAGGACGTCGCCAGGATCCTTGCCGACTTGCCAGAGCTGCAAACAATTCGCTTCGCGCGCATGTCCCCGTCGGCGGAATGTCTGGCGATACTCGCACAGGCGACGCGGGTCCGAGAGTTGGGCTTACTCGACACCCAAGTCACCGACGCCCAGTTGGCAGCGATCGGCGAGTTTTCAAGTCTGAAGGAAATCTTCATTGTGGAGTCGACCGGCACCGATGAAGGACTTTCCAAGCTGGGCCAACTACGGTCACTGGAGTACCTCACGATCCATAAGATGCCGCAAATCACGGACGAAGGAGTCGCGCATCTGAAGAATCTGACGAAGCTCAAAACTATGTTGTTACCGATGTCGCAAGTCACCGGCCGCAGTCTTGAGATTGTCACCCAGATGCCGGATCTGGAGTCTTTGGAAATGACTTGTCTGCCGTCCGAGCAAGATGCCACGCTTGCAACATCAGAGATCTGGCCTCAGGTTCCGACCTTGTCATCCATCTATCTGGATGCCCCATGCATTAACGACGAAGATCTAGCCACGATGGCGAAGATGCCTAACCTGTCTGACCTATACCTGGCCAATCCCAGCATTACCGATCGTGGCGTCGCCAAGTTGGCCCATGCTCCGGAATTGTTCAGTCTGACGCTCCTAGGCACGCACATCTCGGATAAAGGTATCCGACCACTAGCTCAAGCCCCCGAGCTGTTCTTTATCGAGGTCAGTTCCGACCGAAAGATTCGCCTCAAGACGGTTGGACAGGCCGAAGTCGAATACGAGCGGTTTTTTCCTAAAGGGCCACAGCCGCATCTGCATTCGCCGTATGAGGATTGGTGATTGGCCCCGTTTTTCGAGCCAGATCAATCGTGGCCTTCTTACTGGGGGGAACGCTTTTATGTTGATTCCACCATAAGAGTCTTATCCGTGTCCATCGGTGTGATCCGGGGTCACGCTCTCTCTGATCATTCTGCCTCAACGACCCGTTGGCTGACTTCGCCCGTTGTTTTGTGACGTAGGATCAGCTTTGTTGCGCCGCTGGGCATCTTCTCGCGTTTGATCAGCAAGTGCTCTTCATCGAAGTCGCGTGATACGCCCACGTGGGGAACGTTCGTTCGGCCACGCCACAGTGGTAGTTCGACGGCGGTCCACTGCTTGCTTTGAACCGAAGCGTAGGCAGCATCGATGATCGCGTTAACGATGTAACCATCGTAGAAGTCTTCCATTGGCTTTCCGCCTGATTCCAACTGATTCAACACGTCCGTAAACATATCGACGTATCCCAGCGCGGCCGCTTCGTCGCCGACCGGGAAGAGCCAGCCCGTGTCGCTCTCGGCCTTCTCGGCAACGTAACCTGATTGGCCGCCGGCCGAGAACATTTCCATACCGGTTCGCAGCCAATGATTGAGCCAGATCGTTCCTTCGGTGCCCGCCACTTCGTCTCGCAGGTCCATCCCGCCACGGAATGCCCAGCTTACCTCGAACTGCCCGATCGCTCCGTTCTCGTAGCGGACCATGCCGACAGCGTGATCTTCGACGTCGACCGGATGCACCTGGGTATCGGCCCAGCAGATCACCTCGACCGGGCGAATGTCTTTGCCGATGAAGTTACGAGCGATCTCGATGCAGTGGCAACCCATATCGATGATCGCCCCGCCACCGGAGAACTCTTTGTTCCAGAACCAATCGCTATGCGGGCCGGGGTGGGTTTCTCGCGAGCGAACCCACAGCACGTCGCCGATCGCACCCGCCTGCACCGAGCCGAGCGCCTTCAGCGTTTTCGGGGTATAGACAAGATCTTCCAGGTAGCCATGAAATACACCTGCCTTCTCAACGGCTTGCAGCATCCGCAGCGATTCCGCGGCGTTGGTCCCCAGTGGTTTGGTGCACAGCACCGCTTTGTCCGCTTCGGCCGCGGCGACGACAGCTTGTTCGTGCAAATGATTGGGCAAGCCGATAATGACGGCATCGATTTCCGAATCGTTAACCGCTGCTTGCAAATCTGTCGTGTGACGCGGAATATCGAACTCTTCCGCAAATGCCCTCGCGTTCTCTTCGCTGCGTGAGTAGACAAGCGCTACGCGGTCGCGCGAGCGCTTACCATGAAGTGATTCGGTGTAGAAGCGGCCGATCAGGCCGGTCCCCAGCAAAGCAATACGCGTCATCCGTTGCCTCGTCGACGTGCTGCGAGGCGGCTTCCTTCAAGGGAAGTGGGCCTCGTTAATCTACCGCCGCCTGTCGTTCGATCACTTCGGTCACGTGCTCGTCTGGCCAGATTTCCAGCGGCGAGTAATTGGGGTGCCGGCCGCCCGTGACAATGGGATCATTGTGACGCGTATTGTAGCAGCAGATCAATGACCAGCGAGGGAGTTCCGACGTATTCTGGTCCGATCGATGCAGCAGATTGCTGTGAAAAAAGACGGCATCCCCCGGTTCCATCTCGCAGTAAACCAATTTATGCCGCGCAATTGCCGCTTCGACGCGGGCTGGCTCGGCGCCCGTTTGTTCCCCCACCTTTACGTGGTCGACGCGGCCAAGCTTGTGCGAACCACGCAGCACTTGCAAGCAGCCGTTTGCCTGCGTCGCTTTGTCGACCGCCAGCATGCAGCTTCCCATGTCTGGGTACAAACAACCGTTGTGATACCAATAGCCATAGTCTTGATGCCACTCCCAAGCTCCGCCGGTCTTGGGCTGCTTCAGCGTCATCTTGTGGTGATAGTGATACACCTCGTCCCCCAGCAAGGCGGCCATCGTCCCGGCAATACGTTGGCTGCGCACAACCGCCGTGTACAGCGAGTCGTCGGCCAGATCGTTCCGCACGGCCAGGCGGGTCTCGCCTCCTTGGCCGTCGTTCCGCACATACGATTCCCCAAGCATCGATTCGTCGCCACGAGCGTACGCGATCAACGCTGCCATTTCGGAAGGGCGAAAGATCTGGCGAACAATCAGAAAACCTTCGTCCTGAAACTGAGCGATCTGCTGGGCGTTGACGGTGAAGCCAGACATGTTCAAGGATCCTGTTAATAGGAAACGAGCGGGCATGAAGGGAAGGGGACTGCCAGTTGGCTGATTCTTATTATCGGCATTTACGCTACCGCTGGGAATTCACTTTGCGGTTCAATACTTGTACAATCCTGCTATGCCTACTAGTTCTACCACCAAGCGAAAACGGTATCTTGCCGCCGGTCATTTTCATGAAGGGCCCGGTTATCGCGTCGACCGACCGACCGGTTGTCATGATTGGCTGTTGATCTATACCGTTTCTGGTAAAGGACTTTTCAGCTATCAAGGCGAGACGTTTCTGGCTGAGGCGGACGATGTGGTGCTGATCTCGCCCAACACGCCGCACCGGTACGAAGTCGCTTCAGAGGTCGACCAGTGGGAACTGCTATGGGCACACTTCCTGCCAACTTCGCAGTGGCGTACCTGGCTCAAATGGCCCACCTTGGCCCCTGGCGTCGGGTACGTTCGTCTGAAGAACGAAGCGGCCCGCGAGGCATTGGCTCGTCGTTTCGAGGAAGTGGTGCAGTTGACGGCCGGGTATCGCCATCATCGCGAGCCGTTGGCACTGAACGCCCTCGAATCGGTATTACTCGGCTGTCACGAACAGGTCGTGCTCGAACGGGGCGAAGGAATCGATCCGCGGATTAGCGACGTGCTCGATTACATCTGTCGGCATCTCGATCAGCCGCTCCGTATCGAAGACTTGGCCCGCCAGTGTCACTTGTCGCCGTCACGCTTCGCTCACTTGTTTCGCCAGCAAGTGGATCAGACACCAGTCCAATTCATCGAACAGCAACGCATTGAGCGAGCCTGTGAAATGCTACAGCACACCGGCTACCCAATTACGACGATTGCCCAGCAAGTCGGATTCGAGAACGCATTCTATTTCTCGCGCCGCTTCAAACTAGCAATCGGAATCAGCCCTCGAGCGTTTCGCAAACAATCCGTCTGAGAGAGGTGGTAGAGCGATCTTCAAAACCAATCGTCGCCGTGAGTCGTCATGCTGGTAGATGGCGACTCTTTTCTTTTCAGGGTTAGACGATGGTCATGTCCGCTTTGAAATTTACGTTGATTGTTTCTCTTCTGCTTCTCACTGGCTGCCAACCCGCAGGGCACCCTCATGGTGATGCCTCGGCAGAACCGCTATTACGCACCGCCAAAGGAGCTTGCCTGGCGAAGATTGTGCGGTTTGAGGAGCAGGACGAACGCCCCTCCGACGGCGATCACTGGCGGAAAGCGTGGCTAGAGATCGATCAGGCCAGTGGTGAGGTGCCGGAGTATCTTTACTTGGTCGTGGAACCGGGCGGGCTCCCTCCACCGGAGTATCAACAGCAGCGGGAGAAGGATCACCAATCGCTCCTGCTTCGTCACAACTCCCTGGAAGTCGGCGAGCGGCACTGGTTCGTCTTCGCGGACCAGTACGATTCCAGCAAGTATCCCTATCAGGTCGCCGGCTGGTGGCGATATGCCGACGGCGATGTTCCCAGCGACGTGATTGAAGCCATCGACAACGACCGTTTTGCGAGTCGGGGAAGGGAAGGGCATCCAGACTAAGTTTTCAACGGCCACGATTTGGGCTATCGTGAAAGAACCCCCTCCAACGCCCCGCCCAAGTCGTCATGAACCACGCGTGAGAAGGTCGTCGAATGTTTCGTCTGGTAGTTTGCCTGGTCGCTTTCAGCGGTGCTCTGTTTACTTTGCCTGCAAAAGCGGCTCCACCGCACATATTACTGATCATGGCGGATGACCTGGGATGGAAGGACTTGCACTGCCAGGGGAACGATCGTCTCCGCACGCCACATCTCGATCAGCTGGCGAAACAAGGCGTTCGCTTCACCGACGCTTATGCCGCGGCGCCGGTCTGTTCCCCAACACGCGGAGCACTGATCACCGGACTGGCACCAGCCCGACTACATATCACGCAGCATGGGGCCGATATCCCATCGTTCTGGCCAGAAGATCGCGTCGTACAGCCGCCTGCCACGCGGCATGAGTTGGTTCACGAAACGACGACGTTGGCCGAACGGCTCAAGAAGAAAGGGTACGCCACCGGCTTCTTCGGCAAGTGGCATTTGGGGACCGACCCCAAGTTTTGGCCAACAGAACAAGGGTTCGATGTGAATCTCGGTGGCTGTGGCTTTGGTGGTCCGCCGACTTACTTCGATCCATACCGCATACCATCGCTCCCGCCGCGAAAGGAAGGAGAGTATCTCACCGATCGCCTCGCCGACGAGGCCATTGCCTTTATGCAACGTGAGAAGGACAAGCCGATGCTGGTTTGCCTGTGGACGTACAATCCTCACTATCCGTTTGAAGCTCCCGCTGAGTTAACGGCACACTTTGAAGGGCAAGAAGGGCCTGGGCTGAAGAATCCGATTTACGGTGCCCAGTTGGAAGCAACCGATCGGGCTGTTGGTCGTGTGCTGAAAGAACTGGACAATCTGGAAATCGCCGATGATACCTTGGTGATCTTCACCAGCGACAACGGCGGATGGTCTGGTGCCACGGATAACCGGCCGTTAAAGCAAGGGAAGGGATATCTCTACGAAGGTGGCCTGCGGGTACCACTTATCGTGCGTTGGCCTGGGGTGACGAAGGCGAACCAAATTGATCATACGCCGGTCATTAGCATGGATCTAACGGCCACAATCCTCGATGCCACTGGTTGCGAACTTACCGACGGAGAATCGCTCGACGGAGAGACGCTGCGTCCTCTCTTCGCGGCAGGTCAGCTGCAGCGCGAAGCACTGTTCTTTCATTACCCGCACTTTGCCTTCCACAAAGCGAATCGGCCTGGTTCGGCGATTCGCCGTGGAAACTATAAGCTGATCCTGAACTACGACGACGATTCGTGCGAACTTTACGATTTAGCGAAAGATCTCGGCGAACGCCAAGATCTCGCGCAAACGAAGCCCGAATTAACCGCCGAGCTCAAGGATCAATTGACCACCTGGCTTTCCAATGTCGACGCGGGGTTGCCCACCAAGCGTCCTTAATCGTGGTCGATGCCCGATCACTCAGGTCTGCGAACTAACGCTGCGGCGCGGCCTCGGGCGGCTTCTCACTCGAGCCCTCCGCCCGGGCTGGCTTGCCCGCGGCAAACCGATTACACCCGCCGTTGCCGGTAATTCGTAGCTGAAACGGCTGCAGCTTTTCATCGATGCAAAACCCGGCCGTTTGGTCAGTTACGCTTGCATCGGGTTCAATCTGCCACCACTTGCAACCCTTGCAAAGCCCCCATGAATCGCTCATGGCTCGTCTCCTATCGGTAAATGAAATGCTTTTGTGACGAGGCGGTAATAAGCATTTCGCGTGCCGATTAAGAGAAGTGGCATCATCGATCGGCCACGCTAGGACTGGGCCCCGACGGCTGCCGGAAAAGTTTCTTCTGTAGCCTGGGCAACACCTTGCGCTGGCAGGCATGAAAAAATCGCTTGCCAGGTTTACACGATCTCTGGATAACCGAAGCCATCACTCGTTTACCATCTGCATTGACGTACTGTACGAATCTTACTTCGTCGCTTTCCTGATGTCTGATACTTACGTCCAACTCGCTGCCGAACTCGACGCCTACAGCGCTGGCGTTCTGCCCCCGCTGAAGCGGACGAAGCCTCCGACGGGTGAAGAAATCCACCGTTCGGTACGCGAGCTGATCACACACATCGACCAAGCCTTGGTCTCAGTCGCCGGGCGATTACGCGCCTTGGATGGGTCGCTAAAAGAACAACAACAGCGACAAACGGGTGATGATGAGCCAATCCCTCCGCGAACTCCGCAAGAGATGCTTGACCAACTGCAACTGTGCGTCGCCAATCCAGCCAAACGCCGGCGGCACTCGTGGAAATCACTCGGTATTCGCTTGCGAAAGGTGATCAAGCAGGTCAACGAAAAGCAGACGCTTGCTCGACAGCAAACTGAGCAGAACCAGCGGTATCTCGAACAGCGGGAGGAGGACGGTAAGAACCTGTGGTCATGGCGGCCGCCGGGCAATAAGCCGGAACCAAAGCGTCGGCGGAAGCGGAAGCTATCTCCCGCTTCAACCGACAAATCAGTGAACCTCAACGAAGGAATCGGTTCTGTGGTGAACGTGGCCGTGATGAACATCGATCATCTCCTGTGCTCGTCACTGGCCGTCCAACCGAAGCAAATCGCTGAATCGAACACGCCAGTTTCATCTTCCCGTAAGCCGCGGAGATGCCCACGACGACGTCAGAATCTTGTTCGTCGATTGCGACAAAGCTCCGTTCAAGGGAAACAAGCAACCCGTTCGTCAAACAGACACGTGTCAGTGCATCCGGTAGCGCCCGGGGTCATCGTTCCTGTGGATCGACCGGTCAGTTCGACGGTGAATCGATCAAGTTGTTGGGTGAAGCGAAATCAGCGCTGCACGAATCGAGCCCGTGCGCCGTAAAACAAATTCCTTGAGTCCGCATAGGAATGTGGTTCCAATGACCAAACCGGGTCGATCGATCGATCGTCGCATCAGGCTCCGCTAAAGGAAAATATTTTGCCATGACCATTTCGTCACGAACTCCGGAAGGCCAGTCTGGGAATTGTCCAATTTGTCAGGCCTGTGTGGTGATCGAACCTTCGATCATGACTGGCGATGCGCCGTGCCCCCAGTGCGGGCATTTGTTGTGGTTCGTTCAGCTGCCTGGGCAAACCTACGTTTTTCAGCGGAACCGCAATGAAGCGCGGCGGGAGCGTCTTTTGAACTTGATGGCTGAGCAATTGGGCGTCTCGATCGAGCAGCTTACGACCTCGCCTGATATCTATGAAGAGGCCGGGGCCGATTCGCTCGACATCACGGAACTGATCATGTCCCTTGATGAAGAAATGGAGACGGAACTGGCCCAATATATGGATGAACGTGCTCGCGATGTTTGAGTTCGCGACGCGTGCTACTCCGCTGGCTTGGGAACTTTGCGCAGTGCCTTGCCCGGCAAGGCTCCAGTCAAGTGACCTTCGCTCAGGGCGACCTCGCCATTCACGAAAACGTACTTGATGCCTTCCGAGTATTGATGCGGCTTGATGAAAGTGGCCGTATCAAGGAACGTTTTGGGATCCCAAACCGCGATGTCGGCGACTTGGCCTGGACGGAGATAGCCGCGATCGGTCATTCCCAAAATATCGGCAGGCAAACCGGTACTGCTACGGACGGCGTGATTAAGCGAGATAATCTTCTCGCGAACGGAGTAAAGGCCGATCTTACGCGAGAACGTACCGTAACTTCGCGGGTGCGGAACACTGGCCCCAGGGATTTTGGCGCCGCCATCGGAAGCCGTGGCGACCCAAGGGAAGGTCATCACGTAACGGACGTCATCTTCGTTGATGCTGTGGTTGACGATTTGAGCCCCACCAGCTTCTTCGATCTCGATCACCAGGTCGAATGTGCTGATTCCTTTTTCGGCGGCGATTTCGTCCAAGCGACGCCCAGCCCAGGAAGGGTTCCTGGAGAAGTGAGCAATTTGAATGCGATGCCCGTTGTCGGTGATTTTCAGCTTGTGCTGCATCGCCTCGCGAGCCCTGGCACCTGCTTCGGTATCCGATTGAATGCGAGTCAGCATATCGGCCCGACTGCCAGAGCGAGCCCAACTGGGAATAACGGTTGCTCCGAGTGACGTGCTCGACGCGGTGTAAGGATATTGATCGGCCGTGACGATCGCTCCTTTTTTCTGAGCCGCTTTGATATTTTCGATTGCGATGCGAACCAATCCCCACGAGTCCTGACCACTCGATTTGAAATGAGAGATATGAACCGGAATGTTGGCACGACTTTGGATGGCGAGGATCTCCTCGATCGCTTCCAGCAGTTCGGTTCCTTCGTTCCGCATGTGACTGGCATAGATGCCACCTCGCTTGCTGACGACGCTGGCGATCTCGACCAGCTCGTCGGTATCGGCAAACGAACCTGGCGTGTAGATCAGACCGGTCGACATGCCCCACACACCTTCGGTCATCGCCCGGTCTGTGAGGTCTTTCATTTGCTTCATTTCGTCTTCGGTTGCCGGTCGATCGGTCTCGCCGACGACACGCGAGCGAAGCGAACCTTGCGGCAGCAGGTGAGCGATATTCACACCGGCGCCTTGTTCGTCGATTTTGTCGTAATAAGCCCCAGCGATTACCGGCCCGGAACCACAGTTGCCGGTGACCAGCGTGGTGCAACCCTGCGTCAGGTAGTTCGCGGCCGAACGGGTCGCCGGTCGTTGAATCGGGTTATCGCTATGGTTATGCAGATCGATAAAGCCCGGACTGATCGCCAGTCCTTCGCAGTCGATCGTCCACACGATTTCGCCCAGCGGGAAGTCACCCACGGCGATGACTTTGTCGTCTTTGATGGCAACATTTCCGACTTTGGGTTCGCTGTCGTCGCCGACGAAAACCAAACCGCCACGCAGCAGCACATCGGCATCGATGGGACGAGGCTTCGCGATTGCGTCCCGCAATGCTGCGACATTACCGCGAAGCTGAGCGAACTTGGCACTTCCTTCGCCACCATCGGCCGGGGCAGAACCCATGATGGCGTAAACCAGCGTGGCTTGGCCATCGTCGTCCCAGCCCGAGAGGACGCGGGTAACCGGCGTTGTGCTGAGCGAGCCCGACTTGCCGAAGCTAGTGACGCCCGGCGCGGCGCCGTCGATGCTCAAGATCTTATGAATGCGTTGGACGGTGTCGTCCTGCAAGCCGGCTACCTTGCCAGTTGCCAGTTTTGCCAGCACGGCGGCCAGCGATTTCGCGGACGCAACGTTGTCGCCGTTCGCTTTGCGATCGGCCAGTTGATAGCGATTGACCACGATTCCTTGGAAAGCTGGATCGCGGGCATGGATTGCCTGGGTCGTCTTCGCGGGACCACCCAACAATGCCGTCGCAATGTTGGTCGCTCCGTTGTAAACACGATTCGGGGCTCCTGCCGTATGAACCATGCGATAGCCAATTTCAGCGACGGTCGCTTTGGCCAGATACTTCTCGATCTCCTCGCGTTGCGCTTGGTTGAAGTGGCTGAACGCGGGATGATCCGACTCGAACAGCGGCTTCACGCCAGCGGGTGGGCTGTCGAGTTGATCCTCGTACTTGGCGAAGAACTCGAGCAAGATTGCCACCTTGATCGCACTGGCGGTCGGCATCATTTGCTCGGCGTTGCGTTCGAAAAGTGTCTCGCCGTCGGGACGCCCGATCCAAATCGCGAACTCGGTATCCGCCGGGCTGGCGGCCAGTTGACGGTCGATTTCTTGCGAGAAATCTGGATTCAATTCGCCTGCCAGAGCAGAGGAGGCCAATGCAAAACAACCACAAAGGGTCACGGCAAATCGCAAAACAAACGAGCGGATCATGGCAAGTTCAAGCGAATCTGGAGGAAGAAGGTGGGCGTTAAGGATTCCCACCATAAACTATTTCCACCACGATTGCTCGCCAGAAATCGCTCTGCCCGCGACAAGAGTGACAAATCGTGGCGTCTAGGCGTCTTCGTCCACCGGCAGCCCTTTGGCGAACCAAGGGTAAATCGCCGGGACGACAAGCGAGGTCAACAGGGTCGAAGTAATCAGCCCGCCGATCACCACGGTGGCCAGTGGTCGCTGCATTTCGGCACCGTCGCTGGTCGAGAGGGCCATCGGCAAGAATCCGAGACTAGCCACCATCGCGGTCATCAGCACCGGTCGAAGTCGAGCCAGTGCGGTGTCGTGGCTGATTTGGTCGAGCGGCATTCCGTTCTTACGTTGATGCTCGGCGGCACTCACCCAGACCAAACCATTGAGCACGGCCACGCCGAACAACGCAATGAAGCCAACCCCTGCCGAAATACTGAAAGGCATCTCACGCATGGCAAGCGCGATGATCCCACCCGATGCGGCCATCGGCACGGCCAGAAAGATCAACAGTGCCAGGCGAACCGATCCCAAGCTGGTGTGCAGCAGCAGCAAGATGATCAACAGCACCAGCGGTGTGATCAATGCCAATCGCTGGCTGGCCGATTGCAGGTTCTCGAAGTCGCCACCCCATTGGATTTCGTATCCGGCCGGCAGTTCGACTTCCTTGGCAATGGTCGCTTTCGCTTCGTTGACAAACGAGGCGACGTCTCGACCGCGAACGTTGGCCGCAATGAAGGTACGACGACGAATCGCTTCGTGCTCGATGCTGGGAGGCGTTTCTTCGAGCTTGATTTCGGCAAGTTCTTTCAATGGAATCGGCTGCCCACCTGCTTCGGCAACCGGAAGTTGCTCCAACAGAGACAGATTCTCGCGCCATTGGGTAGGGATGCGAACGAGAATCGGGAACTTCGCCCGGCCATCAAAAATTTGCCCCACAGGCAGGCCGCCGATCGACGATATCACGTCCAGCACGCTTTGAGCATCCACCCCATAGCGGGCGAGTTTGTCGGGCTGGGTTGTGATGTTAATGGTCGACAAGTTGGCTTGGTAATCGGCTTTCACATCGACTGCTCCTGGGATCTTTCGCAGAGCAGCTTCAATTTGTTTGCCCTTGGTCGCCAAGATGTTCAAGTCGTCGCCATACAGCAGCACGGCCACGTCGGCTTTGACGCCAGCGACCAATTCATCGACACGCATTTCAATTGGCTGTGTGAAGCCAAATGCGACACCGGGCACGTTGCTGTTCAGGACTTCCGACATTTCCTCGATCAGGTCGTCGCGTGTCTTCTCTTCCGGCCAATCGTGTGGCGGCTTAAGCAGCACCCAGACGTCGGTCTGGTGGACACCCATCACGTCGTTGGCGATTTCCGGACGGCCCGTTTTACAGAAGACCGTTTTCACCTCAGGAAACTTCAGCAGCGTCTTTTCGATCTGGGTCGACATGGCGATCGAACCTTCCAGCGTCGCGCTGGGCAAGCGGACAGCTTCGACGAGCAAGTCCCCTTCGTTGAGTCGCGGCATGAACTCCGCCCCGAGATTCAGGCCAATCGGAATGCTCAACGCGAACACTGCCAGGGCGATCGCCACGGTCGTTCCCGAGTAATGAATCGCTCGACTGACGATCGGATCGTAGATGTATTTAATCCAGCGAACGAGGAACACCTCCTTGTCTTCCATTTTCTTGGGCAGCATCAGCGAAGCCATCGCTGGCATGAAGGTGAGCGACAAGACAAGCGAACCAGCCAAGGCAAACAATACGGTCATCGCCATCGGGCGGAACAGCTTGCCTTCGGTGCCTTGCAGCATCAAGATCGGCACAAACACGACCGAGATGATCAATTCACCGAACATCGTTGGTTTTCGCACTTCGATCGCTGCATCGCGAATCACTTGTATATGCGATTTGCCCTCGTTGTTATGCGACAAGCGATGCATGCAGTTCTCGATCATGATCACCGAACTGTCGACAATCAGACCAAAGTCGATCGCTCCCAGACTCATCAAACTGGCTGTCACACCAGTGGTAAACATGATGTTGGTGGCAAACAGCATCGACAAGGGAATTGCCAACGCCACCACAATCCCCGCACGCAGACTGCCCAGCATGAACAGCAGCACGACAATCACCAGCAAGCCACCTTCGGTCAAGTTGGTCAGCACTGTTTTCAAGGTTCGCCCGATCAGGGCAGCCCGATCGTACGTGACTTCCAACCACACACCTTCCGGCAACGTTGGTTCGATTTCCTCCAAACGGGCTTTCACACGCTGCACGACTTCGCGAGAGTTCTCGCCGATCAGCATCATCACCAGGCCCGTGACCGCTTCGCCCCGACCATCGCGAGTTACGGCACCTTGGCGTGTCATCGGAGCGACTTCGACGTCCGCCACATCGCCGACCAGGATCGGCGTGCCATCCGCTTCGCGGCGAAGGACGACCGAGCGAATATCGTCTTCATCTTCCAAGAGCGACATTCCACGAACGAAGCGCTGTTCGCCGTAGTGCACCACATAACCACCACCAGCCGTGGCGTTGTTGTTTTCCAAATGCGAGAACAGCGTGTCGAGCGTGATGCCGTAGCTGGTCATCCGGTCAGGATCAGGGCGGACTTCAAACGTCTTGTAGAAACCGCCATGCGAGTTGATTTCGGTCACGCCGGAGACTTCGCGGAGTTTAGGGGCGATCTCCCATTCGAGCATTGTGCGGAGTGCCATGGGCGAATGATGATTGCTGCGGACCTCGAACTGCAAGATTTCGCCCAACGCGGTTGTCAGCGGGCCAAGGGAAGGCGTGCCGTAGCCGGGCGGAATATTCGAGGCCGCTTCGCTCAGACGTTGGCCAACCAATTGACGGGCCCAGTAAACGTCGGTCCCTTCCTTAAACACGATGGTCACCACCGAGATGCCGAATTTCGAGACACTTCGCAGTTCTTCCACGTCGGGCAGACCGCCCATGGTGTTTTCGACCGGGTAGGTCACATACCGTTCGACTTCGATCGGCGAGAGCGAACCAGCATCGGTCACGACCTGGACTTGCACGTTGGTCATGTCCGGTACGGCATCGATCGGCAATTTGATGGCCGAGTAGAAACCAGCTCCAGCCATCAACAACGTCAAAATGATGATCAGGCCGCGATTCTTAAGCGAAAAATCAATCAGGTGCGTGAGCATGAGGAAACCACAGATTACGGGAGGCTAAGCAGGAAAACCAATAAACCAAGCGGGCGATTATTCCGCTTCACCTTCCAACAGCCATTCCGATTTAAGCAGGAACGCGCCTTTTTGAACGACCTTTTCGTTCCCTTCCAATCCGCCACGAATCTCAACCCATTCTTCCGAGTGCAGGCCGGTTTCGACTTCGACGCATTGAAACTCGTATTCACCGATTTGTACGAAGACAAATTCGCGATCGTCGTGATGCACGATCGATTCGGCACTGACCGCGAGCGAACGTTTCGGATCGCTGATCGGCAGCGTCACTCGAGCGAACATCCCAGGACGAAGCAAGCCTTCGGGATTGCTCAACGAAGCCACCACCGGCACACTGTTTGTTTCTGGAGCAACTTCGCGGCCGACATATTTCACATGCGCGTGAAACGTCTGGCCGACGAGCGCGGGCAACGTGATCCGAACCTCGGTGCCCGGTTTAATCCGAACAGCCGGCCAGTCGTTTTCGCGAATGTTGGCATCGACATACAGCGAAGAAGTATCGGCCAGTGTGAACAAGCTGTCCGCACGGTAAACACGTTCGTTAGCGGCAAAGTGTCGCGCTTCGATCGTGCCATCCATCGTGGCGACAACACGCAGTTCCGAGATGTTCTCGCCCGACTTTTCGAGCGTGGCGGCTTGGTCGTCACCCAAGAGCGATCGAAGTTGATCGCGGGCGATCTCGACTTGCCGCTGGGCATCGGCCAGATCGGCGTCTGCTTGCCGTTGCGATTGCTGGGCGTCGAAAATCGCCTGATCGAGCGTGGCCTGAAATTCGGCTCGAGCCACCTCGAATTGCGATTCGCGTTCGCGGAAGGTCTTGCCAGAAATGGCCCCCGTTTCCGAAAGAGGTTGAATGTTGCTCAGCAGATCGCGCGAGAGTTTCAGCTTCGAGTGAGCAGGCTGCAAGGTCTTGCCAAAGTTGCCGAGCGAACGGTTTTTCAATTCTGCTTCAATCTTCTCTGGTTCGGCATCTTCAGCGAGCAGATTGGCATAATGCTGCAAGTTGTCAGCGATCTGTTTGGTTCGCTCGGTTTGGGCAGCGACCAATTTGCCTTCTGCTTCGCAGCGAAGCAGTTCGGCGCGGGCTTTGCCAATTTCGGGACTGGTGACGGTGGCCAGCAGTTGGCCCTTTGTCACCTGATCGCCAGGATTTACTTCGACGCTGCGCAGAACACCGTCGATGGGCGAGCGGACCTCGATATGTTTCGTTGGGTCGTAAATGATGCGGCCAGGGACGATATGCGAGTGCTGAATCATCTCGGTCGATACCGGCGCGATGACCAGCTGGGCCGAACTCACTTTGCCAGGTGGAAGTGTCAGCACGTCGGCGACGACTTCCTCAGTCGCGTGGTCATCGGTCGCTTCGCCATGCTCTTCGTCGGTGGTGTTCATGTGATGCACGGCGAGCCACGCCGCCCCCAGGGCCCCGATGACGAGGACCGACGGGACGATCTTAACGATCGTGGAGAGGATGCCTTGGCTACTTGTTTCGGTTGGCTGAGACATACGTCTAATCCCGGCGGCGTTTGCTCGGTTTCCGTGTTAGGGGTTTCAATCGACATAGCGACGAGCGGTCGCATAGGTGGGCATTGGTTTATTGTTGGTTACCAGCAAATAAGTCGCAATTCAGGAGAAGCCGTAATCTTCGCGGCCTTGTAAGGGATTCCCTGACATGGCTTTGTCGAGGGCTTGGATGGCGACCCCCGGCAGGCATGGTAATTGCCGTTCCGCTAACAGAAAAATCATCCGATTGTTAGAATAGAATGCTGGCCCTCCCTGAGACGTACTCGATTGATTTGGCCTGATTTGCTTTCGATTTTGTTTTGGCGATTTTCATGACCACTTCTCCCTCCGCCAGGAATTATCCGATTCAGCCGTGGCGTGCTGCCGTGACCATCTTGCTCGTGGTGTTCCTCGGGGAAGTCACGGTGATGCTGCTGTTGCCGGTCCTGCTGAGCGAAAGTCACGTCTCGTGGACGGCCGCGTTCGCTGATGCCGTGTTGCTGACGTTAGTGTTGTTTCCCGTGCTGTGGTTTACGATGATTCGCCCTCTACAGCGTTTGGCTCTGATGCGGGCCGACTTGCTAGAAACGTTTGTCTCGCTGCAGGAAGAAGAACGTCGTCGGATCGCGTTTGACCTGCACGACGAAATCGGCCAGTCGCTGACTTCGGTGATGATGGGACTGCGAACGATTGGCAACCAGCCGGATGGTTCCAGCGACCCTCAACGATTGAACGACTTACGCAACATCGTGAACCACGCCGTGCACGAGGTCCGCCGGATTGCGAACGGCCTGCGACCTGCCGCGCTCGATCACTTGGGACTCGAAGGGGCGCTCGAGAGGATGGCGGAGGACTTGCGACAAATCCATGACTTAGAGGTCGATTTGACGCTGGAGGTAAGTGACTACTCGGTGCTTTCGGTTCCGGTACAAACGGCTGTCTACCGCATCATTCAAGAAGCCACGACTAATGTGGTACGGCACGCCAAAGCTCAGCGCGTTCGGGTGCTGGTCGCCAGTCGCAGCGGGGAGCTGCTTTTGGAAATCGAAGACAACGGCGCCGGACTTCCGAGCGAGGTCAATACGACAGAAGCAAGCGGCTTGGGGCTGACCAGCATCTCGCAGCGTGCATCGCTGTTGGGTGGGCAACTGGTCATCCTTTCTCCGCCAGGCGGCGGAACTTTCCTTCGTGTGAAACTGCCGGTGCGACAATGAGTGAAACGAAGAAAATTCGATTAGTGATTGCTGACGATCACTCGGTCTTCCGTGCCGGACTGAAACTGCTGCTGCAGATGAACGACGACATGGAAGTGGTGGGCGAAGTTTCCGATACCGATCATATTCTGGAAGAAATAAAGCGGCTGGAACCGGACGTGCTGATTCTCGACCTGACGATGCCAGGCGGAAGCACGTTGCCCTACATCGAATCACTCCGACGCGATGTGCCGAACACGCGGATCATTGTGTTGTCGATGCATGATGATTTAGGGCTCGTCCGCGCGGCGCTGGCCAGTGGAGCGAGCGGATACGTTGTGAAAGCGGCCGCCGATACCGAGGTCGCCGCAGCGATTCGAGCGGTGGCCAGCGGCAAGATTTTTGTCGACCTCGATCTCGACCCGAGCCAGGTTGGATCGCTGTTGGTCGCCGAGAATGATACGTCCGCCGACGATAAGAAAGGACCCTTGAAAAGCTTGAGTGCCCGCGAGAAGACCGTCTTTCTGCAACTGGCCAAAGGGTACACGAACCAGGAGATCGCCGACGAGTTGGATCTCAGCGTGAAGACGGTCGAAACGTATCGCGGGCGAATCGGCGTGAAGCTGGGACTTCGCAGCCGAGCCGATTTCGTCCGTTTTGCGGTTGAGCTGGGCTTGATCGGGCCGGGCAATTATTGAGCTTTGCTGGTCTCGCGCTTGGGTAAAACCTGTTTCAAGTTTTCGATCACCCAAGGATCGGGCACGTCCTTCGCGTTCATGACCAGCAGCATGAAGTTATCGGCTAAGGCTTCTTCTGGGTGAATGATGTAACCGGTGTTGTGACCGATCTGCGCGGTGTAGTCGGGGACTTCGCGCGGTGAAAGAAGTCGCGGGCGTCCGTCGTTTAATAAGGCGACGTACTTGCCGTCTTGCTTTTCTAGAACCATCAGCTGGAAGCTCAAGTTCGCGAACAGGCCGCCGGGGCGATATTCGCTCGACTTCGTGAGCAATACCGGCACGACAGGGGTTTCTTCGCCGTCGATGTTCAACATGACGACATGGTAATTGCCGGTTGCATCGGGGTTAGTGATTCGCCGCGGCTGCAGTTCCTTCGGCAGTCGCACCTCGTTAGTCGGACGGAAGTGAATCACACCGTACATTTTGTCACGCAGCTCGGGATTGTGGCTGCTAAGCACGTGGAAAAGCTCGTGGGCTAAGATGCCTGGAGCTCGTTCCTGAAGTGCGAAGAAGGCGTCTGGAAGGATAATGCTTGCTTCGCGGCAATGCGGTGCGTTTCCTTCGACTTCACCAGCAACGCGAATCAGATGAATTTGCTTCGGGAAAGGAAGGTCATACTCTTGAAGCCGCTCGCGAACCGTTTTCGTGGCCTGTTCGACGTATTTCATCTCGTCTTCCTGCCAATCCTTGACGCCCGCTTGCAGGCTTTCGATGTAAGCCTGCTTGGTAACCGGTTGTTCACTTTGCATACGCGTCTGGATTTCAAGATCGCCCAGCCGTTGAAGGAAGTCGTCCTCCTTGGCAATCAGCACTTTCCCTTTCGCGGCGGGCTCGAACGTTAACAACGTGTCGTCACTCAAATGGACCGCAGGCGTCTCTTGTCCGAAAGCAACGTGGCTTCCCATCAACAACACACAGCCGATCAGGCATGTACAAAACCGATGGCGCGTTGTGAGTGTGGGGTGAGACATTGGTTGCTCCGTAGCAATGACAGAATAGAAAACCATCCATTCTAAGCCAGTCCCAAGCAAAGTTGAAACCAGCTTCGCGGGGAGGCCGTTCGATTCGCCAACACAATTTCGGGCGATACAAGCCAAGCTGCTGCCGAAACGTGGCAGCAGCGTTGGATTAGCGGAATGCTATTTCAATGGCGAGTAATCAGTTGGTGTCAGCAAGATGGACTCGATATTCGTCGTCAGCGGGCCATCTTGCGTCGACTCAGCGACCGCCTGACGGAATTCCGCATCGACGGCGATTCCTTGGACAAGCATTTTTTCACGACTCTCGAGGTCCGGATAGGCGACGAGATAATATAAGCGTTCTTCGTTTGGCTCTTGTTTGGCAGTCCAATAGCCGATGCTTTTGATGCCATGTTTGGCGAACAACCGTAGCGTGTGGTCGCGAAAACGTTTGTGCAGGGCATCCATTTTGCCGGGCGCCGCGGTGTAAACGCGAAGCTCGAAAAGTTGCGGTGTTTGGCTAGGCTTGGCTTCGCTTTTGCTCGGTGATGACTCGGGCAAGTTATCAGTAACAGGCGGCTCGGCAGCCAGCAAACCCCCGGCGAAAAACAGCATCAGCACCGGCATCACGACACGAAGGTAATCCGAAAACATGGTTTTCATGGGTCCGACCCTCTACTTGTAATTAAGGAAATGAAGAGGCAAACAGGGAACATCGGCCACGCGGCATTCGGTATCGCCACGAACCAAACCTACGGTGCGATTTCCAGCGAGGCGATTTTGTCACCAGCAAGGTGAAAAACAAATCGAAGATCAGCGGGACTTCCCGGGAAGTTCCCTTCCAGCCGACACGTCACAACCGATGCCTCGGCATTTTGCTCGATGGTTAACGGTTCACAGGTATAAACATATTTCGCGGCAGCTTCCGTCTTCCAAGACTGGATCTCGGAGCGACCTTGATAGGTATGCCCCTCGTCTCGAACAACGGCATCCGGCGTGAAGCAGGCCGCGATGGCTTCGCTTGATCCGCGGTCCGCGAGAAAGTAAGACGCAATAGGTTGAGGAAGATCGATCGTCATGTTTCTGTCTCCTGGGAAAGAATTGGTAGCTTCGATGGAGAAAACTTTACGATCGGTGCTTTCTTTAGTAAAGTAGCGTCCTGTAGTGAAGTAAGTTTACCGTGGGGAACCAAGGTGATGGCCGCGCAGACTGAAGACGAAGACAACGAGCACGAACCGCTCCGTAAGCTGTTATCAATTCTGGCCAGTCCCTGGACCTTGTTGCTGCTGCATCGGCTGCACATGGAAGGTCCAAAGCGATTCGGAGAACTGAGGCGGCGCTTGGGCTCGATCTCGACCAAAACCCTCACCGAACGGTTGCGCCTTCTTGAGGCGGAAGGATGGATCTCACGGCACTACGAACCGACCGTCCCACCTCAAGTCACCTACGCCATCACACCCAAGGTGCTAGAGCTGGATGGTGTGATGGTCGAACTCGATCGCATTGCCGAACGATGGTACGGCAATCAGAAATAGGACCGGGAGTTTCGGGCCTAGCGTGTTGTCTGAGAGTAATGCTGAAGCAACCTTCCGAACCAAGGTGTGCCTATGCGACTGACAAAAGGGGGCGAAGCGAGACTAAAACCGTGTTCCTAGTTTGAAGGTCAAGCCAACCAGTCCGTAGTCTTCTTCGTCGTCGCGAACCGAAGTGTAATAAAGACTTTCAACGCCTGTGCGGAAGTACCATTCGCGGACACACGTCGCATGTGAGAGCTCCAACCCGAGCCCCAGTTCGGTGATGCCGAACGTTTTCAAATCGTCTTCCTGCTCTTCGCGACCGAATTGAAACGATTGGCGAGCCGAACCATAGATGCTCAGCCAATCGCGAAGTTCGCTTCGCAGGTCGATACCAAATACCGGGCCGTAGGTATCTTTGAAGATGCGCGGGTTCGGTGTCGTCAGCGAAGCCCAGCGCCCCCCCAGGCTGATCTCGCCGAGCCAATTGTTGTTCAGGGCGAATCGACCGGCGTACTCCAAGTCGGCATGCTGAATGAGAAGTTGTCCTGGTCCGTTATCGTCGGCAACACCAAACTCGAAGTAGCGTGCTCGAATCGAGCGGCCGTGATCGTTCATGAAACCGAGCGTGAACCGCGAAGCATCGCTGGTGGTGTTGGTGCCGTCGTCGCCGTCGGTGTCGTACCACTTCAAGAGCAAGATCTCGGCGTCGCCGTAGAAGCCTGGGGTTGGACGCAGCCATAGATCGGAAGGGCAGCAAACCGTCGGGCAGGGGGCATACGGATCGGGCTGCAGGGCGTCTTGGTAGGTCAAGTCAGGCACCGGCGGCAACGCTTGGGGTGTCTCCAGCGAAGTGGTTGACGTTTTGGCTTCGGCGTCTTCGAATGCTTTCAGCCGTGCCTCAAGCTCTGAGATCCGTTGATCGATGTACCTGGCTTCCGAGATCGAACGTAATTCGTCGGGATGAAAGTCTTGGCCAAGTGTGAGGCTGCTGCTGAGCAGACAGCCAACAATCGGAATGATCCAAGTTGCCTTGTTCATGAGATTCACTTCCCTGCGCGAGTTGAGCATGACGCGACGACCGCTTCCTACGGCCGTGATGGTTTTCGCATCTACAGCTTGATTTCGACCACTGCTAGCAGCATTCTTCAGCCGGTCGAAAGGGGGAAGGACAATGCCCACAGTCGGCAGAAACCGCACAACGCTGGACCTCGATATGCCTGATACAAGACCATCGACTGGGTGCCAGACGAAATGATCAGGCCAAGATTGCGGCCTACCGGACAAAGACGGCGACTAACACAAATCAGCAGCGAGCGGCGAAAAAGGGCTCAATCTGGTGGTGATTCAAGACAAAAAGATCAGGAAATGTCCCGTTGATTGCGCAAAAGGATATGGATAGACCACCAAGGTGGAGGCTATCCTTGAAGCTGATTGTGTTTTTGTTGATTAGGTTGAATAGGTAATTTCCTATTCGCTTTGTTGAGCCTGCCTGGATTTTGCCCCCAATGAAGTATCGCTACTTGCTTAGTTGGTGCCTGCTCGCCATCTTCTCTGTCGCTGTGATGGCCGAAGCGCCGCAGCAAACGTCCCGCCACGATGAAGGTCTTCGCCGCCATCCGGTCGAGGTCTTTGCGATCACCAATGCCAAGGTCGTGACCGAACCAGGTGCCGAGCCGGTGGCGACCACGATTGTGGTTCGCAACTCCAAGATCGTGGCGATGGGCAAAGACGCTCAAATTCCGCCCGAAGCGGATGTGGTCGATTTGGAAGGGAAGTTCATTTATCCCGGCTTCATCGATAGCTACGGCGAAGTCTCGTTCGATGCCTCGAATCAGCGTCCGCCATCTTCTTATTGGAATTCCAATATCCGATCCGATTTCAGCGTCAGTTCGGCGATCAAAAGCTCGGATTTGGCTGCGAACGATTATCGCAAGCAAGGGTTCGTCGCTCGTTTGATCGCACCGCAAGATGGCATCCTCCGCGGACAAAGTGCGATCTACTCGCTGGATGAGGGGGACGTGCAATATCGCCAACTGCGCGATGGTTTTGCCCTGGCCGGTCAGTTGACGCTCAATCGCCGCGGTCCGCGGGGCAGCTATCCGAATTCCCCCATGGGTGCCGTCGCGCTGGCCCGCCAGGCGTTCTACGATGCCGGCTGGTATCGCGATGCGCAGAAGGCTTCCGAGAAAGATGCTTCGCTGCTGTTGCCCGAAACCAACATCACCCTCGACGCAATGAAGCCGTACCTGGAGGGCGACTTACCTGTAATGCTGGAGACAAGCGACGAGCAGTTCGCTACCCGGGCGGATATCTTTGCCCGCGAGTTCGGTCTCGACTTGATCGTGATTGGCAGCGGTCGTGAGTATCGTCGCTTGGATGACATTGCCGCGATGAAGCGAACCTTCGTGGTGCCGGTCAACTTCCCGAAAGCCCCAAATGTGGCCACACCGGAAGCGGCTTCTTCGACGACGTTACTTTCACTGATGCACTGGGATCATGCTCCGGAGAACCTGGCGCGTCTGTCGGAGAAAGATGTCGAGATCTTGCTAACCGCCCATCGGTTGGATTCGGTTTCGCAGTTCCTTAAAAACCTGAGCACCGCGGTCGAACGTGGCTTTGATGCGGACGCCGCCCTCGCAGCCATGACGACCGTTCCGGCCAAACGCCTGGGAATCGCCGATCAGCTCGGCACGATTGAATCGGGCAAGCTGGCCAGCTTTGTGGTCACCTCGAAGCCGCTGTTCGAGAAGGGCTCAGACGTGGTCGAGACCTGGGTGAACGGCAAGCGGTACGAACATGAGAACCCGGCTCCTGAGCAGCTGGCAGCCGATTGGAAAATCGAAATTCAGAGCCCGCCAAAAGATGCTTCGAGTGTAATTCTGATGAACTTGACCGGTCCGAAGAACATGAAGGGAACGATTCGACCCGCCGAAACGACCCCGAAGTTCAAGGAAAAGGTTGAGCTGAAGTCGCTGAAGTACGAAGAAGGACGCATCGTCGGACAGTTCATTGCCGACAAGTTTGGTCCGCGTGGTGTGGCGACGTTGTCGATCACCTTCCAGGAAGATGAAGACTCGATGCTCGGAACGCTGCGTTGGCCAGACGGAACGGTCTCGCCCGTAACGATGACCGCATCGGGCATGGAAGAAGAAAAGGAAGAGAAGCAGGAAGAAGCGGACGACAAGGAAGACGAGAAAAAAGACGAAGACCAAAAGGACGACAAAAAGCCACAACTGGCCAGCTTCCCAGTTCAATATCCGTTGGGTTCGTTCGGCACGGTGACTCCTCCGGCGGACGCGGGCCTGGTGGCTTTCAAGGGAGCGACCATCTGGACTTGTGGCGAGCAAGGCATTCTCAAGAACGCAACGGTCTTGATTGAAGATGGCAAGATCAAAGCGGTTGGTACCGACCTGGAAGTGCCCGACGACGCAACGGTGGTCGATGCTTCCGGTCTGCATATCTCGCCCGGTTTGATCGACTGTCACTCGCACATCGCCACCGACGGCGGTATCAACGAAAGTGGTCAGGCCATCACGGCTGAAGTTCGGATTGGTGACTTCATCGATGCGGACGATATCGATATCTACTGGCAACTTGCCGGCGGTTTGACGTCATCCAACATCTTGCATGGTTCAGCCAACCCAATCGGTGGTCAGAACCAGGTGATCAAAATGCGTTGGGGCTTGTCGGCCGAACAGCTCAAGTTCCAAGGGGCCCCGCAGGGGATCAAGTTTGCCTTGGGTGAAAACGTCAAACAAAGCAACTGGGGCGATGACTACACCAGTCGCTACCCGCAAACGCGCATGGGGGTCGAACAGATCTTCCGCGACGAGTTCCGCGAAGCTCAAGAGTATCGCGCCGCCCAGAAAGCTTATTCTGAGTCGAAGCAAGGCTTGCCGCCACGCAAAGATTTGGAACTGGAAGCGGTGGCTGAGATTCTGGAAGGTTCCCGCTGGGTCCATTGCCATAGCTATCGCCAGGACGAAATCTTGGCACTGATCCGCGTGCTCGATCAGTTCGACGTTCAGATCGGATCGTTCCAGCACATCTTGGAAGGCTATAAAGTGGCCGACGCGATGGCCAAGCATGGAGCGACCGGTTCTTCTTTCTCCGACTGGTGGGCTTACAAGTTCGAGGTGAAGGATTCGATTCCTTACAACGGTGCGATCATGCACAATCAAGGAATCGTCGTCTCATTCAACTCCGACGACGGTGAGATGGGACGTCGCATGAATCAGGAAGCTGCCAAGGCCGTGAAGTACGGTGACGTCAGCCCTGAGGAAGCGCTGAAGTTCGTCACGCTCAATGCGGCCATTCAGCTGCGAATTGAGGACCGCGTCGGCTCGATTGAAGTGGGCAAAGACGCCGACTTGGCGATTTGGAATGCTTCGCCCCTGTCGAACTTCGCCGTCTGCCAGCAAACTTGGATCGACGGTCGCAAGTACTTCGATCGCGAAGATGCCGAAGCAGGCAAAGCGAAGTTCGCCGACATGAAGAACACGTTGATCCAAAAGATCCTCGATTCGCGGGCACCGATGATGAAGCCAGGCGAGCACGCAGAAGATCCTTCCGACTTGTGGCCCCGTTGCGACGAATTCTGTCACGCACATGGTGATCATGGGCACGAACATGAGCACGAGCATCACTAGGCGTTATCGCCCGGTGACATCGGACTCTATTTCGTAGCTTCATTCATCTTGTTTTCAGTGAGTTCACATTATGGTTTTTAAGTTCAATATTACGTCGCTGGTTCTCTTGTTGTCGGTAGCCTGCGTGGCTTCTGCCTCCGATCAAATCCCTGGCAAGATGCCGGAAGGTCCTGTGGCGATCGTCGGAGCGACCCTTCATCCGGTCTCAGGGGATGTGATCGAAAAAGGGACAATCTTGTTCGAGGACGGCAAAATCACCGCGATCGGCGAGAAGGTCAAAGTTCCCAAAAAGGCCGAAGTGATTAAAGCCGACGGCAAGCACGTTTACCCTGGTTTGTTCGAGCCGTACACACGCATTGGTCTGACCGAATACGCAGCCGTGCGGGCCAGTAACGACTACCGCGAAACCGGGATGATGAATCCTAACGTGAAAGCAAACGTCGCCGTGAATCCCGATAGTGAGATCATCCCGGTTACGCGATCGAACGGCGTGCTGCTGGCCTTGTCGGCCCCGGCTGGCGGACTGCTGGCAGGGCAGGGGGCGGTGATGCAGTTGGACGGGTGGACATACGAAGACATGACCGTGAAGCCGCGAGCCGTGATGGCGGCGGCCATGCGGGGCGATGGCGATCGTGACCGCTTGGAAGCGTTCTTTGACGAAGCACGCCAATATGCCGCCGCTAAAAAGGCAGGCGTCGAGATCGCTCATGATATGCGGCTAGAGGCCATGGACGCGGTCTTGGCTGGCGAGCAGCCGATCGTGATTGAAGTCGACCAGTGGGAAGACATCGTCCGGGCGGTGACCTTCGCTGAAAAGCAGAAGGTGAAGTTGATCGTTTTGGGCGGTTACGACGCACCAAAGTGTGCCGATGTGCTAAAGCGAGCTGATGTGCCGGTGATCATCTCGGCCGTTCATCGTACACCGCGCAGCCCTGACGAACCTTACGACGGTGCCTACACGCTGGCCAAAGAGCTGAAAGAGAAGGGGATCAAGTTCTGTATCTCCGGTTACGACCGAGCTGCAACTTGGAATTCCCGCAATCTGCCCTACCACGCCGCGACCGCCGCCGCGTTTGGCTTGAGTAAGGAAGACGCAATTCGTTCAATCACTCTTTCGCCCGCCGAAATCCTGGGTGTCGCCGATCGTGTCGGTAGCTTGGAAGTGGGTAAAGATGCCACGCTGATCCTCTGTGATGGCGATCCGATGGAAGCTGCCACCGACACCGAGCAGGCCTGGATCGGTGGTAAACCTGTCGATCTGAACAACAGCCAGAAGATGCTGTACGAAAAGTATCAGCGGAAGTACGAGTAAGCCGCGTTCTTTGGTGCGGTGATCAACCAGCCAACATGCGTCGGATGGGAGAACCTCTTGCGCATGGATTGGGTTGCCTTCTTGTTAAGATTTGCCACGCTTCGCCTAAATCTCTGGCAGCGTGGCTTGCAGCATTTCGAGCGATGTCTACAAACGGCTTTCAACCAGATTTCTGACCTGGGTTGTTGTTTCCAACTACGCGTCGAAACCTCGTAATGAGAGCCTGCGTTCGATGATCTCTTGCCGCCTATGGATCGTGTTGGGACTGGTCAGCGTTGGACTTGGATCCAATTCTGTCGATGCTGCCGACCGCTTGGAAGTTGTTCGGTACGTCGATCTCTGGAAGGATTCACCTGCTCGAATCCCGGACGCCGCTGGGGTGACGTACGTGCCAGAACGCGGCCGATTGTTAATTACCGACTCCGAAATCAGCGAGTACGCGGGCGCCAAAGATCCGAAATCTGGCCAGACGGTTTTTCAAGGGCATAACCTGTTCGAGGTCTCGTTAGATGCTTCGCACGTGACGCGCCGGTGGTTGATTACGCCACCTGGTGCGAAGGAAACCGAACCGGTCGGAGTTGCTTGGGACGTGAAGAGGAAGCTGCTATTCGTATCGAACGACGATACCAAGCAGTTATACGTCTACGACGATCTTTCCTCTCGCAAGCTCGATCAGCCGACTGCTTCGATCTCGACCAACATCGAAGGTGCCTACAGCGATCCGGAAGGAACGGCGGTCGATCCGATTTCTGGCGACATCTTGGTGGTGTCCGGCACAAAAGAAGAGAAGGTGCTGCGGTTTCGATGGGATGAGGCAGCTAAGAAGCTGAGTTTCGTTTCACAGTTCTCAGTTGCGGAACACGTTCATGACCCTGAGGGTATCGCCGTGCAGCCTGAAAGTGGCCACATCTTTCTGGTGAGCGATCAATCGATCGGCGAGTTCACTGGCGAAGGGAAGTTTGTTCACAGCTATCTCTTGTCTGAGATTGCCGGGTGGAGTCCCAACTACCGCTTGCCAGGGGGCGGAACATTCGCGCCGAGTTCCGATCCGAACGATGCTCGCGATGCGTTATCGCTGTACGTCACATGCCGCGGAATCGACAACGGCCAGTTTCCCAGCATGAATAGTTTAGATGGCGGCCTGGTGGAACTGCGATTGATTCGTGAACACGGTGACGAGGGAACGCTGCGTGTTCCGGCGGAGTATGCGACGATTCAAGCGGCGATCGATGCGGCAAACGATGGCGATACGATTCTGGTCGAGCCAGGCACGTTCCATGGTTCGATTGACTTCGGTCAGAAGTTGGTCCACCTGGTCTCGCGGCAATATCTGGCGGGCGATCAAAGCTTCATCGCGAAGACCATTCTTGATGGGCAAGGTGGGGACTTCCTGATTCAAGTTCCGCGAATTGAATCACAGCCCGAAGCGACTCGCTTGATTCAAGGCTTCACACTGCAGAATGCGGATGACGGAATTACTTCGACGGGGCGATTCGATCTGCTGCACTGCCGCGTAACCAACACGACCGACGGGATCGACTACGAGGGAGGTGGCGGCACGGTTCGTTATTGCCTGTTCGACCACAACCGTGACGATGCGATCGACTTAGACGGTAACACGGCCGCGCTGATTGAACTGAATCAGTTGAGCGACAACCAGGACGACGGAATCGAGATTCGCTTGGAACCGTACGACAAACCAGAATTATTGGAAACAGTGATTCGCAATAATCGAATTGCTAATTGTGGTGAAGATGGCATCCAACTGATTGGCTACGACGTTCCCACAACGCGTAAGCTGGTGATCGAAAAGAATGTGATCGTCGGTTGTCGCATGGCCGGCATCGGGATGATGTCGGGGCATAACACGCGCGAAGACTACGAAGCAGCACCATTGCCAGAGCCGATTATCATTCGACAAAACACCATGGTCGATAACGAAATCCATGTTTCTGGCGGACAGCAAACGTTGATCATGAACAATGTTTTTGTCGGTGCTCGACAGATCGCGATCAAAGCTCAAGCCGATTCGCTGGTGGTTAGCCACAATCTGTTTTGGCAAAACAAAGACGACGTGTCCGATACGATCGCTCCTGTCAAATCACTTCATGTCGATCCGGAACTAAACGCTAAGACAATGCAACCGACAGGCGAAAGTCCCGTCCGCGATGCGGGAAGTTTGAAGGTGTCTTGGGCTGAGGATAGTGTGTTCGGTTTGCCTCGGCAGGAGATCTATGGTGCAGCCCCTGATCTTGGGGCGTTGGAGTTGCCGGAGTGGCAGCAAAAAACGTGGGAAGCAGTTCCCTAGCTGGCGTGTCCTGGATTGCCAGTGCCCCTCGCGGACGGAACAATGGTCAGATGCCGTCCGGTTCATTGTGACCATTCGTGCCGCAATGGACCGGCGATCAAGATGGCGAGGAATTGAAGCCTCGTCATTTTCGCAATGATGACCCTAACTTTGTTCTTCCATCAGGAGCGAGCCCATGACGAAAGAAGCAAGCACCCAACATCCAGTTCACGATCTGATTGCCAAACGCTGGAGTCCCTATGCGTTTGCCGATCGAGCGGTGTCGAACGACGATTTGTGTGGCGTGTTGGAAGCGGCTCGTTGGGCACCTTCTTCTTATAACGAACAGCCGTGGTCTTACATTGTGGCGACGAAGGATTCGCCCGAAGAGTTCGAAAAGGTGTTGTCTTGCCTGGTTGAAGGGAATCAGGGCTGGGCAAAGGCTGCCCCTGTTTTGATGCTGGGCTGCATTAACACGCAATTCAAGCGGAACGGAAATCCAAACGCCGCCGCCGAGCACGACCTGGGACTGGCCTCGGCCAATCTCTCGTTGGAAGCAACGCATCGTGGGCTATCGGTCCACCAGATGATTGGTATTCTGCCCAGTAAAGCGAAGACCGTATTCCAGCTTCCTGACGGGGTGATCGCTAAGACAGGCCTGGCATTGGGTTACGTCGCGGATCCGTCGACTCTACCGGATGGAATCAAAGAACGGGACTTGGCTCCGCGCGAGCGGAAGTCGCTGAGCGAGTTTGTCTTCACCGGCAAGTGGGGTGAAGCCTCGCCCTCGGTAAAGTAGGCCGTCGCCATGCTTCCTGCTATTCCCGATCGCTGGCAGCAGCGACTAGAAGCTTACCTGGCAGAAATCAGTTCGGAGCCGCGTACTCGGCTGAGCGCCTCCGACTTCCAGCACTCGGTTTCCATTCGGTTCGCCGATGGCTCGTATGCGTTGTTTCGTCATGCGTTTTATCTGACATCGGACGAACTGGGTGAGATCGTCGTCTTCACCGAGCACTGCGGCTACCACGTTTTTCCTCGCTACGATACGGAAGTCGAACTGCTGAAGTCGGTGTGCGTGGAACGCCCGCTGAAATGAGGTGTCGAGAAGTGGGACGAGGTGAGTGAATGCAGATCCGCGTGGCAAGTTACCTGGCGGCGAGTGACTTATTGCAGCGCGAACCGGGCCGATGGGATGCGCTGGTGATTTTGGACCGCGACGCCGAGCTCAATCCGTTTGTTGTCAAGCAAACGACGCGGCATTGCGTTCTAAGGTTCGACGACATCGAGCGTTCAACCGTAGGAAAACAATTGGTGACCAGAGATGTGCTCGCCGCGGCGTTACGATTTGCGGATGAGAGTGACCGACTTTTGGTAACCTGCCGAGCGGGGCAAAGCCGCAGCGTGGCGACAGCGTACTTGATTGCTTGTCAAAGGCTGGGCACGACAGACGCCCTTGGTATGCTCGATCCGAAGCGTCACGTGCCGAACCGACATGTGGTGGAAGTGGGGGCATCGTTGTTGTCTGCGGACGACGCTGCCGAAGCGTTTTCTTGCTGGCAGCGGCAGTTTTCCCATGTTCGCTTGGCTGACTACTATGATGCCATCGAGGGAGAAATCGACGCCTTAGAATCGGCCGGTATCGTTAATCAAATTTCGGTGGACTGAGAAATGGTATTTGGTCTGCCGAAAGGTTAACCTAGCGTCACGCGCTTCATCATTCTTGCAGGCAAAGGCCAACGGGGAGGCAACGTGGCGGAAGCGGAGCAGTTGTTAGAGAGGATTGAAGAAGGGATCGTTACGCATGGCGGCGATCTGGGAGGTTGGACCCGTCTGCATGATGGTCAGCTTCAATTGTTCGACGGAAGGGTGACGCTGACGGCGGAAGTCTACTCGCAAGAGCCTGCTGATAGTGGCGTCGCGCACTGCCACGTCTTCACGCAACTTCATGAGTACGACGACGAAGTGCTCGACGCGTGCATCTTCGGCATGGCCGAAGATCTGGAAGGAGCATTAGGGCAAGCGGCTGGTCTGTGGATTTCTGGCGTGGCAGGGCCAATTCGGTCGTTTCTCGATAACAAGCCAGTTTGCATGACCTGTCAGGCAGGCGTGGAAGGTGGCGATTTCTCAGCGGGTTATGCCCCCGGCGATTACGGTTTAACGGGCCTTCGCGCGTACGTCGGGCCGTCGATTGCGCGTGGCTTTGACGATAGCGAACTGCACGCCAAGCTCGACGATTCGAAGCCTTGGTTTCAATATGCCGCCGAATCGGCAGCACCACGTCGTGTTCATTTGGCCAAGGCGACCATCCTTTCGCAGGACAGCCCAATGTGGACCCGCGAGTTGGAAATCGACGGGCACGAAGTGGCGCATCACGATCCACACTGGCCGGCCGGTGTCGCGACATCGCAGCCTGGCTACATGACGCGCTTTGCCGTGTTCGAGTTTCCCCGCAACTCGGTCGAGGTCACGCGACGGGCTCAGCTTGATCGCACCATCGAACACTTCGCCCAGCATTTCCCCGGGTGCGAGTCGGTCGATAAACTGATGGACAGTATGCTTGAAGACGGCTTCGATGCTGATATGGTCCACGAAGCGGAATCGATCGCCACGATTGCTTTCGGGCGAATCTTTTTTCAAGGACGCGATATCCAGTATTCTCCTCATGTGATTCGAGCTCGCCGTAGCGGAAAGGTCGAGACGGAAGTCCCGCTGATGGCAATCCCTGCGTACAATCGTGGTTTGGCAATTGGCACGGCGGCACGCGAAAAGATGTCGGAGGAAGATTTTCAAACGCTTTGTTTGCATAACGCCGAATCGCAAGCGTTGCTGCAGGCAATCGAGTCAGGCGTAGCCGTCGAAGATTTGCCTAAGATTCGGCTCTATCCGAGCGTCGTTCCCGAACGGAACGTAAGTCAGCAAACGATGGACGCGGCCATGGCGATTTTGAACGGGATGGTTGAAAAGAATCGACCACCCAAACGGAAAAAGCCATGGTGGAAGTTCTGGTAGTGGGCGACTAATTTCGCGGTAAGCCAGAAAGAAAGATTAGGCGAATTGAGAACCATGGATGCGTCGCCCCGCCGTGGTGTCACAATTGCCGTCGAATCGTGTTTTTCTCGCGAAAGCCCGGTCGTCGGGAGGGAATGCCGCTACTAAGATGCAGGGAAACGATCCCGCTCTCCGCACTTCCTTGCACCCTGGCAAACGGAACGTGCTGCTACTTACCGAAGAGAACACTTAGATGCTGAAGTCGATTTCCGCCCCTCTGATTGTCTTGCTACTTACTTCGTGGACGTTGGCTGCCGAGCCCAACAAGTACCTCAAACAGGCTCACGAAGTCACCGAGCATATCAACGATACGTTCTTCGATCCGGCAAGCGGCGTTTATCGTAAGTATGCGGATAAACCGAAGCTCGATTACGTGTGGCTGCAAAGTGTGGCGTTTGCCAACCTGGTCGCAGCAGCGCGGAACGAACCGGAAGTGTACGGCCCGCAACTTGAGAAGTACTTCACCGCGCTCGATGGTTACTGGGACGACAAGGTCGAGATTCCTGGCTACGAAGCCGCCCCAACGCAAGGGAACGGTAGCGATAAGTATTACGACGACAATGCATGGATGGCGATCACCTTGATCGAAGCGTACGAAACGAACGAGAAGCCTGCCTACTTGAAGCGGGCCGATGAGACGCTCGACTTCGTACTCAGCGGCTGGGACGATGAAATCGGCGGCGGGATCTGGTGGCATCAAAACCATAAGGACGGCACGAAGAATACCTGTGCCAACGGCCCGTCGGCTGTTGCCTGTTTGCAGTTGGCCAAATTTCAGAAGGAAGATTCGGCCGAACTTGTTGATTGGGCCAAGAAGATTGTCGACTGGACGTGCAACGCGTTGCAGGACGACGACGGACTATTCGACGATCGCGTGGTGGTAAAGACGGGCGAGATCAAACGGGGCAAGCTAACCTACAACACCGCTCTGATCATTCGTGCCCAGCTTGGTTTGTACCGAGCAACTGGCGATGAAAAATATTTGGAACAGGCGAAGCGGTTGGGCAAAGCTTCTGATTGGTTTCTTGATGCCCAGACAGGTGTTTACCGCGATGCGTTGCGTTACGCCCACTTCATGGTCGAAGCAGATTTGGAACTGTATCGGACGACGAAAGAGCCGTATCTGCTCGATCGAGCCCGTCGCAATGTGGATGCGTGGTACCAGGATTGGAACGCCGACAAACCGAACGACATGATGACCAACGCCTGTCTCGGCCGCGCGCTGTGGCTGATGGGAGAAGCGGAAAGTGAGCAAGGTCAAGCGTTCTGGAATCATTCCGACGAACTTGGAATGAAAGAATAGTCGGCGATCCACTTCGCCGCGTCATATCGATTCAGGCTGCTTCGCTCGGAAGCAGCCTGCCGTCTGACCGATTCGCCTTCTTGGTTGAAAATTCTTGAACGACGGACGGTGTAGGAGTAGACTCCAGCCGATGTCTCGATACATCGGATCCTGCCTGAAAGTCGTCTCTCGAGAACCTACCGATGCGAATGCTTGCCTTCCTTTTCGCTGTAACTGCCGGAATCGCGGCGAATGCCTGGTCTGCCGAAAGGTCTCCGTCGGCATGGCAGCCGTACTCTCCCCGCGATGAAATTCGACCTGCTTTTCACGTCGATCCGCAAGGTGGTCTCGATGGCCAACCGGGCTATGTGATCGAGCACGATCAGCGTGATGCGTTGGATGGGGCATGGATGCGGGAAATTGCGATCGAGGGAGGGAAGTTCTACCAGCTTTCGGCCGCGGCCAATTTGAAAGAGGTGCAAAAGCCGCGACGTCAGGTATATGCCGAGGTATGGTTCACTGGCGATAACAACCAAGTGGTGCGATATGAGAACGGCGATCAGTCGCGACCTTATTTCGCAGCGGAAGCTGACACCGATGCGGCAGGCTGGACGCATTTCGAGGGAAAGTTTCCTGCCCCAAAACCAGCCACCAAAGCGGTTATCAAACTTCACCTCCGCTGGGCGCCGGAAAGTCGCGTGATCTGGAGCGAGGCAACACTCCGTGAGGTCGAACCACCCCAGCCGCGCAAGGTGCGCCTGGCGTCGATCAACTACCAGCCGCGAGGTAGCCGCTCGGCGATCGAGAGCCTTGATCAATGCGAGCCGCACATCGCCAAGGCAGCAGCACAAAAAGCAGACTTGGCGGTGCTCGGCGAAGTGCTGACGACGGTCGGCAACGTGGAATCATTCGAGGAAGTTGCCGAGCCAATTCCTGGGCCGACAACGAAGCGTCTGGGGGAACTTGCCAAAAAGTATCAGATGTACCTAGTGACTTCGATCCACGAAAAAGCTGACTACAAGATCTACAACACGGCAATTCTGGTGGGGCCGGATGGCGAGTTGGTCGGCACCTACCGCAAAGTGTGTCTGGCCCGAGATGAGTACCGCAAAGGAATCGCCGCCGGGGATAGCTTTCCGGTCTTCGATACACCGATCGGGAAGATTGGCATGATGATCTGCTTCGATGTCCACATGCCGGAAGTCGGTCGCGGACTGGCTGCCAACGGGGCAGAAATTGTCGCGATGCCGATCATGGGTGGCGATCCCAATCTGGCGAAAGCGCGCTGTATCGAAAACCAGTTTTACCTGGTCACCTCTTCCTACAGCATCCAGGACGATTGGATGCAATCGGGCGTCTGGAACCTCGCCGGAGAGTTACTCGTACGAGCCACCGAGAAAGACACGGTCGTCCTCGCCGAAATCGACTTGACTGAACCCTACCGCTGGCGAGCCAACATGGGCCAATTCCGCCCCCGACTTCGTCACGAGCGGCCAGGGAATATCTTGCCAGAGTGAATTGCTGAAATCCCAAACGTTGCTTCGCTCGGTTTGATCGCCTGATCTACGTTTGTCTTCGTCGTTGATTTGTGGCGAAAGGTTTTTGCCGGTTAGCCCAAGAAGCTCGACGCACAAGCGAATACCTATTACGATGCTTCGCAGTGCTGCGCTTACTTGGCGTGGTTCTGCTTTACTGCATGTCGATGGAAAGGGAATGCGCTTGTCGGTTGAACGAATCTCGTTGCTGAAATGCGGCCGTGTCTTTAGTGGTAGATGGGCACTGCGTGGTGTCGAAGCAACGCTTGAATCCGGCAAGGTCTATGCCGTGCTCGGCGCGAACGGCGCCGGCAAGTCGACACTCTTACGACTAATGGCCGGCTGGCTACCTCTGAGTGAAGGACGGATCTTGTTGGACGAGTCCCCCATGCGTCCAACCGCGGCCCACTTACGACGAAAGGTGATGCTGCTGGAAGAGCACACCATCAGTAAGAACGGTCGTAGTCCGAAGCCGACCGATAATCTATGCAGCGCAATCCAAGACTACCACGTCGATCAATCCGACCTCGAGCAGGAAATCGCCGAATGGTACGACCGCTTAGATGTGACGTCGGTTTACAACAAGGAAGAGCGTTCGATGTCGAAGGGGCAGGCGTACAAGATCAAGTTGATTGGCTTGTTTGTAGTCGCCCCGAAGGTGTGGCTGTTGGATGAACCGTTTTCCGCCGGACTGGATGCCAATGGGTTGAAAGTGTTGGAGGAACAGTTGCGGATGCATGCCCAGCGCGGTGGCATCGTCGTGTTTACCAGTCAATGGCCAGAGCATGCCCGCCGCTTAGCCGATTGGGCAATGGTGCTGGATGAAGGTCGCTTAGCCTGGTTTGCCCCGCCACGAGAAGCCCCATCGCCCGAGGCCCGCGTGAGTGCGACTTCTTCCTTGGAAGCCGTGCTACAAGGATTGGGGCCGGAATGAATCCATTTGTCGACGAAGCGGCACTATCGACGCGTGTGAACAAAAAGCTGCGTTACCGTTATGCCCGGTGGCTCGCGAAGCACAAGCCGGACCGTTTGTGTTATCGTCCCGCTTGGCGGAACTTCTGGCGAAAGTCGCGACGTGTTGTCTACTCGGCATGGAAGCTGATTCAGCGAGCGAGACTCGATCTTCTCGTCACCTACGTTGCGCTGGCCATGGGAGTCGTGACGGCGGTGGCGATGGTTGGTGGATTGGGCACGATGATTGCTTTGCTCACACCCGACATGCTGCAAGGAGTTCCTGCCGATTGGCCGGAATTGCAACCTGATGCGATCGTGGAAGTTAGTTTCGGACGCCTGACCCTCTTTCAGTATTGGCTTGTGTTTGCGGCGATTGCTTTGGGGTTCACGTATCGTAGGCCACAGGACAGCAAGCCGACGCCAGGTTTCTTCCGCCGTGATCGGTCACGACGCCAGCAAATAATCGGACTTCGTGTGGTGTTCGGATTTGCGACGGCTTGGGCATTGGCAGGGGCAATCTTATGTCCCACCAACTTAACCTTCTACTGGCGTAGCCTATTCGCAACCGGCATCGGTGGAGTTGCGTTGGCGACTTGTTCATTTTGGCTGGGGATGTGGTTAGCTCGATTTCACCTGCCCAATTACCGCGAGTGGGGACAAATCGGCATGATGCTGGCAGGTTTCGTGGTAACAGCCGTTACTTTAACATTGGCCATCCATCCCATTTTCGTATACGTAACGCAAGAGTTGGCTTGGCTAGGCCCCATTGGTTGGCTCAACGCGCAAGCGATGGAGTTCGGTCGCGGCAGTGTAGCGGCTGGATGGTTGTGGAGCTTTGGCGTGGTGTTGGTCGGGCTCATAACGTTTCAGTTGCGTCGACAAACGCTCAGATCGCGACATTGGCGAAGCGTGCTGACAACGGAAGTGGAAATGTTGCCGCCAGAGGGGGCCAACGCCGTTAGCAAGAAGGCGACACGTGACGAGCTAATCGCATTGCTGCGTGAAAAACTGCAGACGTATCCAACCAAGTGGCATCGCTGGTTCGTTCCTAGGTGGTTACGGCAGGAATGGGTACTGGTGACGATCTGCGCCGTGTTGGCCTGGGTGGTCCAAGGTGTAGCGGTTGGATTTCACTTTTGGTTTCAGTGGTTGGAAGCAGGCGAAGGCATGAGCGACGGCGACCCGCGGCTGTTTCCCTTTGACGAAGTGATAGCGCTTGCGGCAATGGGAATGGTCATGTGGTCATTCGAGATCATGGGCATGTTGGTTGATGATTCGCGTCGACTGCTAGGAATCCAACAGCGCCCGGTTACTGCCGCCCAGCTTTGGCGATCCGTTCACTGGAACGGCCTGATCCGTACGCCGGCGATCTTGTTCTGGACAATTCCGTTTCTGGCAATTCCGCTTTACCTGACGTGGGATCGTCCTTGGATTCCGTTTCTGATGGTGGCCGTAACGTTGTCTTCGCTGCTGACAACCAGAACCAGTATTGTCGCATCGGTAATGGTATTCATGGGTGCAACGCTACTTCCGGTTTGGTTAATGCCTTTGGCGATTCTCTACCTTTATGTGCCTGCAGGAATATTCGTTTACGGTTTCTACTCGAGCATGCCCGACTTTGTCACTAGTGGGTTGTCGCTGCCGTTTCGTCAGGTGAGTGCTCATCTCTTAGCAATCCTTCTCATGGCGATTGGTTGCGCGATGTGGCATTGGTACGGAAAGCTTCCGCCGGAATCGGTTAAGCATTCAGCTGACTAACAGAAAACCGCCGCAACCGAGGGTTCGATTGCGGCGGTTTAGATTATTCAAGTTTTGTCGCGTCGACGTTGCTTATGCGCTGGTCGGACGGCGACGTTTGCGGGATGAGCCGCCGGCAGGCTTGTAGCCGCCAGTGCTGCCGCTGGCTTTCTTCTTACCGAAGAACTTGCCGCCTGACTTTTTCTTGAAGCCTGAGCTGGAGCCTCCGCCCGAGCCTTCTCCTTCGCCGCCACCAGAAGCGTTCGGCTTAGAACCGAAACGACGTGGCTTCTTGCCCGACTTGCTGAAGTTACCGCGGCCGCCACCGCCATTGCGGGAACCACCACGCGAGCCGCCTCGGCGAGGGCTATCGTGAACGATTGGTTCGGTGGTTTCGAAGCCTTCGATGGTTGGCTCGACCGGGATGTTCACGCGGGTCAAGCGTTCGATCTGCTTTAGAAGTCGGCGTTCACCACCAGCACAGAACGAAACGGCCACACCTTCGGCACCAGCACGTGCCGTACGACCGATGCGGTGGACGTAGGTTTCCGGCGTCTCTGGCAGGTCGAAGTTCACGACGTGCGAAACGTCGTTTACATCGAGACCACGCGCGGCGATGTCGGTTGCGACCAGGACCGGCGGACGCTTGCTCTTGAACTGAGCCAACGTGCGACTACGAACGTTCTGGCTTTTGTTGCTATGAATCGCAGCGGCTCGCAGCCCATCTCTTTCCAGCAACTTAACGATCTTGTCGCAATCGTACTTCGTTCGCACGAACACGAGCGTCCGGCTGCGTGGTGTATCTTGCAGATAACGCGAGAGGAGTTCCGCCTTACGTTTCTTGTCGACGAAGTGAACCGACTGGCTGATTCGTTCGGCAGGAGCCGAGACCTGAGCGACTTGAATCGCGACTGGATCGGTCAGCCACTTCTGGGCCAGTTCGCGGATCTCAGGAGGCATCGTAGCGGAGAACATCAGCGTCTGACGTTGCTCGGGCACGGCGGCGACAATTCGCTTGAGTGCTGGCAGAAAGCCCATGTCGAGCATTTGATCCGCTTCGTCGAAGATCAGCATTTCGATCTGCGAAAGATCGATGTGACCTTGCTCCATCAAGTCGAGCAAACGGCCGGGCGTGGCGACCAGGGTATCGACCCCGTAACGCAGATCGCGGACTTGAGGATTTTGCGAAACACCACCGAAGATCACGGTGTGCTTCAGCGGCGTGGCCTGACCGTACTTCTTGAGGCTTTCACCAATCTGGGCGGCCAACTCGCGGGTCGGTGCCAAGACCAGCGCACGCAAGGGGCGTGGGGCTGGACGGGGCGAGCCTGGGGCACGTTTGCCTTTGACACGCGGCGTCGGTGGTTTGGGAGGAAGCGTTTCCAGCATGCGATGCAGCATGGGAAGCGCGAACGCGGCGGTCTTGCCGGTACCCGTTTGCGCACAGCCGATCAGGTCGTTTCCTGCCAGCACGGCCGGAATCGCTTGAGCTTGGATCGGCGAAGCCGTTTCGTACTTCAGCTTATCCAGGGCGCGGAGGAAGGGTTCAGCAAGTCCCGTATCAGTGAACTTCATCTAGGGGATATCTTTCGATGGACGCTTTGCCCGCGCGGAAAATCACCCCAAGGCGAACCGCGTGCGCACAACGTAGGCCCAGTTAAAAAGGACCTTTGCCAGGTTACCGGCCAGCGTCGCTGCGTTACGTCGCAGTCGAATCGAACACCTGGTACCAATGGACTCAGGCGGTGGCCGTAAGGGGCAAGATAATCAGTCGCGGTCGAGAGAACGAGCAACCTGGGAAGAGTTTGAGGAACCGCCCTGACGTGGGCTGGTTCGGTCCAGGTGACCGCTAAAATCGAGTCGAATGAACTTGACCGATCGCTAAGACCGGTAAGTCTCACACCTTAATTGATCCAATATCATACCACCGAAAGGCCGTTTCGGATAGGCGGTTTTCCGCGAAGATTATCCCTGCGAGCCACTTAAATAGGCCGCCGTTATAGGGTTAGTAGGGGTGGAGAAGACCTTATTGGTCGGTCCGGTTTCGACCACGACGCCAGCATCATCCTGCATCCAGAAGACTGCCAGATCGTCCGAGATCCGCCGGGCCTGGGCCAGATTGTGGGTCACGATCAGCAGGGTGTACTCCCTCTTCAAGCTGGCAATCAGCTCTTCGACTCGGGCCGAGGCGATTGGGTCGAGCGCGCTGCATGGTTCATCTAGAAGAAGATATCGCGGCTTTAGGGCCAGGGCCCGGGCGATGCACAGCCTCTGCTGCTGACCGCCGGAAAGTTTTAAGGCAGAGTGATGTAGTCGGTCTTTCACTTCTCCCCACAGCCCGGTGCTTTCGAGAACCTGCTGAGTGATCGCTTCCAACTCGACCCGCGTCGGCTGGCCGTGCTCTTTCAAGGCAAGTTGGATGTTCTGACGAATCGACAACGGAAACGGGTTGGGCTTTTGAAAAATCATGCCGACCTGACGCCGCAGTAGCGAGACATCGCAGTCACGCGACAAGACATCTTGGTCGTCGATGATGATACGGCCGGAAGTCGATGCCCCAGGGATTAGATCGGTCATGCGGTTCAAAGCATGTAGAAAACTGCTCTTACCACAACCGGAAGGCCCCACGATGGCCGTAACATGTCCTTGCGGAACGGTGAGCGAAATATCGCGTAACGCAGTCCGCTTACCGTAGTTTACCGAAAGCCCTTCCGTTCGGATCATCGTGCGACTCCTGTCGTCAAGCGAACCAAACCAACCGCGGTGGCATTGATGATCAGTAGTAAACCAACCAGGACCGCGGCCGTCGCGTAGGCTTGCGAATCGCCACCGGAGACATTCATCGCCATGTCGTAGATATGAACGCTCAAGGAACGTCCTGAGTCAAAAACGGAACTCGGCATACGCGCAACGTAACCTGCCGTGAAGATTAACGCTGCCGTCTCGGCCAAGGTACGCCCAATACCGAGCACCACGCCAGCGGCCAGGGCAGGCGAGGCCGAAGGAAGCGTAATTCGTACTAATGTCGTTGTACGGCTTAAACCAACCGCTGCCGAAGCAAGCTGGTACTCGCTGGGGACCGCCCGAATAGCTTCCTCACTTACGCGGGTAATAATCGGCAGCAACATGCAGGCCAGTGTCAGCCCTCCAGAAAGGATCGAGTATTCCATCTCCAAAAGGACGCAAAAGAAGGCATTACCAAACAGGCCAAACACGATCGACGGTACGGCGGCTAAGCTTTCGAGGCTGATGCGAATTAATCGACCGACGACCGACGAACCTCGCGTACGTTCGGCCAGCCAAACGGCAGTTGCTAACGAAATGGGAATCGAAAATCCGAGGGCCACGGCCAGGATGAGCAGGGTCGAGACGATCATCGGTGCGATCCCGCCGCTTAGCCCGGCACGCTCAGGTTCGCTGGTCAGGAATTCCCATGAAACAAGCGATAGTCCGCGGTAGGCAATATCGGCCAAAATCCAAAGTAGGATGCCGATGATCAGGGCGGCGATCGCCCCCAAGATCACGGTGGCGATTCGCTCTTGGAGGATGCGTCTACTCATGCTGCCCCTCGCGCTGGACCAACTGGGCGAGAAGCACCACGATAGCAACGATGATCATCAATAGCAGTCCACTGACAAAGAGCACCGAGCGATGCGTCGTTCCGGCATAGCCCATCTCCAAGGCGATGTTCGCGGTCAAGGTGCGAATCGGTGCGGAGAGCGATGTGGGCATTTCTACCACGTTACCAGCGACCATCAGTACGGCCATCGTTTCCCCGATTGCTCGCGCGGTAGCCAGCATTACCCCAGCCGAGATGCCACGACGAGCCGCCGGAATGGCTACCTTCCAAGCGATCGACCAACGCCCCAATCCGAGCGCTGCGGCACCTTGAATCAGTTCTGCGGGGATGCTGGTCAGGGCCACATCGGTCGAGAGAGCGATCGTTGGCAAGATCATCAAACCCAAGAGAAGTATCGCGGCCAACAATCCTTGACCACTACCGCCAAGGCCTGATAGCAGTGGTACCAGGACGACCAGTCCCCACAAGCCGTAAACAACCGAGGGGATGCCAGCCAACAGTTCGATCAATCGACGATACCACCAACCGATTCTCGGGGGTGCGTAGTAGCGTCGAAAGATCGCCGAGCCGATACCAAGCGGCGCAGCGAGCATCACGGCTCCAAACGTCGTGAGTAGCGTTGCCGTCAGCATGGGAACGAGGTTAAAGCGGTCGGACAGTGGATGCCAGCTTTCATCGGTAAAGAATCGTGCAGATCCGATCTGGCGAAGTGCTGGGAGTGATTCCTGGATGAGAAAGCCAACTACCAAGAGAACGATGGAGGCGGCCAATATGGTCGCGGCCCGTGTGAACCAGCTTAAGAGGTAATCAATCAACGAGCGGGACAAAGTACTGCTCCCTGATCAAATCGTGAACGGCCTCGGACTGAGCAAAAGCGATCACGTCTTGCGCTAAAGGGCTAGGCTGACCCTTGGTAACGAGATTCAACGGGCGGCTCATGGGAAACGTTCCGTTGGCGACGGTGGCTGTCGAAGCGGCAACATCATTCAAGGGAAGCAGCTTTATGGGGACGCCTGCTTGGATATCAGCTTCCGCGGTGCCGATCGAGACGTAGCCAATCGCTCCTGGCGAGCCCGCAACCGTTTTGATGCCTTGTTCATTATGTCCAACAATCACATCAGGTTTGATCGTGGGGTTCTCGATTTCAAACTGAGCTAGGAAGACTTCGAGGGTGGCTCTTCCTTCCGCTTTATGCACGACCGTGATGGGGAGATCGGGGCCGCCAAGCTCGCTCCAGTTGTTAATCTTGTCTTGGAAGATGGCCGTGATTTGCTGTGGCGTCAATTGCCCAATCAGGTTGTCTTGATGGACGATCATCCCAACTCCATCGGCCGCCAACGGATGAACAGTCAGGTCTTGTTCCTCATCCTTGAGTGCACGGCTGGCCATGCCAATGTCGGCAATTTCTTGACGAACATCGGCGATTCCTTTTCCTGTACCGCCGGTTTGCACATCGATCCGAACACCAGGGTGCGCTTGCTCGTAGCGTTTGGCGATCTCGCTCATCAGTGGCGCGATCGTGCTCGACCCAGTGATTGTGAGCTTTTGATCGCGCTGCGACCCGCTGCCGCAACCGGAAAGGAACGACGTTGAGACTGCGAGGCAGATCAGGAGAATGCGAAACATGGAGCAAGTTCGTAGGCGGAAGAAGTAGGAGGAGAGAGTGTCTTCATAGACTCTTAATGTGATATTCGCAAGTATGTCAGAATGTTGGGCCGCGTCAACGCCTTGCAAGGAAACGGTGATCTGAGGTGCCACTTCACCAAGAGCATGTTAAGTTGACAGCTTCTGCAACGTGGGACCGGCAAGTAGTCATTTGAAATTGATCGTAGAGAAAATTTGCCATGCTGGATGCTATGAAAGAACTGCTTGCGCATCAGTACGAAGCGACGTTGTGCACGCTGGGCAAGGCGATTGCTGCGTGCCCCGTAGAGGCGTGGAACGCACCGGTCGCCAACATGAAGTTCTGCCAGGTGGCATTTCACACGTTGTTCTTTACCGACTTCTATCTCGGTGAGAATGAAGCGGCGCTCAAGCAGCAAGCATTTCATCAGCAGCACCCGGACTTCTTTCGTGATTACGAAGAGATGGAGCCACGCGTTCAGGTGCTGCTCTACACTCGGGATGATATCAACGTCTACCTTGCGTTCTGTCGCGAAAAGGCACGACAAACTTTGGCGGCCGAAACAGCTGAGATTTTGACAGCGCCATGTGATTTTCCGCCGAAGAAGTTCAGTCGGGCGGAATTGCATGTCTACAACTTGCGGCACATCCAGCATCACGCCGCCCAAATGAGCTTACGATTACGGCTTGATTGGGAAATTGATATTCCCTGGGTCGGATCAGGCTGGCGTGATGACTAGATTCTGGAACTGTCCGTCTAATTCGATGCCGAGAGCTTCTCGGCCAATTGCCGCACCGCTTGGCTTTTGTCGTGAAGTGCGGCCTGAATGATCTCTCGACTACGTTTGTCGCCTGCCTCCATGGCGGCTAAACCTCGCAAGGCCAAACGGCGGATCTTGGCTTGCTTGTGACCGGCCAGGCGATGATAGAGGGGCAGAGCAGGGGAGGCTGCTTTCTTGAAGTCGACGAGGGCGAGCAAAGCACCCTCTAACAATTGCGGATCATCACAAGCCTTGATCAATGCAGGCACGGCTGATTGAGGATGATCGCCTCCGATGTTGTGCAAGCAGCCAATTGCCGTTTTTCGAGTGAGCAGATCTTCGCTCTGACTGAGCGTGGCGACGAAGGGGACCAGCGTGGCCAGGGCACCAACCTGCTGACATGGCCCAATGCGGGCGACGGCTCGGAGCGCCCCTTGCTGAATTTCTGCCTCCGGATTCTCAAGGAGCGACTGAAGTTTCGGGATAAGTTTTTTTCGATGGTCCGGGTCAGTGCGGCAACGATATAGGGCGTGCCACTGATTGGCTTCAAGACGATCAAGTTGAGAAGAAGGATCTGGCATCGGTTGGGGCTCGGTAAACGAAGGGGTGATGGAGCGATTCGATCGATTGTAACGGCTGAACCGATTTGAATCCTTCTAACTGCAAGCTAGGTTTTTAAAACCTGAAAATAACTTTGCTGTCTGGGTATTGCCGTGTCTTCGTCGCGTATGTCGAAACCAAGTTCGTTCCGTCCGTTATTGCTGATGCTCTGTATCGGGTCATCGTGGCTTTGCGTCCAGAACGCGTCGGCTGCGTCAATCTTGCTGGTGATTTCTCAGAATGGAAGTTTGACCAGTGAAGAGTCCGCTCGGCGATCGCAGTTTCAGGCCTGGGGGCACACGGTCACGACCATCTGGGCGGGCGAATCACAGGCGGTTCTCGAGTCGGCAGCATCCGCCGTGAATCTAGCTTACGTTCCGGAAGAGGTGATGGCACCAACCCTCGGGACGAAGCTGCGTTACGTTTCGATCGGTGTGATATATGAAGAGTTTCGATTGGACGATGACTTCGGTATTTCGACCAGCGAAGGAAGTGTTACATCGGGAACGACGGTGTTTGTTTCAGGTTATGGCGATCTTCCATTCTTCAACACCGCTCAGCCGAGGACCGCAATTGAAGGAACCATTTCGCCTGCGTTTCAGGTGTATGCCAAGATCTCTTCCACGGGAAAGATTGCGGCAGGTTTCATCGAGAAAGGTGCTGCACTCGCTAACACTATTAACGGCAATTCCATCGCACTGGGACGACGAATTCGATTGCCGTTTGGTGGTGATTCCTTTCAATGGTCTTCGTTAAACGGCAATGGCCTTGGTGGCGTGCAACAAGCAATCGCGATCGCGTCCGTGTCAAGTCAATCCAATCAGTTGATCTTGCATTGGAAACTGGATGAAGGATCAGGGACGGTGATTAACGACGCCTCTGGATATGGGATCAATGCCGCATTTCAAACTGGCACGCCCACATGGACGTCGGGCCCACGTGATGGAGCACTGGCGTTCAATCGAACGAATGACGCAAGGTCATCTTACAACTTCGATCCACCGAGCAAAGGAAGCGTCGCTTTCTGGGTGCGTCGCAATAACATCTCGACCTCCACGGAACGCGTTTTTGGAAATGGTGAAAACTGGGAAGTTGGTTTCTATTCCAATGGACGCATGTTCTTCGATTTGGGGGCTGGGGCAAATGATGGTGCCTTTGATACGTACGACGTAAATACAGCCAATAAATGGTATCACGTGGTCGCGGTCTATAACTCGGACGCGGATACTTACTCGTTGTATCTCAATGGAACCAAGATTAAGTCGGGCACGGCTGGACTTGCGGATCAACCGAGTAACTTTCTTTCGCTCGGAAACCGCACCGGTTCATCCGATCGATTCGATGGAACTGTCGACGACTTTCGAGTTTACAACTACGAACTAAGCGACCAGGAAGTCGCAACCATTTACGGATTGATTGGGCACTGGAAGTTCAACGAAGGAACCGGCACGGTTGCGGCAGATAGCACAGCGTTTCAGAACGATGCGACGATCAACGGCGCGACGTGGACAACTGATTGTGCCGGCAACACCGCTTTGGCGTTTGACGGGACGGGAGATCAAGCAGCAACTGGAAGTAACGTGACGCCTCCTTCAGAAGGCACGGTCGCGTTCTGGTTTCAAAGTGCCGATCCGTCTGCCGTTCATCAGCGGTTATGGGGTGTGTCTGGCAATTTTGAAATGCGACAAGATGTTGACGGCACGTTGTATCCCGACTTGCTCGTTGACGCCTATGTGGCCAATACGTTCTCGGCTCCACTGCCAGATCCAATGGTCTGGCACCACATCGTGGCGACTTTTGATTCTGACGACGAAACGTACGCTGTCTACATCGATGGTGAACTTGTGAAGAGCGGCATCGCCGATCAGCCGCTCAATCCAGAGGCCGCTAACATCCTGACATTTGGTACCCGAACGGGCTCGCTGGAGTATTGGCAAGGGGCGATGCGTGACTTTCGGCTTTACAATCGCAAACTCTTGGCTTCCGAAGTCTCGCAGCTCTCTCAGAGTTTGGGGCACTGGAAGCTTGATGAAACTTCCGGCAGTATTGCCTACGATTCGAGTGCTGCGGGGCGTAATGCGGTTTACTATGGTTCTCCGACGCTGGGAGTTAACTCGTCCAATGTTGATGAATTAGGCACGGCCATCGATTTGAATGGCAGCTCGCAATACGTTTCTCCGGGATCGAGTTTGTTGAATAATCTCGGTCAATTCACGATCGCTGGGTGGGTTTATCTGGATGACGATCGGAGTGGAACCTCTTTCTTCGGACAAAACGATGTCATCGAATTTGGCATTCTTTACGCGGATGCGCAACTCCATCTGTGGACGGCTAACGGAGGACAGTTGTTTGTGCCAAATATTCTCAACACCGGCAGATGGATTCACGTGGCGGCGGTTGGTGATGGCACGGCGATCAGTTTGTACGTGAATGGCGCCCTTGTGGCCATGGGAGGTCACTCGCTGGCTTCTGCCGGTCAGACAACGTATGGGACCAGCTCGTTTCCATTTGGAATCGGACAGGGGGTCTTCGAGGGAAGTGGCCAATATTTAGATGGACGCGTCGATGATGTCCGTATCTACAGTCGACCGCTTTGTGCCGAAGAGATTGAAGCATTGGCCGCCGCTGGCCAATTGCAGGGAATCCGGATTATCCGTTGGTTGGAAGTGAAGTAGTCGGTCGAGCTAACAGATCTCGCAAGGCGTCTTCCAGCAGTGGGAACTGAAATTGGAAGTTTGCTTCCTGTAAACGCCGAGGGATGACGTAACGTCCATACAACGCGAGATCTGGATCGGTCCGCAGGATCAGATGGGCGCCAAGTCTTACCATCCAGGAAAATGCCGGCAGTCCGATCGGCACTCCTAGCACCTTTCGGAGCGTTCGCATGAAGTCGGACTGTGAGACCGGATTCGGAGAAGACGTGATGTAGGCGCCCTGCATGGTGTCATCTTCGAGTGCTCTCAGAAAGAGCGCGTTCATGTCTGCCTCGTGAAGCCAACTCATGCCTTGAGTTCCACTGCCGATCCTTCCACCGAGTCCCCAGCGAACCACTTTCGCTAGTCGAGTTAACGCACCACCGCCTGCGCCGCGATCCGTTCCCAGCACAAAGCTCGTCCGCAAGACGACTGCCCGCTGCGAAGGAAGCACGGCTTTGTGCAGGGCGGCTTCCCAAGCTTGGCCAACGGTCGGCGCTAGCCCCACACCAAAAGAAGATTGTTCGGTGCAAATCGATGTTGGGGGATCGCCGTAGATGTGGGCAGTTCCCATTTGTACCCAGACCGGCGGTGGGCTGCTCAACATTCCCATGGCGGCGCCTAGCACCTGCGTTGATTCGACCCGCGAGCGGAGGATTTCGTCTTGGTGGTCTGGTGTCTTGATGCAATCAACGGAACGGCCGGCCAAATTGATCAATCCGGATGAACCTTCTAAGACGTCGATCCATTCTCCTGCCGTTCTGCCATCCCACGTGACGTGCTGCCATGGTCCGTTGGGACGAGGCTTATTTCGAGAGAGAATCGTGACATGATGTCCCAACGAGGTTAGCTTCGTTGCCAACGAGATTCCCAGGAATCCGCTGCCTCCAGCAATGACGTATCTCTGAGGCTTAATTGTTGTCGTCACGGCGGTGTCTGTTCTTTTTTGATAAAGATCGAGGGGCTCTGCGTAAGCTAACCGCAAAGGGATAGCAAAGGCAACGAAGAGAGGGGAATTATCCAGCATCCTTATCGTTTGAGAGCTTTACGGCTATCTTGAAGAGAAGTAGCTCGATCCTTTTGTGCGATGGGCATCGTATGCGTTTGATTCATCCCGCGATCTTACAAATCCGTGCCCCGGCGATCTGCTTTTATGCACTACGTGATTCACGTGGGCTGATTCTGATCGATGGTGGCTTTATTGGTGGCCCCCGATTACTAAGTCGGGCGCTGCGTCGCTCCGGATGGCAGGACGAACCAATTCAGGGGATCGTGGTGACGCATGGGCATCTCGACCACATTTTGAACGTGAACTACCTGGCAAAGAAGTATCACGCCTGGATCGCTGCGCCGCGTCTCGATGCGGATTACTATGTTGGGAAAGCCAAGTACACCGGTAAGACACGCATCACAGGCTGGCTAGAGGCCGTTGGCCGGCCGCTGCTCGCATTTCGCCGTTTTACGCCGGACCATTGGCTGGCGGACGGCGACGTGTTGGACGTTGCCAATGGGCTCACGGCGGTCCACTTACCTGGGCATACCGCCGGGCACATGGGGTTCTGGTGGAAACAGGAACGATTACTATTCTCCGGCGATTTGTTTGTCAGCTACGGCAGTCGCGCGCAGTTTCCGCTGAATATCTTGAATGCGAATCCCTTGCAGATTCGGCCGAGTGCCCTCAAAGCGTTGGCCCTGAAACCGGCGGGTATTCTTCCCAATCATTGCGATGCTGCGGAGCCGCCAGTGCATGTGAAGCGGCTGGAACAACTGCTCGAGCGGCACACGCTCGCGCCGCATGCAGGTCATTCGTGAATGCCGAGTTTCCGTTCGATTTCTTCCAGTGGCACACCTTTGGTTTCTGGCATCATAAAGATCACCCACACCAGTTGCAGCACCATCATGAAGCAGAAGAAGCCAAAGATATAGGTCGCCTGGAAGGTCTCGACCGCGTAAGGGAATACCAGGGTAAGTGTTGCTGCGAAGATCCAGTGGGTTTCACTACCGAGTGCTTGCCCCTTGGCACGATAACGATTGGGGAAGATCTCGGAAATGAATACCCAAATCACTGCCCCCTGACCAACGGCATGGGCAGCGATAAACGCGAAGATGCATGCCGGAACAATCGAGAAATGCTCGGTATGAAATGCCCACGAACATAACCCCAGCGACGCGATGTAGCCGAACGAACCGATCAGCATGAGGGTCTTGCGCCCAAAGCGATCGATCAATGCCAGCCCCACGAACGTGAATATTAAGTTCGTAACCCCGAGCCCAACCGATTGCAGTAAGGCAGCTTCTTTTCCTAGACCGGTTAGCTCGAAGATGCGAGGCGCGAAATAGAGGATCGCGTTGATGCCAGAAAGTTGATTGAAGAAGGCGATCAAGAACGCCAGCATGATCGGTACCATCAGCTTGGTGTGCCAGAACCGGCGCGCTACGGTCGTCTGCTTCGAGGCGACTTCGATCTCGTTGGCAAGCTGTTCGACTTCCTCCGAGGATTGATCGGGCATGACTTGCTTCAGCACAGCCAAGCCGGCGGCGCGATCTCCCTTTTCGGCAATCAGCCAGCGAGGACTTTCAGGCAGGGTGAAGCACATCAGCGAATAAATCAGGGCCGGAATCGCTTCGATTCCTAGCATCCATCGCCAAGCGGCTGAGGGTTCACCATTTGGGCCATCGGGCAAGATACGAGCAATCATGTAATTCGATAGCAACGCTACCAAGATGCCGAACACAATATTGAACTGAAACATCCCCGCCAGCTTTCCGCGGCTGCCTGGAGGGGAGATCTCGGAGATATAAAGTGGCGAAGCTACGGTCGAGATACCAACCCCCACGCCGCCAATGAACCGCGCAATCATGAACGAGATGTCATCAGTCGCCAGGCCAGACCAGACGGCTGAGACAAAGTACAAGATTCCGATGGAAAGGAGCGTCTTCCGTCGGCCAAAGGCATCAGTCGGAATGCCACCGATGCCTGCCCCCACCACGGTTCCCCACAAGGCGGCACTCATTGCCAAACCGTGCTGGAACTTGTTGAGATCCCACAGACCTTGGATCGTTTTCTCTGCTCCGGATATGACGACGGTATCGAATCCAAAGAGAAAACCGGCTAGAGAGGCGGTAACCGACCAAAGGACGACGCGATTCTTCATGGCGGTGTTACGTGGGGAGCTAGGATGAGGTGTACTGGCGAGTGTTTCTCGCCGTTTTTGTTGGGAATTGACTATACACTCTATCAGGACGTATGCGACTTGACTGCGGGGAAGAGCGAATGAACCGCATTTTTCCCATCCGAATAGTTGGTTTGCCGACTTTGTTCCCGGGAGACTTCGACTACAATACCAGTCTTAACTGTCGGGTCCACACCAGTAGGAAGAGTTAGATGAAGCTGTCAGTCATTGGTACCGGATACGTAGGACTGGTAACGGGAACTTGTTTCTCCGACTTAGGCAATGATGTTACATGCATCGATGTAAACCAGGCAAAAGTTGACGGTCTCAAGAAGGGCATCATCCCGATCTACGAGCCAGGTCTTTCCGAACTGGTTCTGCGAAACTACGAGGAAGGCCGACTCAAGTTCACCACGAAGGCATCTGAAGCGGTTCCTGAAGCGGATGTCGTGTACATCGCCGTCGGCACGCCCCAATCCGATACGGGTGCCGCCGATCTTTCCGCAGTGTGGAAAGTGGTTGAAGACATCGCACCGCACCTCAAAGAAGACGCCCTGGTCGTCGTCAAAAGCACGGTTCCGGTCGGCACGAATGCCAAGGTCTTCAGCCAACTAAAGGAACTGACCGGACGCGAATGCAACGTGGCCAGTAATCCGGAATTCCTCAAGGAAGGTTCGGCCATCGATGACTTCATGTACCCTGACCGCGTTGTTTGCGGCGTGCGAAACAAGAAATCTGAAGACATGCTTCGTCAGCTGCACGCTCCGCTTTTGCGGACCGCGAAGCCGATTTTGTTCATGAGTCCTGAAAGCTCGGAACTGACGAAGTACGCAGCTAACGCGATGCTGGCCACGAAGATCAGCTTCATCAACGAAATCGCTAATCTGAGCGAGAAAGTTGGTGCCGACATCAACGACGTCCGCGTCGGAATGGGGCACGATCAGCGGATTGGCTTCCAGTTCTTATTTCCTGGATTGGGTTATGGTGGAAGCTGTTTCCCGAAGGATGTTCGGGCGTTGACCTCGTTGTCGGAAACACTTGACTTGGAACCTCGAATCATGCGTGCCGTGGACGATGTTAATGTGCACCAACGCGCATCACTAGTTCGGAAGATTGACGCCTATTACGGTGGCAAGATCGCAGGCAAGACGTTTGGCATTTGGGGATTGGCATTTAAGCCCAAGACGGACGATATCCGCGAGGCCCCAGCCCTCGACTTGCTTCAATACTTAGTTGAAAAAGAAGCTAAGATCTTGGTGCACGATCCAGAAGCAATGGAAAACGTGCAGGCCATGTTTGGCGACAAGATTCACAAGTATTGCGAAAACGTCATGGACGCGGTGGAAGGGGTGGATTGCCTGGCAATCAATACCGAATGGAATGAATACCGCACGCCCGACTTCGCCCAGTTGAAGACCAAGATGAAGGAAAAGGTCATATTCGATGGTCGTAACTTGTTCGATCTCGAAGATATGGAAAAGACCGGCTTCAGTTATTTCTCGATCGGTCGTCGTTCGTTAGAGTGCGGCTAAGCTTAGTCGGTGGCAACAACACAACGTTTAGGGTCAATGGAAATCGATGCCTCAGATTAAACGCATTATGGTCGCCGGCGGAGCCGGATTCTTGGGATCGCGAATTTGCGAGAAGCTGGTGGAGCAGGGGCACGACGTCATTTGTGTCGACAATTTCTTCACCAGTCAGAAGTCGAATGTGACGCATTTGCTGTCGCATCCGAACTTCGAGATCATCCGGCACGATATTATCCATCCGCTTTATCTTGAAGTGGACGAGATCTACAACATGGCCTGTCCCGCCGCTCCGGGACATTATCAGTACAATCCTATCAAGACGATGAAAACATCGGTGATGGGATCGATCAATCTGTTAGGGATGGCCAAGCGTTGTCGGGCTCGTTATTTGTTTGCCTCGACCAGCGAAATCTACGGCGATCCGGAAGTGCATCCGCAGCCTGAAACGTATCGTGGTAGCGTGAACACCTTGGGCCCGCGAGCATGTTACGACGAAGGAAAGCGTGCGGCCGAAACATTATGCATGGATTACCACCGGATGAACAAAGTGCCGGTGCGGATCGTGCGGATCTTTAATACTTACGGTCCACGGATGCACCCGTACGACGGTCGTGTGATCTCGAACTTCATTCGTCAGGCCTTTACCGGCGAGCCAATCACTATCTATGGCGATGGATCGCAAACGCGGTCGTTTTGTTATCGCGACGATTTGGTAGATGGGATTATCAAGCTGATGGCATCCGACCAGATTGGCCCAATCAATATCGGCAATCCCAACGAGTTCACGATCAAGCAGCTCGCTGAGATCGTCGTGGAAATGACGGGTTCGAAGTCGAAGATTATCTATACCGATTTGCCGGCCGACGATCCAAAACAACGTCAGCCCGACATCACGTTGGCTCGTAAACATCTGAATTGGGAGCCCACCACGCAACTGCGCGAAGGGCTGAAGCAAACGATTGACTGGTTCGGTGGAATCGAGTTGTCTCACTATCGGCCTCCCACGCCGAACTTCTAGCCTCTTAGAGTGGTGAATCGTGGGGCAAAGCCTATGGCCGTACCCCAGTAAATGCGGAATACCGCCACGTTTTTGCGAGGGGCGTTGATTACCCCGTGACTCGAATTACAATTCCTCGCATCGGCCATTGTTAGGCCCCGGACGAGACGCGCCGTACCCGGTTAGGACAAGACGACGCACGAAGTGTTTAACCTCGTGTGGTGGGAGTATTGTCTTATGTCGTGGTGGATCTTGTTATTGGCAGGCTCGTTAGAAGTTGTCTGGGCCGTTGGCTTGAAGTACACCCATGGTTTTACCAAGCCCTGGCCAACCGCTCTTACCCTGGTAACGCTCGCGGCGAGCATGTATTTGCTGTCTATGGCAACCAAAGAACTGCCCATCGGGACGGCCTATGCCGTCTGGGTTGGCATCGGGGCCGCGGGCACAGCTCTCTTGGGGATGACCCTTCTCAATGAGCCAGTGTCGCTCTGGCGGTTGTTTTTCCTCGCTTTACTGGCAGTTTCCATCGTTGGACTGAAGTTCAGTGTGCCAACTGCGTAAGTAAAGAGGAAAACTCCATTAAGAAATGATTAAGTCCCTTGTCACTTCCTGGGCTGATTCGGTAAGTTTCGAAACTTCTGAAATCGACATCCATCCCTACAAACAACCTGATTCGTCCTATGGCTGCCTCTAAATCACGTCGTGAGTTCCTGAGCGATACCTTTTCCGTTTTCGGAGCTTTCGCCGTCGGTGGGGCATTATCCACGTTGGGCGCTCGCACCGCGTTGGGCGAGAAGGTCAAGCAATCGATGCCGTTGGCTCCGGTTTTGGACGAGACGACAGGCTTGCCGCTACTGAAACTGCCGGAAGGGTTTCGCTACATCTCGTACGGATGGACTGGCGACGAAATGAACGACGGTCAGCCGACCCCCCCCATGCACGACGGGATGGGCGTGGTTGCCAAGTCGGGCAACCTGTTGATGCTGACGCGTAACCACGAAACCAGCAACGTCGGTACTCCTTTCCAGTTCAAAGAGGGCCGTCCTTACGACGACATGGCAACCGGTGGCTGCACGCAGCTGATCTTCGATACCAAGCTTGATCGCTGGATTGAAAGCTACGGTGCGATCTCGGGAACGGTCCGCAATTGTGCCGGTGGTGTCACTCCATGGGGAAGCTGGCTGACCTGTGAAGAAACGGTTGTCGACCAGAAGGATGGCAACGATGTCGCCAAGTTTGGCCAGACACACGGTTGGGTATTCGAGGTTCCCGCAGAAGGAACGGCTTCCGCCGAACCGATCAAAGAGATGGGACGCTTCGTCCACGAGGCGGTCGCCATTGATCGCGAGTCAGGCTACGTCTACCTGACCGAAGATGCCGGCGAAGCTGGTTTCTACCGCTTCCGTCCTAACACGCCAGGCAAGTTGGCCGCCGGTGGAACCTTGGAAATCGCGGAAGTCGTCGGCCAGGCCGACCTGCAAGGTGGTTTCCACGATGGATCCAGCTTCCCAGTTCGCTGGCACCGAATCGCCAACCCAACGCTCGAGTCGAGCGATCCGACTGCCAAGGTGGAAACGGTCTACGAGCAAGGTAAGAAGCTGGGTGGTTCGACCTTCTCGCGATTGGAAGGTTGCTGGTACGGCAACGGGCTGATTTACTTCGATGCGACCGACGGCGGTGCGGCCAAGGCAGGTCAGATCTGGCAGTACGATCCTCGTCAAGAAACGGTCACGCTGCTATACGAATCGCGCAGCAAACGTACGCTGAACATGCCAGATAACCTGTGCGTGAGCCCCCAGGGTGGTTTGATTTTGTGCGAAGACAACGACTACGCCGGCGAGGATCCACTGCCGCAACGTATGTTGACGCTTACCAAAGATGGCCGCTTGAACACATTCGCTGAGAACAACATTGTCTTGCGAGGTGAAATCAACGGACTCACCGGTTCGTTTGTCGACAAGGAGTGGGCTGGTTCTACCTTCAGCCCTGACGGAAAGTGGTTGTTCGCCAACATCCAGACGCCGGGGATCACCTTCGCGATCACTGGTCCTTGGAACGATTTGCTCGTTTAGTCAAAGCGGTGGCAAACGCCGAAGTTTCTGGATTCGCACGCCGGACGGCTCACACTTCCGGCGTCGTCAAACCGTTGTTGATTTCGTAAATCTTGGCAATCAAGCCTAGGGCGCGGCTCTTTAGGGATGTGTCGAGTCGGACGAGATCACGCCAGGTTGCGTTGTCGGTTGACAATATGTTGATCGTGGTAGGACCATTCTCCGTGTCCATGACCATGCGCACAACGGAACGCTCGCTCGAATTGAAGTAGATCTGTTTCACGTCCACGTTCCACAGACTCCCCTTGGGGATTCGATATCGCGTCAGGTCTCCCTCGATCAACACTTCGCCGTTCGATTTGTCGAAGCGAATGAACGCCACCTCTTTGATCTCGGCCACCTTCGTAAATAGCTGAAACGAACGCCGCTTTATCGGTTCGCCGGTTGTCAAATAAATCAGTTCGTACGGTGTATCGTTAACCGAAAACAAAGCGTCATCGCGCAGTACGATTTGTTCGATCATTCGAGGTTCCCACCAACGCTGTCCGTTGGTGGCTTTCTCCAGCTTCGACAAGAACCACAGAAAAGGAAGTCCCACCACCACTCCGATCACGAACTGGGGCGAAGCGAGTTGCGGAACCACGAGATACATCAGCAGAAAGGGGAGGGCGAACGTTAGCCGGACGATGCCCTCACTCGCGTTTCGTAAGAAACGCTGAAGCAGCGGTCGAGCTTTGCCCCGAAAGGGAGGCGGGACTTCCGATATCGTGGCCTTGGTTGTGGGAACGAGAGGATAAAGCTCGTCCTTTTCAGGAGATTTGGTCGGCGAAATGTCAGCCGTGGGGGAAGCAAATGGATTGAACTCTTCCGTGCTCATGCGTCACCGTCACTCGTATCGGAAGACACGGCTTGGCTACGCTGCCGCTGCAGCAAGACAATTCGAGTCCAATACTTTTCCGCGTTCCGTTTTCGACCGCTGTTGGTGGGGCTGTTGAAGGCGTCGGCATCACCAATTCGCAGGAACAACTCTTGAGGTCCGGTTGTTGAATGAAAGTTCAAACGCAGCAGCCAGATCTCGGTCCAGCCCTTAGTAACTTGGAGTACGCTGCAGTTCGTAAGACTGGCCGCTGGGATGCGGTAACGGTATTCATCACCCTCTAAGTAGATCGTCGACGCGTAGGTATCGATTTTCATCATGGCCACATCGGACGCAAGTTGTGGTCGCGGTCGTTTCCAATTCTCTGGCGGAATACAAGCGACGAATTGGCAGCCAACTGAGTTCGGTGCCGATATGTACGTATCAGGACGGGCGCGGACTTCCCGCTGCATCTTGCGAGTGAGGTACCGGTCTTCAAACCAAAACGGCACCATCAAGTTCGAACTGAACATGAATAGTCCCCACACCAACAGCAGGGCCACCAAGGTAACCAGCATGAAGACGGAAGCTCGCCAAGCCGAGAGTACTGGGGAGGCGATATAGAGCAAAAAAGCGGTCGGTAGCAGGTAAATCCAATAACGACTGAGATGGGCCCAAAGAAAATGCCACTTTGTCAGCACCCGTCCATTCCAGGGAGGAGGCACCGGCTGCACCAAGGCGAGCTCGTTCGCATCGAACGATTCGGTAGTGCTGCGCAGTGGAACCGGTGGCGGTTCGGAATGATTCGCCTCGATCGATGGAGACTGAAACGGATTGACGGGCTCGTCTGACATGTTTGAGCTTTATGAACCAATTCGTGCGATTTCTGTCCGAATTCTAAGGGAAAGTGCGTCGTTATACGAGATTTTTGGGGTTTCGACCCACGTAGACGCCGATCGGCCCCCTGCGGTACACTAAGTGGTTTACCGCTTAACGACTTACGCCAACCATCAAACACAAGCAGAATCGACGCCATGGAAATGGAAAAGCTTGTCTCGTTGTGCAAACGACGAGGTTTCATGTTTCAGTCATCCGAAATCTATGGAGGAATCAACGGATTTTGGGACTACGGCCCGTTGGGCGTCGAGCTGAAACGAAACATCAAGGATGCCTGGTGGCGAGATATGGTCACAGGGCACGACGACATTGCGCAGCTCCCTGGGGCACCGAGCCCGTACGAAATGACAGGGCTCGACTGCACAATCATCATGCACCCTCAAGTCTGGAAGTGCTCGGGCCACTATGATCTGTTCCACGACTACATGGTCGACTGCCGTGAGTCGAAGAAACGTTACCGACACGATCAGATCCAAGGTCGTTGGGTCGAAGCTAAAGGGAAGAAGATCTTCGCTACGGCTGGTTCTGATTCGGAATCGCCCGAAGCGGACATCGAGCGTCAGGCCCTCAAGTTCTTCGGCATGCGTTCCAAGAATGCAGACGAACTGAAGTGGGATGGACCGCTCGTTTCGTTGACAACGGTTGACGACTTCGAGCAAGTGCTCGGCCCCGACGCGAAGACACCGGGCACGCTGACCGCGCCGCGCGAATTCAATCTGATGTTCAAGACAACGATTGGCGCCCTCGGTGGAGAAGCGGATACGGCCTTTCTGCGTCCCGAAACGGCTCAGGGTATCTTCGTGAACTTCAAGAACGTGGTCGACAGCAGCCGCGTACGGGTTCCTTTCGGGATCGCCCAGGTCGGCAAAAGCTTCCGCAACGAGATCACGCCACGTAACTTCACCTTCCGCTCGCGAGAATTCGAGCAGATGGAGATCGAGTTCTTCTGCCATCCAGCTTCGTCGCCGGAGTGGTATACATACTGGCGTGAACGTCGCTTCCAGTGGTATCAGGATATGGGCTTAGACAAGAGAAAGCTCATTTTGCGGGAGCACACGCCGGAAGAGTTGGCTCACTATTCGATCGGAACGGCTGATATTGAATATGCCTTCCCATTCCTGCCGGAAGGGGAGTATGGCGAGTTGGAAGGGATTGCCCACCGTGGTGACTTCGACCTGCGGAGCCACATGGAAGGCAAGCTCGATCCTTCGACTAATCCAATGACGGTCGAGCTGAACGAAGAAGGAAAGCCAAAGCATCGTGGTAGCGGCAAGGACTTGTCGTACCGTGATGACATCAGCGGCGAACGTTTCGTTCCGCACGTGATCGAACCATCCGCAGGTGCCGACCGCGCAACGCTGGCATTTTTGTGTGAAGCGTTTACCGAAGACGAAGCTCCCGACGATAAGGGCAAGATGCAGACGCGCACGGTGATGAAGTTGCATCCGCGCATTGCTCCGATCAAAGCGGCCATCTTCCCATTGGTGAAGAAGGACGGCATGCCGGAAATGGCTCAGGACATTTACCGGACGCTCAAGAAGAGCTGGAACGTTTTCTACGACGAGAAGGGTGCCGTTGGTCGTCGCTATCGTCGGCAAGATGAAGCGGGAACGCCGTTCTGCATTACCGTCGACGGCGAGAGTATGCAGGATCAAACGGTTACGATTCGTCATCGCGACTCGCTCGATCAGTGGCGAGTGAAAGCGGACGATCTGACCGACGAACTACGAAAGCTCATCGGTTAAGCGAAATGAAAAAGGCCTGCAATCGCAGGCCTTTTTTTATGCTAACGTGACTCGCCCGATTTCGAGCGGCCCCAGATGCGACTCCACCATGAGGTCCCTTCGTCGATGGTTGCCACCGTGGTGTCGACGAATTCATATGCCACGAGGTAGGACTGCAAACTCTGCAGGATGTGTCTTGCTCGTTCGATCGCATCTCGTTTACGTCGATCACGATTGCGACGCGGTGAGATCGAGATTTGAACCTTAGTGTGTTGGCTGCCGTTTTCGGCCGTAATCGGGCTGAACTGTAAGTCGAGGATCAGCGGAACGGCGCGATCGGAACTACGACGCTGCATCGGCAGCGATTCGCCGTCGATGACCATCTTGATCGAGTCTTCTTTGACCTCGGAGACGGCCGCTCGATGATCGGCGACGAAACCACGGATCTTCTCGACCGCTAGGTTCAATGGAACGCGCGTCTTCATCGCCCGCTTCAAAAGGACTTCAGGTTCGATCGACATGAACATGCGATGCCACCAATGACGTCGGTCCCCAATAACAGGTTCCGACAAGCCACCGCCGATCTGCGTGACGATATTGCGTCCCATTTCCTTCGATTGAAGCAGGGCCCGATCAGCGCGATTCAAGATCGTGTCAGCCGTATCACCTCGTTGCAGTTCCGTCACGCCGAAGCTGGCGGTCATGCTTTTGCCACCCAGTGCGGAAAGTGGGATTGCGGCAAGTTCGGCGCGGATCGCTTCGGCCAAGCTGGAGGCAGACTGGCCATCGCAGTTTGGACAAAGGATGACAAATTCTTCGCCGCCGTAACGAGCCGTCACGTCGGCTGAGCGAGCATGTGTTTCCAGGAGCTTTGCGAAGACGATCAACGCCTCGTCGCCGGCAGGATGTCCATAGGTATCGTTGATCTTCTTGAAGAAGTCGATATCGCAGATGATGACGCTGCAGGCCTTATTTAAGGTCGCGTGACGATCGACCATTTCAGCCAACGAACGATCCATCTCGGCTCGATTCACGAGGCCTGTGAGCGGGTCGCGCGTCGCGCGGTAATGGAGCGATTCGATTTGTTCCTCCAGCGATTCCATGCCTGAGGTGTCGTGCAGTTGAATGGTGGCACCTATTGCCTTGCCATCCTCACCAATCACAGGTACCACATGGGCAGCAACCGTGACGAATTTGTTGTCGGCGTTGCGAATCGAAAGGCGAGTCATCGATTGTGCACCGCCCATTATTGCCTGGCGAACCGGGTCCGATTTCTGCGATAAGCTACGGCCCTGCTGATCGGCGAGACCTAGCAGTTCGGACGTCCATTGATGCCCTTCGACGGTCTCGCGGTTGATGCCAGTCAGTCGTTCGGCGGCCTGATTCCAACCGACGATGGCCAGGTTCAGATCCAGGTAGATCACGGCATCATGAATGTGGCGAACGAGACTATCTTGATATGCCGACGTTGCCCGCAGTCGCGAGAGATTGACGCCGGCTTGGTTCAATCGCCAATGCTTGTTTGCTTCGTCCGGGGAAAGGACACGCAGCCAATGCCGCGTCGCTCCGTTCTCTGCGGACTGGTTACGGGACTGTAGCTCGCAAAAATGACCGACTAGTTCGGGATCGAATTGGGTTCCTGCAAAAGACACCAGTTCGGCCATGGCACGATCTTTCGAGCGGGCGCGGCGAAAGATCTGATCAACGGTCATCGAGTCATACGCATCGGCGATCGCCAACATGCGTGCTTCGATCGGAAGACTATCTTTTTTTCGGTCGCAATTGCCGCGGCTGCCGTCGTACCAGGCGAAGTTGTAACGGATCAGGTCGATGATTTCTTCGCCATCGCAACAGGCTGATAGAATCTCGAGCCCGATCTCCTTACTGCGGTCCATCAAGGTCTGCTCTTCGGCTGGCAGCTTGCCAGGGCAGGTCAGCACATAGTCCGGCACACCCATCTTGCCGATATCGTGCAGGAGAGCGGCGACTTCTAGTTGATCGCGTTGGAAAGGTTCAAGCTCGAGGTCGGTTGCCCAACGCGAGCACATCTTGGCCACGCGCAGCGAGTGAGAAGCGGTGGGGAAATGCTTGGCTTGCAGTGCGTAGAACAGTCCAGAAGCAATGCCGAGACTGACTTGAATGAGTTGGTTGTCCGAATCGTCGAACTCTTGGTCAACTTGGCCCGGGTATTCTGGCTCGTCGGCCCATGCGATGAGATTCGAAATTGCGTGAATCTGGCTGTCTGTTGGTTGCAAAGAACCTTCAGATGGCTGGATCTCGCCGGGCTTCGAGGTCGGTTCCATGGACATGGAATTGCTTTGCCGTTCTAGATTTACATAGGATATTTGAGTCTGGTTAGCGCTGAAAGGTACGTCGAAATCAGTAGCGTCGCAAATTGGCCAGCACAAAGAAGCGAGATTTATTTCATTTGGTCGGTTCCCTGATGGGAGTAGCCGAGGATCAACTGCGGTTGCGACTCGTTGTCGACGTACGAGTTTTCCGATAAGTTGAGTTCTGAGTGTGAGATCTATCTTGTGGTTTGCAACGGCTTTGCCGAAGGAAGAAAGGTTAAGACCGACATGCGTCTGATCAGCTATCAAAGTGAAACAGGCCCACGAACCGCAGTCGCACGGGAAGACGGCTATGTTGACTTGCACAAGGCCGATCCCTTGCTGCCTACACAGATGAAGCAGCTGCTACCTATGCTTTCGATGCATCGCGAAGCCATCGCGGACGCGGCGAAATCTGGCAAGCTGCTTGATCCAGCCAAGCTCCGGCTTCTTCCGCCTGTCGTGGAACCGCAAAAGATTTTGTGCATCGGTTTGAACTATGCCGACCACGCTGCGGAAACCGGCGCGATCGTGGGAGACGAACCGGTCGTGTTCAATAAGTTTCCCACTTGCTTAAGAGCCAACGAGCAGCCGATCGAGCTGCCTTCGGTGAGCAAAGAAGTCGACTACGAAGCCGAACTAGTCGTCGTCATTGGCCGTGCTGGCAAAAACATCCCTCAGTCAGAAGCGATGAATCACGTAGCAGGCTATGCCGTTGGTCACGATGTTTCCGCACGCGATTGGCAGAAGGGGAAGCCCGGCAAGCAGTGGTTGCTTGGTAAGTCGTTCGACAGCTTTGCTCCGCTCGGTCCCGAATTGGTTACGGCTGACGAAATTGAAGACCCCCACAATTTGCGAATTCAATGTCGCGTTAACGGCGAGACAATGCAGGACTCGTCGACCAAGCAGTTGATCTTCCGAATTGACTACCTGGTTTCGTACCTCTCGCAAGTCTGCACGTTGATGCCGGGCGACTTGATTTACACCGGCACACCACCCGGCGTCGGCATGGCCCGCAACCCACCGGTATTTCTCAAACCGGGAGATGTGGTAGAAGTGGAAATTGAGAAACTGGGTATCCTTAGCAACCCGGTCATCGCCGGTAGCTAATCGGCTGGGAATGCTAACAGGGCTTGCGCATTGTTGGCTGCTAGCCTCGCTGTCAAATCGATTCGACTTTGCGAGTTTTGCGTGCTTTAATCGATGCCCGGCTGCTTGTCCGTAATATCACCTCGGCAATCGTTCAGATCGGTACGATCGATTGCCGAAATGTCCTATGTACGGATGATTTGAATGCCACAGGGAAGTGGACATTTATTTTCACCAGGGATGGGTAATCTAGAATGCAGTTCAGGCGGAATGGCCTGCGCGACGAACGTCGACGCCGGGCATTGATGGATGATCGCGCAGGCGATTCAGGCAAGGGGCAAGCTTCCGTAGATTCTTCGAACGGAGGTTGCCAGTCTACACGCAGCTACTCGAAGTCAGCCGTGGACGAGCGACGGGTGCGCATCGTTGATGTTGTGCCAATTTATGTTGTACATGTCACGCTGATGTATGTGGCCATCGTAATGGTGGTTGCTGGGGTGCTGGCACTCGATCATTATCTCGGACGAGTGATTCGCTGGGCTGATCTGACTCGGGTTGATAGCCTTGCTACCTATCTCACCGCCGGAAGCTTATTCGCCGGTTCGTTACTGGCAGTGCTGATTTATCGAATTCGCCGACATCGTTTGGATGATTACCGCGGCTACTATCATTGCTGGCTGTGGTTTGCAGGGCTGTTGCTGTTCGCCAGCTTAGATAGCATGCTCAACTTCCGCCAAGACGTGGCCAGCGGTTTGGAAACCGCCAGCAAGCTTCGTTTCTTCGGCCAGACCGATGGCTGGTGGGCCGTTGTCTGGTGTGTTGGCTTCGGTTCGATGGGCTTGCGAGCGATGATCGAAGTGCGCGAGAGCTACGGCACGCTGGCAGTTGCCATCCTAAGTAGCTTGCTACTTGTAACTGGACTGACGCTGCAATTGGATTTGGTACTTTTACCAAGTTCGCTACCGGCAGAGTTGACGCTGCACGCCGCCAAGTTGTTGGGTGTAGGTTTGCTGTTGGCCAGCTTGGTGCAGTACTCGCGATATGTCTGGCTCGATGCGCAAGGATTGATCTCGCGAACGGTTCGCATTGCTGCCGAAGACGAAGAGGATACTCTGGAAGCGCCGGCAGAAGCCAAGAAGAAGGTCGCACCGAAGAAGTCGCGTGCTGTCGCCAAGAAGCAGGCCGCTGAATCGACCGAAGAGGAAGAAGAGTCGGTCGAAGAGAAGCCGCGGCGTGGTTGGTTCTCGTTCGGACGTAAGAAGGTCGAGGAGTCCGAAACGGAGGAATCGGTCGAGCCAACGGCCGCACGTTCGCGGACCAGTAAAAAGGAAGCGGAAGAGCAGGAGCAGCTGACACAACCGAAACGTGGTTGGTTCTCGTTTGGTCGAAAGCAAGATCCCGAGGAACCCGAAGACGCGGAGGAGGCCAAGCCAATCGCCGCGAAGAAGCGAGCGGCCAGCAAGCCGGATACCGACGAGGCTATCGAGGACGATGCGGCCGAAGTGAAGCCGAAGCGATCGTGGTTCGGATTTGGCCGAAAGAATGACAACGAAACCGCGGAAGAAACGCCCAAGGTCGGCGCGACTTCTAAACCGGAAGCGGAGACCGACGCGGAAGAGCCTGTGAAGAAAAAGGGTTGGTTCTCGTGGGGCAGCAAGGCCGAAGCCGATGGCGACGCGACTGAAAAGCCTGAAAGTGAAGAATCACGGACCACGATGACACCACGAATCACCACCCGTCCGAAGGCCGCGCCAACTCCGGCAAAGGAAACGCCTCCGAAGCCAGCACCTGTTCGGGAAGTGCCTACCATCACCGGCAAGAACCTTTCACCGCAGGACGATGGCGATAATTCGGCTGAAGACGAGGAAATTCTACGTCTCGAAGCGAAACCGGATCACCAACTGAGCAAGGCCGAACGTCGTCGCCTGAAGAAGCTGAAACGACGGGCTGCCGCCTAATTACGGGACGCCCCTTTGACGGGCTTCCTCGATAACGTCTAAGCTTAGAGATCGTTCATGATGCCTCCACCCGGACAAGGGGGAGGCATCGCTCGTACTTCGATCCCTTTGCAAAGGCGGGCATGGCTCTTTCGACGGGCCAGGCCGAATCGACATATGGCACCTGTTCGCACTCGTTTCGCCCCCAGTCCGACTGGTTATCTTCACATAGGTGGGGTTCGCACCGCACTGTTCAACTGGCTGTTCGCGCGTCGTCATGGTGGACAATTCATCCTCCGGATCGACGACACCGACCAAGAGCGGAACGTGGAAGAAGCCTTGCAGCCAATTCTGGATGGCTTCCGCTGGTTGGGCATCGATTGGGACGAAGGCGCGGAAATCGGTGGACCATACGAACCGTACTATCAATCGCAGCGTTTAGAACGTTACCAGGCAGCCGCTCAGCAATTGATCGATAATGAATTCGCCTATTACGACTATTCCACGCCGGAAGAAGTCAATCGCGAACGTGACCTGGCAATGGCCGAGAAGCGACCATTCCAGTACAGCCGAACTTGGATGGCCACCACGCCGGAAGAACGTGCCAAGTTCGAGGCGGAAGGACGCAAGTGCGTTGTCCGCATGAAAATGCCCCGCGAAGGTGTTTGTCAGTTCACCGACTTGGTGCGCGGTGATGTCTCGTTCGAGTGGGCGAAGGAAAACGATCACGTTATTCAGCGAAACGATGGCTCTTGCTTGTATCACTTGGCCAGCGTGGTCGATGACTACGATTTCAAGATCTCGCACGTCATCCGCGCCGAGGAACATTTGCCGAATACGCCGCGACAGATCTTCATCGCGCAGTCATTGGGCTACGAGCTACCAGAATACGCTCACTTGCCGTACGTGGCCGAGCCTGGCAGCAAGAACAAATTGAGCAAACGTAAACTTGAGAAGTATCTGAAGAACCAAGACTTCAAACGGTTGAACGAGCATGGCGAGGAAATCGCGAAGCACCTGGGCATGACCACCTCGGCCGAAACGTTCAATCCGGTGATCGTCGACTTCTACGAGGCGACCGGTTACCTGCCTTCAGCGATCCTGAATTACCTAGTGCTGTTGGGATGGTCGCTGGACGACAAGACAGAAGACTTCACGGTCGAGCAGATGATCGAAAACTTCAGCCTCGAACGCGTGACCAAAGCTCCCGCCAGCTTCGATTGTAAGAAATTATGGGCCTTTCAAGATCGCCACATGCAGGGCCTTAATAATGCCGAAAAGGCAGCCGGCATGATGCCTTACCTCCAGAAGGCCGGTCTGGTTGCGGATCCTGCTGCAGAAGGCGAGATGGAGAAGCTTGAGAAGATCGTTGCTGCGTGTGGCGATCGCTTGAAGACCATGGGGGATATTATCTCCTACGCCGACTACTTCTATGTCGCTGACGACAAGATGGAGATGGACGAGAAAGGCTTCAAGAAGCGACTCGGTGACGCCGAAGCCCAAGCGATTCTGGCCACCTTCCGCAACCACTTAGATGGGGTCGAAGACTGGACGGTCGAGCACCTCGACAAGGAAATGCACTCGTTCGTCGACGAAGCCGGTATCAAGATCGGCGACATCATCCATGGCGTCCGACTGAGCGTGACTGGTAAGACCGTTGGTCCTGGTATGTTCGATTGCCTGGCCATTCTCGGTAAAGAAGCGTGCTTGCGTCGTATGGACAACACGTTGAAGCTGGCCCAAGAAACGTTTTCCCCGGAAGCCTAATTAGAAGATGACAGACGAATCGGTTGAGAATCCCCCAGCATCGAAGCTTCCGAAGGTCAAGCTGCGTCCACGCAAAGCCCAGCCTTTCTTCGGCCGCCATCCTTGGGTTCGCGACAGCGGTATCGATAAGGTGTACGGCAAAGTTGAAGATGGCGACGTGGTCGAGTTGATCAGCGATAAGGATCGCTTCATCGCGTACGGTGTGATCAACCGTAACAGCCACCTCCGCGTGCGGCTTTACTCGTGGGATCAAGCGACGACGTTGGACGATGCGTTCTGGCGAAGCCGTCTTGAGCGAGCGATTCAAATGCGCCGCGAACTCGGCATGATTCGTGAAGACAGTGGTTGCCGACTTGTCTATAGCGAGGCAGATGGACTTAGCGGTCTGGTGGTCGAATACTTCGCTGGCCATTTGGTGATTCAGATCACCTCGCTCGGGATGTACAAGCGGATCGATTCGATCGTGGCCATCCTGCAAGATCTGATGCAGCCGAAGAGCATTTCCCTGCGTGGGGAAGCGGGCATTTTGAAGCTGGAAGGCTTGGAGATAGAAGCGAAGCTCGTCAGCGGCGAATTGCCAGACGAACCGATCGAACTTGTCGAGAACGATTTGCGCTATGAGGTAGCGCTTTCCGAAGGGCAAAAAACGGGGTTCTATCTCGATCAACGCGATAATCGTCGCGTGGCGGCCAGTTATTTGCCTCCAGGGGCCAGAATGCTCGACATGTTCTGCTACAGTGGCGGATTTGGTTTAAATGCCGCCAAGCATGGTGGTGCTGCGCATGTCCATGGCGTCGATGGAAGCGGGCCGGCGATTTCTGCCGCGGAACGTAATGCCGAACGAAACCAACTGACCAATGTTTCGTTTGAGAAGGCGGACTGCTTCGACTATTTGAAAGCCCGCGTCGATGCTGGCGATCAGTACGATGCCATCGTGCTCGATCCACCTAAGTTCACCAAATCGCGGCGAACGATCGATGAAGCACTCCGAGCTTACTTTCACATCAATCGACACGCATCTCAGTTGTTGCGGCCGGGCGGAATTCTCGTGACATGCAGTTGCAGCGGCAACGTTAGTCGTGACGAATTTCAGATGATGTTGCTCGGCGTGTCGCAGAAGTCAGGTCGCGATTTCCGCATTCTCGAACAACGCGGTGCGGCGCCGGATCACCCGGTCAGTGCGACCTGCCTCGAGAGCGAATACCTCAAGTGCTTCATCGCCAGCGTCGGCTAGCCACCATTAGCGAAAGATCGATAGCTGCCCAGGCGGGCCGGGACGATTGTGGTGCGGAAGATCGGACGATCGTCCTTGCGACGTGGGAGGCCCGACGTGCTCTTGCAGGGTTTCGCATAACAGCTTTTGGTCGATCGGGGAAAGAAAGACCTCGAACGGTGCTCGGCCGCGGATGTCGAAGGTGATGAACGAGCATTCATCTTCCCAAACGTGATAGCCAACGATTCGCTCCCAGCGACATGGGTAGAATCCACCGATCATGAGCCCTTCTTCGTAAACTTCCAGATCATGCCCTTTGATCTTCAGGAAATACTGAATCAACCACGGTGTGCTGGCAAGCGCGCTGAAGGCCGCCATGATCATGAACACCGCCAGGCTGACATTCGTGTTGTCCGCTTCGTCCGCGGCTAGAAGTGGAAGCCACAACGCAAGAATGGCCACGCATTGCATTCCGCCGCCGAGGATCAGATTGCGGAAGAGAGACGACTGATATCCTTCGACAGTGAACTCCCACTTGCCGAGCTTGCTGCAGGTTACGTTTCGCCAAGTCAGCAGAATGGCACTTAAGCCCGCGTCGATTAACGCGACCATGACCAATCCTAGCGCGTACGTGACGGCTTGATTTGTCGTTTTAGGTAACCCGATAAGGAACGGCAGCAATGCGAAGATCAGGGCAGCAACGGCGAACACGCCGCCGAGAACTCGGAGCCAGCGTTGTTGCGGAGAGATCGGAGAAGAATCGTCATCGATTCGCAAGTGAGACGGCGAATCGGATTGATCAGGCGGATGGCTCATAGACGCACGTGGTTGGGGCAAGGCGCAGATCGATCGAGCGACAGGGCTAACCAGGGGGAAGCATCGACAAATGATGCGATACCCGATCGATTTGTCAGTTCATTCCAATAACAATACGACCCAGTGTCCTAATTAGTCCGCGGCTTCGTTTCGCCGCAAACTACCGCCTTGCAGGACACATGCCAGGGGATCGAAAAAGACCCGATGGCATTTCCGGACAGACTTTGTAGACGCTCACGCGTCTGTTGTAGCCTCTCAGGGGGAATAATTTCTTGTTCTCCTAAATTATAGCGTGACACGAGCGACAAAAAACTATGAAACTCATTGCCTCTCACAATGGACTGGAAGCGACACGCCTGGCTTGGGAAAAAATTCAACAAAGCGTGAACTTGCTTGAAGCGATCGTCGATGGCGTGAAGCTTGTGGAAGACGACCCAGATGAAGTGACCGTTGGTTACGGCGGGCTTCCCGATGAGCATGGTGAAGTCACCCTCGATGCCGCTGTGATGGATGGACGCACGCACCGTGGCGGATCAATCATCGGGCTCCGCGAAGTACGCCATGTCTCCCAAGTTGCCCTTTGCCTCATGCAGCAGTCGCGACGCGTGATGTTGCAAGGGGAAGGAGCATACGAATTCGCTCGAGCGGCAGGATTTACGACCGAAAACTTGCTCTCGGAAAAGTCACGGAAGTTGTGGCGATTATGGAAACGCACCTACCAAGCCAACGTCGAGTGGTTGCCAGCCGCCGACACGGAAGAGAATCGGCGGCTACACAAAATCTTGGGCGAGATGTATCGCCATCCGGCGGGGACGGTTCATGTCGCTGGGCAAGATGCGGAAAAAGACTTGGCATGTTGCACCTCGACCAGTGGACACTGCTTCAAAACGAAGGGGCGCGTTGGTGACACGCCGATCTTCGGGGCAGGGCTCTACGTCGATAACGACTATGGAACGTGTGGCAGTATCGGGCATGGCGAAGCGAATTTGCTGAACTGTTCCAGTTTTCATGCCGTTCAACTGATGGGGCAGGGGCTCTCGCCTCGGGATGCCGGGATGGCGGTGTTAAAGCAAGCGGCGAAACATGCACCGCCATTCGAGCTAGATGATCGTGGCCGAGCGAACTTCGATTTACAGTTGTTTCTGCTGGCGAAAGATGGCACGCATGCCGGTGTTTGCTTGCGAGGTGATTGGAAGATTGCCATCTCCGACGAAAACGGCTCCCGGTTGGAAGCCTGCGAGCCGTTATATGATCCGGCCTAGCAGCTTGTTGAATTACTCGCTAACGAAGCAGAAAATCAACAGACTGTTAGCGTCCGCTATCGTCGCCAGCCAAGTTGTTGTGCTTCTTGGGTGCCATCTTCAGTTTGCCTTCCAAATCGATGCGAAGTGTGTCCGTTGGCCCGTCAATCGTCACGGTTAGGCCGCTTGACGAGGTACTGGCGTAAGCCTCTGGCAGAAGTGCCACCGCGTTCCCACCTCGGCCAGCGGCGATTACTTTCACGGTAACAGCGTGTTCTCCAGGCATGACCCCATCGCCGGGTACGCTTGTGGTTAGGGTGAATGAGCCATCTTGAGGGTCAATGCGTCCGGTTGCTGCGCGACTGTTCTTGGGAACAACTTGGATGAAGCCGTCCCCTTCAAACTTGAGTGGCTGACCGTTGAGAAATACTTGACCAGAGGCCTTCACGGGATATTCGCGTCCATCGCCGCATCCGCCAGCAATCGCGGCCATGAGAAGAATTACGAGAAGTAAAAGCCGTGGCAAAAGCATGAGATCTTCGGTGGTAATGCTGGGAGCAAGCAACAAGGCAAAGCCGTAGAAAATCAGTTCTGGCTTGCTTTCACTTTGCCCGACGCGCGTTGGCTGAGCAGTTTGTAAAGGTCGAGGTTGATCGTTTCGGATAGGAAGTGAACCGATCCATCGCCGTAGCCAAAATTAGCACCACCAGGATGACGGCTGCCAAAGGCCCCGTTGTACGCTTCACCATACGGCGAGGTCGTAATCCCTTGCCCTGGTGGCGTGTTCAAGGGGTTTTCCGTTGTGCGAAGTGAATCGAGATGGCGTGTACCAACCGTCCAGCGATTAAGGTGATTGGTCAAATCACCTGAGATGACTTCGCCGACGAACATTACGTTCGAGAGACCATCCAGGGCATCACGATTTCCGTAAGAATCTCGATACACAAACATGCCAGTGTTCTCCCACTTTACCTTCGCACCGGTTTGCTCCGAAGGACCGTAATGTCCCGAAACGAAGGCATACGAGGCCGTCGCCCAGTCTTTGCCACTGATCTCGAAGGACTGCTTCATGGTGGAACTTGGGCAGACGAATGCTTCCGGCCGAGTGTTGACGACCGATTCTGGCAGGCTTTCGGGAAACGTGTTGTCAGGACCGTACGGAGCAAACTGCTGGTATAAATTGTCTTGTTCCAGGAAGGGAAGCAGCAGGACGAAGCCACTCGTCGCAGGCCCATTCTGCGGAGCACATGCCCCGTCGCAGCCCAGCCGACCGGTAGGATAGACGCGAAAGGTACCCTCGTAGTTATGCATAGCCAGAACGAGTTGTTTCTGGCCGTTGGTGCACTGCATTCGACGAGCCGCTTCACGTGCTTGTTGAACAGCAGGCAAAAGCAACGCGATCAGCACGCCAATGATGGCGATCACAACTAACAATTCGACCAGGGTGAATGCCCGACGCATGTGCATGGCAAGACTTAACGACTGAAAAGCAAGATGGACAGAGAGTGAGAACGTCAGACGTCCCCACTCTTTAGGTTAATTGCCGCCATGACCCCTCGATAGGTTCCTTTTATTCCTGACCAGTCGCCAAATCGAGCAAGAAACGTCCCTTTTTTCTAGTTTTGCTGATTTTTCAGATCGTGCCACTTTTCAACTAGGGGGCGGGCAATCGAAATGACGGGTTGTCCGTTGGGGGCGACTTCGGTCACAAATCCGCTGAATTGATGATCGCGATCCACCGCGATCGCTCCGACCTCACATGTGAACGTATGAGGCTTGGTCACGATCACGACTCGTTTGTCGTAGGTAAGTGGTCGGCAAATATCCCATGCGAGCTGACCTGGTTCTTCCCCAGGCTGAAAAATCAGGTGCGAGTATTGCCAGTCGAATTCCGTGCGACTTGATAAGTTGTATTGTTGCCAGCCGCCATCCTGTTCGATCGAAACAATCTGCAGCAGGCCAAACTGTGAAGATTCGTCTTTACCCAATTGTTTGGCGGTAAACGTCTTTCCATCGTGGCGTGTGACTTCCATTTCGGTTCCTGGTTTCCAATCGTCGTCCCCCAACATCGCCAGGATCCCGCTCCCTTGATCGACCATCACCGCAGGCCGAACGGGCTTACCAGGGCGATGAACTTGAAGTGTCGCTTTGGTGAGGCCGGGCAGAAGTTCTTCCGATCGCTTCTGCCAGTTGTCCCAGTTAGAGTTCGTTGGATTAACCGACAGATTGCGATCTAGGTACCACGCCGTACCTGCGAAGTAGATTTGGTCCCACAAACAACTCGACTCGCCAACCGATTTCACGGCGATCCCGGTGATGTCAAGTTCGCGAAAATTCGAATACAAATCGGGCGTGATGACTTGCCAGTTCTCGTCGATTTCTTTTTTGTTATCGAATGATCTGGGATTCAGTTCGATGATACCCTGACCAGCGTTCCGCGTACCGATTGCGTAGATCGCCGGCGAGTCTTCCTCGTTTTCGTGTAGGAAGCGAATCAAAGCGTGCCCTTTCCCCGTTTTCGAAACCGCAAACCGCAGCTGGCGAAATTGGCCTGGTTCAGGACGTTCACGAATTTCGATGGGTGAATCGAAGTTGGCGATTTGAATCCATTCGCCATCGGGCGTTTCAATCAGTGGACGACTCAGCTGACGGATGTCGTCACGAAGAATAACGTTGCCAGGTTCCCCTGCCAGCGTTGTCATCTTATTAACATCATTCTGAGTAGGCGTTTCGAGAACGGGCAACAGAAATGAGGGTTGCTCACGAAAGTGCAGCCCCCGCCAATCGATCGAAAGGTCTCCTTGAGCCACCGATTGTGAGACCTCGATGGTTGCCTCTGAGCCAGCAAACGGCGTGACGTTGATGAGGTAAGGAGGCGGCGAGTGAACGTGATCGTTGGAATTGGTGTTCTGCAAGGGAGCCGTCATCACAGGTATACCGTTGATCCGTACGCTGATCTCGGGTTGGTCGGGCCCTTCAAACTTCGCCGTAACGATTTCTAAGTACTTCGTCTCTGGGGCGATCTTCTTCTTGATCGTCAAGCGAAGCGGTTCGTCGACCGCTGCGACGGTCGTTCGCCACGAGGGCGACTCGTAAGGGTATTGAACGCGACGAAGCGTGTTGGCAAACCGGAGCTGACTTAAATCATTTTCCAGCTTCCAATCGTGCCAGGCGAGAATTGTTCCGGTCGTGCGTGCTCGGATTTTCTCGCGCAAGGTTTGTTGATCGAGAAGTAGGCTTGGCTCAAGCCAATTGGTCATGTCACGAATGTCGAAAGGGTCGGCGCCTTCTGGTCGCCCTTCGTAGACCGGATCGGCGGCAAGGATGAGTTCCGCATTTTGGGGAACGTCATCGATCCGCAGGTTTCCGCTGCTGGCGACTTGCGAAGAACCGACCAGCGTCTCACTTGCAAATTTCGGTTTACCCTCCCACGAAAATAGCACCTCCCCCTGAATACATCCGCGATCGTGCGCGGCTTGATCGATTGCGACGCTGGTCTGGAAACCAACTGCCCATTCTGGCAGAGGAAAGCTAAGCCGGCTGGGTGCCATAACGCCCAAACTCCAGCCCACTGGACGCTGGCCGGAGCCAGCCGTTCCGCCCAACACACCTCGATTGATACGTGCGGCAAAACCACCTCGCGAGAACATGGCGCCTTCACGTGACTCGGTAAGCGGCAAGCGGAACAAAGGAACGGTGTCGAAATGCCAGCTACGCCACATCCATGTGGAACGGCAAGCGACCCAGATGGTATCCAACGACCATGCCGGTTGAATGCCGTGTGACCAGCGATCGGAATTATTGTTGTCGCCATGCGATTCGGCATCGATGCGCTGCACACTAGTTGTTGCCACCAAGCCGTCGGCCGTTTCCCACTGAACGAGTCGCTGCCGATCAGAAGACTCGACCGTACCGCCAGGGAAAAGGATCGCCAGTTCTTTCAGATGCGTGTCCCAATACGATTCACGATCGAAATGCAGTTCGGCAAGCTCTTGAAAGCCGAACGACATCCGTTCTCGACCGGCAAGTAAGTTGACGCCCGCGGAATCGAATCGAATTGCTCGAAATTGAATCTCGCGGCCGTTGGTCAGAAAAAGTGTTGATGGGACATGGCGGTCGGTCAGGGCCGGTACTTGCTGCCAGACGATCTTCCGCACGAAATCGCGCCGTACCCGAATCACCTGGCGATAAGAGGAATCAGAGCGGTTGAAGGGAAAGCTCGGAGCAACCTCGAAGTACTCGGGCATGTCGGCCTGGTATTCGACGGCCGCATCGTGATGGGCGATCGTTCGTCCTGGCAAGCGGTCGCCGGAATAGAACTCGATGTAGCTGCTGGGGATCTCAGCAGGAGCGAGCGTGCGATCGATCATCCACCGCATTGGATTGCCACCACCTAAAAGGCTGTGCCCGGCAAGCTGCGGCATGGCGTTTCCCGAATACCAGTTGCGGAGAATCGACTCTTCGATCACGCGGTCGTCTTCCAGCATCGCCACAAACCGCTTGGACTCGTCTGCGCGCCCCTGGGAATTCAGGCTGCTCGTGAGAAGCAAAACGGCGAAAAGGAGTGTGCGAAAAGCCAATTTGTCGAACCTTTAACGGCAATACGAAGGAAAACGGCGTCAGGCGGCCGCCGCAAGAAAATGACAACCTAAGGCATTTGGTTTCATGCGTCACGTTGCAGTCCTCGCCATTTCCCAGATAATGGGCCTCTTGTAAGTCACATTATGGCCTGAGTAGGGCCATCTGCCCAATTCTCGGACGGGACTTCGTTCCGCTCGGGCCACGAATTTTCATCGCTTAGATTAAAACGAGAGACCTCCCCATGTCACTTCTGGTCGTCGGTTCCATCGCCATCGATTCGATTCATACCCCTACTGAGGTCCGAGAAAACATCCTGGGTGGTTCCGCCACGCACTTCTCGTATGCGGCCAGCTTCTTCAGCAGCGGTGTGCAGGTGGTGGGCGTTGTCGGCGATGACTGGCAAGAAGAGCACACCAAGCTGTTGACTGATCGTGGCATCGATACCTCGGGGATCGAAATCCAAGAGGGCGGCAAGACCTTCCGTTGGACCGGCAAGTACCACTCGAACATGAACGACCGCGACACGCTGGAAGTTCATCTCAACGTGCTGGAAAACTTCAGCCCAGACTTGTCTGACGAAGCAAAACGTTGCCCGTTCGTCTTCCTGGCCAACGGTTCCCCCTCGACTCAGTTGAAGGTCCTTGAGCAGATGACGGGTCCGCAGTTGGTGGTTGCCGACACGATGGACTTGTGGATCGAGATTGAACGAGATGAGCTGAAGAAATTGATGCAGCGCATCGACGGTCTGGTGCTCAACGATAGCGAAGCCAAACTACTGACCGAAGAAGAAAATCTGGTCCGCGCTGGCCAAAAGGTCCTGGAATTTGGGCCTAAGTTTGTTGTGCTGAAGAAGGGTGAACATGGCGCGATGTTCTTCTCCAAGGGAGAATCGTACGTCATGCCAGCCTTCCCAACGCCAGACGTTGTCGATCCGACCGGCGCCGGCGATAGCTTCGCAGGCGGCATGATGGGCTACTTGGCCCAGCAAAACAATTTCGAGCCAAAGACGCTGAAAGAAGCGATGGCGTATGGAACCGTCGTGGCGAGCTACATCGTGGAAGACTTCAGCCTCGACCGCATGAAGGGCATCACTCGCGAAGAAATCGACCAACGTCTCGGTCAGTACCGTCAGATGTTGTCGTTCTAAGCAACTCTTGCAAGGGAGAGTCCTTCACCATGGAAGCGACTCGATGTTTTCTGGCTGTCCGGATCTCGACGGACGTTCGACGCCGGGCCGAGAAGCTGATCAAAAAGCTCTCGGCCGCAGGTGCGGATGTGAAGTGGGTGGAATCGGAAAACCTACACATCACAACCAATTTCCTGGGCGATATTACCAGCCAATACCTGGTCGACATCTCGAAAGAGACGCTCGAAGTCGCTGCCCGTCATACGGCCTTCGATTTGGAAATGACCGGGGCGGGTGCCTTTCCTGATACCGAAAATCCGCGCACGTTGTGGATTGGGGCCGGGCAGGGAGCCGAGCAATTGATTGCCTTGCAGGAAGATCTGACCGAAAGTCTAGCCGCAATTGGCTTTCCTCCGGACTCTCGGAAGAAGTATCACCCCCATTTGACGCTCGGTCGTTTGAAACGTTTTACCCCGAAGGTGGCGGATCTCCGATCGCTGCTGGAAGAGAATGAGGAATTGCCAATGGGGGAATGTAGCGTCAAAGAGATCGGAATTTACGCCAGCAAGCTCGACCGCACGGGCCCCAAATACACGCTGATTGGCCGTGGACGGCTCGGTTAGTCTCGTCGCCTCGTCGTGGCGAATGAAAAATATGGCCGCTGCAACTGTTTATGTAGCAGTGGTTTATGTCATAGCGAAAACGCTCCGGAAATTCTTTTCCAGGCCGCTGACCTAACGTGTCCCGCGCTTCGCCGATCATTTTTTCTAGAAACAAATCAGAAACAAGATTGCATTGCCGATGCAAATTTGTACACTGTTCATCTGTGCACTTTGATCCGCAGGGCCGCTTGCAGTGCCTTCGGTCATTCCGCATAAAGGAGCCCAACAAAATGGTCACGGTCGCAACCAAGAGCAACGGTAAGATGGCAGCCAAGAAAGCAAAATCGTCCAGCAAGGCATCGTCCGCGAAACCAGCGGATGCCAAGAAGGACGTGTTTGCCGGGAATACAAACCTCAAAACGACCCTTTCGCAGATCGAAAAGTCGTTTGGAGAAGGGGCGATCATGCCCCTGGGCAACGATTACAAAGTGATCGAGGGGATCTCGACAGGTTCTCTGTCCCTCGATCTGGCCTTGGGGGGGAAAGGTATCCCTCGCGGTCGTATCATCGAAATGTTCGGTCCAGAATCAAGCGGTAAGACGACGCTGGCCCTGCACTGCGTGGCAGAGGCTCAGAAGTCGGGCGGTATTGCCGCTTTTGTTGACGCCGAGCACGCACTCGACCCTAGCTGGGCTAAGAAGCTCGGAGTTCAGCTGGAAACGTTGCTGGTCAGCCAGCCGTCGAGTGGTGAAGAAGCGATGCAGATTACCGAAATGCTGGTCAAGTCCAACGCGGTCGATGTGATCGTGGTCGACTCGGTGGCGGCCTTGGTTCCTAAGGCGGAACTCAATGGCGAAATCGGTGATTCGCATGTCGGTTTGCAGGCTCGCCTGATGAGTCAATCGATGCGAAAACTGACCGGTGCGATCTCGAAGTCGAAGACCTGCGTGATCTTCATCAATCAGATCCGTGAAAAGGTTGGTGTGATGTTCGGTAGCCCCGAGACCACGCCGGGCGGCCGCGCCTTGAAGTTCTACTGCTCGTGCCGCGTCGATGTTCGTCGTATTGGGCAGCTGAAGGACGGAGAAGACGTGGTTGGTCAACGCGTGCGGACCAAGATTGTCAAAAACAAGGTTGCTCCACCGTTCCGAGTGGCTGAGTTTGACATGATGCATAAAGATGGCATCAGTTACGAAGGGGACGTGCTTGATCTGGGCCTGAACTACAAGATCGTTGCTCGTAGCGGGGCCTGGTTCCGTTACGGTGATATGCAGTTGGGGCAAGGTAAAGAGAAGGCTCGGATGTTCCTGGTTGAGAATCCGGAAATTACCGAGGAAATCAAACAAAAAGTCATGGCAGCGGTCGCACCAATCGTGGCACCAATTGCCCCAGAAGATGACGCCGACGAAGAAATGCCCGAATCGGAAGAGTTTTAATCCGATCGCAAGGCGTTTGATGACATCTGGTTCCGGCTAATTGGACTATAAGCCGGAACCAATCAAAACAGGGTTCCGAGGTCGGCTATCTCACTTACCGGAGATGGCCGGCCTTGTTTTGTTCTTACCCCGTTTCTCAAGGTAAGCGTCGAGGTGAAACCGGGCTGACCAGTCACCTTTGCCCAGATTGGCAAAGAACTTATCATTAAGGGTTTGTGTCCCAAAGCTTGAGGGGGAGAACAGGCACCTCTGCCCTCCGGTCGAGCGGTTCCGTTTGGCTGAATATCGAAAACTGGCTACGAAAACAATTTCCTGATGAAAACCGACGAACTCCGCGAGAAGTACCTCAGCTTTTTCGAGACCAAAGGACACACACGTCGTCCGAGCGATGTTCTGGTTCCCACATGGGATCCCTCCGTGCTCTTTACTCCGGCCGGGATGAACCAGTTCAAGGATCACTTTTTGGGGCGCGTGAAATTAGACTTCACCCGCGCAACGACTTGCCAGAAGTGCTTGCGCACTGGTGACATCGACAACGTCGGCCGAACTGCGTATCACCACACCTTCTTCGAGATGCTGGGTAACTTCAGCTTCGGTGATTACTTCAAGGAAGATGCAATCCACTGGGCGTGGGAGTTTTTGACCGACAAGAAGTGGCTCGGGATGAACCCTGATCAACTGAGCGTCACGGTCTACAAAGACGACGACGAAGCGGCCAACATCTGGCACGACAAGATCGGCCTACCGTTCAACCGGATCGAACGTTTGGACGAAGATGAAAACTTCTGGCCAGCGAGCGCGCCAAGCCAAGGTCCAGACGGAGTCTGTGGTCCGTGTAGCGAAATCTATTTCACGCCTGCCGATGGCAAGAAGGTCGAGATTTGGAACTTGGTGTTCACCCAGTTCAACCGAGTCGGCGAGCCGCCTGAAAACCTGGAGCCGCTGCCGAGTAAGAACATCGACACGGGGATGGGGCTGGAGCGGACAGCGGCCACCCTTCAAGGTGTCAGCACGAATTATCACATTGATATCTTGCGTCCGATCGTCGAAGCGGCCGGCGAGATTTGCAGTGTGAAGTACGATCCCGATACGGATAACGGGCGTCGCCTTCGTCGCATCACCGACCACATCCGCGCCTGCACGATGGCCGTCCACGAGAACGTTTACCCCGGTGCGAACAAAGAAAAGTATGTCATCCGTCGTTTGCTTCGTCGGGCGGTGCTTGATGGTCACCAAATGGGCATGCATCATGCATTCGCGTACCAGTTGGTCGACAAAATCGTCGAGATGATGAAGACGCCGTATCCTGATCTACAAGACTCGGTTACCCGCGTAAAGAGCGTGATCAAGAGTGAGGAAGAGAACTTCCTCCACTCGCTCGACGACGGTATTGCCCGCAGCGAGAAGATCTTCTCGGGCATGCGTTCGTCCAACCGCACCGTCGTCAGCGGCGACGAAGCGGCGGAACTATATCAAACCTATGGCTTCCCGCCAGAACTGTTTGAGCAAGTCGCGATCGAGCATGGCTTCACGTTCGATTGGGCAGGTTACAAAAAGGCGATGGAGGAATTCGGCGAACGCTCTGGGGGGGCTCAGGTCGAGTTGTTCGGCACTGGTCCGATCGAGTCGCTCAAGAATTCGGTTCGCTCGACCAAGTTTGTAGGCTACGACTCGGAAACGACAGACGTGACCATCAAGGGGATCGTTGTCCGCGGCCAAGGGGACACCGAGGACAGCCTAGTCAACGATTGTAGTCTGACCGGCAAGGATCAAGAACTGATTGTCGTGCTTGATCAGACTCCATTCTACGGCGAGTCTGGTGGGCAGATCGGCGACGTCGGCAAGATTATGTCCGACGACTTTGAGTTCATCGTCACCGATACCCAGAAAGACAGCGACTTGTTCCTGCATATCGGCTACTTGGCCAAGGGAACGATCACAACGGATGCCACGGCAACGGCGGAAGTCGAGGCTTCGCGTCGGGCAGCCATCAAACGGGCGCACTCCGCGACGCACATTCTGCATCATGCCCTGCAGAAGACGCTTGGTTCTCACGCCCAACAACAAGGTTCCAAGGTGGAAGACGATCTGCTGCGGTTCGACTTCACCAACATGGAGCCGATCGCCTTGGATCAGTTGACGACAATTGAGTCGGACGTAAACGCCAACATTACCGGCGGTGGTGACGTGAAATGGGAGACCGTTCCACTGGCAAAGGCTCGTGAACTGGGCGCGATGATGCTGTTCGGTGAAAAATATCCTGACCCTGTCCGGATGGTCACCATGGGCGACTTCAGCCGCGAACTGTGCGGTGGCACGCACCTGACCAACACCAAACAGGTGCAGGCCTTCGAAGTGATAAGCGAAGAAAGCGTTTCTGCCGGCGTCCGTCGTATCATCGCGTTGACCGGCGAGAAGGCAAAGGAATATCGCGCAAAGGTCGATCAGTCGTTAACCGACATGGCGAAAGCCCTCAAGTGCGAAGTCACTGATGTGCCGGAAGCGGTGAAGGGTTTGGTGGGATACGTCCGCGACCTGAAGAAAGCGGTCAATGGGAGTGGCAAAGCTCCAGAAGCTCCTGTGGTCAAGAAAGGCTCTGGCGGCGCGGATGTCGATTACTTCCATCGCAAAGAGATGCTGAAGGAAGCTGCTCGCCAGCTGAATGTACCGCTATTCGATGGTGCTCAGCGCGTGGAAACGTTGTTCACCGACATCGAGAAGCTGAAGCATCAATTGGCCGAGCGAGAAAAGTCGGGCACGCTGTCCGGTGACGATCTATTGGCCAAGGCAGCTACGGTGGGCGACGTCAAGGTTGTTGTCACCGAAGTTCCTGGTGCGAATGCGAACCTGATGCGACAACTGATCGACCAGATCCGTAAGAGCACCGATTCGTCTGCGGTGATGCTATTTGCTGCGGCGGATGAGGGTAAGGTCACCATTGTGGCTGGCATCAGCAAGTCGTTGACCGACAAGGGACTCAAGGCTGGCGAATGGGTCAAAGAACCGGCCGCTTTGGTGGGTGGTTCTGGTGGTGGTCGACCCGATATGGCTCAAGCCGGCGGTAAAGACGCCTCGCAAATCCCAGCCGCCATCGAAAAGGCGGAAGAACTGGCCAAAAGCTTGTTTGCTTAAATGCCCTTGGCGTTTAGGATGCCGCGATCACAGTATGCGGCATCCGAAAACCGAACGATTTCAGGATTCGCGCAAGCAACGAGCCAAGCTATTCGTCACGACCCGACTAACCGGCAGCTCTTCTGTCGGATTGGCTTCGCGGCCCGCAAATTCGTGCAGGTCGTTCACGGAGAGTCCGATAGCAGTGATAGCACCCTACCGAATTCACTGATCTCCCATTACCGTGAGGCACCCGTGATGCACGACGTTTCCGCGTTTGCCAGTTCCGTTCACCAAGCACTTTCCAGCAGCCCTCATTTTCCTGGTCGTAATCTTCAAGTTGAAGGTACCGACGGGCGGGTTGTTTTGAAGGGCATTGTTGGCAGCTACTTTCACAAGCAGATGGCTCAAGAGGCCGTGCTGCGAGTCGATGGTGTTCATGACGTAGAAAATCAACTGGAAGTCGACTGGCGTTAATCGGGCCGACCTCTACGGCCGAAGATTCTCGCTCAGCGATCCATTTCGATAACGAAGAAGACCGCCTTGCTCGCAACTGGGTGGTCTTTTCGTATTTCGAAGCTGATTGGTGCAAACTCTTCATAAACGCGAGCCCCGCAGCTGGTTTGTCGAGAACGAAGCCACTCGACCTGCGGCACCCTCTTTAACGTCCTCTGGCGGCGCGTCACAATGCGCATCTTGAGATTGCCAATTCCACCATTTCATAGCAGAGGAAGTTTCATGAGCCGCCCCGCAGCCATTACGTTCAAAGGCAACCCAATGACTTTGGTTGGCGAAGAAGTCAAAGTCGGTCAGGCCGCTCCCGAATTCAAGTTGCACGCGTTCGGTGCTGAAGGCCTGACATCGATCACGCCTGCAGATCTGAAAGGCAAGCCGACCATCATCAGCGTTGTTCCATCGCTCGATACAGGCGTTTGCCAAATTCAGACCAAGACGTTCAACCAAAAACTGGGCGAACTGGGCGACAAAATCAACGCACTGACTGTCAGCTTGGACTTGCCCTTCGCTCAAAATCGTTTCTGTGGTGCTGAAAACATCACCAATATCAAGCAGTACAGCGATTACCAAGATCGCAGCTTCGGCAACAATTGGGGCATGTTGATCGATGAGTTGAAGCTGTTGGCTCGCGGTACGTTCGTGTTGGATGGCGAAGGCAAGGTCGTGTATGCCGAAACTTGCCCAGAAGTCACCCAGGAACCGAATTACGATGCCGCCCTGGCCGCATTAAGCTCAGTGCTCTAAAGACAAATTAAGACAGGTTTTGGGCTTGTCTTAAAAAAAATTGAGGGGATCAGGCCGATTATCCGGGAAACGATTGCCGCTTAGGCATTTCCACGGATAATGGGATGATCCCCTTTTTTTGTCGTCGGAGCCACACCCATGAATCTGATCCGAAAGCATTGGGGCAAGCTGATGGCCGTCGTTGGGGGATGCCTTCTCCTTGTGATCCTGCTGGTTGCTGCCGCACCTTCGATCGTTGCCTACGGGCCGGTCCGCGACTTTCTGCTGCACCATCTTTTCAACGGTAAAGAAGTGGCCGTCTCGGTCGATTCCGTTTCGGTCGGTTGGTTTCGCTCGACCAAGATCGAGAACCTGCAAATCATTCAACGCGAAAAGAAGTACGATGTCGACGTCCCTGTTATCACGAACGACGTCTCTTTGTTCCAACTCATTTCGCAGCCACGGCAGCTGGGCAATCTCGTAATCGAGCGTCCCTCGATTGTGGTTCAGTTGCCAAACGAGCAGTCTGATCTATTCGATCAAGGTCAGGAAACACCTCCTTCGCTTGATGAAGCTAAGGTGCAGACTGCCCTGCGTCGCACGATCGATGTATCCGTGTTTGATGCCTCGGTAGAAGTTCGTAAGCCAGGGGAAGGCGAGCCTTGGGGTTTTAAGAAAATCGCCTTCCTGGCCCAACTGCGTCCAGGCAAGACCGAGGAAGAAGGTCCGTCTATCCTGATTCCGGAAGCCACGCTGATGGAGCATCAACAGTTGACGCAAGAGATGTGCGACGACTTGTTGAAGTTCGTCGCACCGGTGGTGACCGGCGTCACCAAAGTGGACGGAGACGTTTCTCTTTCGCTGAAGGATATTCGCGTGCCGCTTGCCGATCGTCAAAGTTCGGTTGGAAAGGGGACGCTCAGTATCCATGAAGTCAATCTGACCGGTTCTCCTTTGGTCCAGAAGATAACGGAATTCCTGGGGCTGGGACCGTCGGTCGAGGTCTTTACCGATTGCACGATTCAGTTTGAACTGGTCGACAAACGGATCTATCACGAAGGGCTCGACTTTGGTGTTGGCAATGTCCGTGTACGCACTCACGGGTTCGTAGGTTTGGACAAGTCGTTGGACTTGATTGCTGAGGTTCCGATTCCACTGGCTGCCAGCAAGGAGTTTCCCGAAGGAGTGACCCCCAATCCAATCATCGAGTCGCTCCGCGGCAAAACAATCGAGATCCCCATCGTCGGAACGCTGGATAAGCCGCGAATCGACGGTCAGCGATTTGGTTCGTCGTTGATGGCCACGGCGGAGTCGACCTTGCGAGACATGTTGCAGGATGACGAACTGGAACTCGATCTTCGTGGAGAAGATGGCGAGATTGATGTCGAACAGATCATGGGGCTCACAAAATCACTTTTGGACAGTGCCAATCGCGAAGGTGGATTACTCGATCAACTTCGTGAACGCCGCGATTCGAACAAGCAAGCGGATGCCGAGGAGGAGGGTGAAGGTGCTCCGAAAGAGGGGCTGCTCAAGCGGCTATTTCGACGGGCTGAAAAGAGCCGACAGGAACCAGAATCCAACAACGAAAAAGCACCTCCGCCGAATCTCCCCCTCGATGGGGCGATCGATCTTTAAGGGCTTCGCTGCAAAACCGGTACGACCCTTAGTTCTGTCCAATAGCATCCAAACGAAGCGATCTGTTTCTGGTTCGGTCGCCGTCGGATGAAAGGCCGCTAACCTATATTTGCCAGGTTTAATTCTCTGACAACGCGTGCGCGCATTTCCTGGCAAGCAATATGACCGATCGTCTTCGCAACATTCAATACAAGTCCACGATCCTCGATGGCCTGTACCGAGTGATCGATGCCGTCGCGATCATCATGGGCATGGTCTTGGCAGTGATGGGAGCAGGCGAACAGACCGAAACGGATCATCGCTTGGCGGTGGCTGCCGTACTGGCGATTTATTTCATTGTCGCTGAGTTCACCGGGATATACCGCAGCTGGCGTGGTGTTTCTACCGAACGAGAAATCGCCTGCGGTGCGCTGACGTGGACCATCTCGTTATCACTGCTCTTCTTGGGCATCACGTTCTTCCACTTCGATCACCCCTTCAATCGTTACACGCTTTTATCGTGGTTCTTGACGACTCCCTTGTTGATGACCACTTCACGAATGATCCTGCGGACGATACTTCGGTGGATGCTTGCCAGTGGGATGAACCAGTTGGGCGTAGCGATCGTCGGCGTCAACGACCTCGGAATTCAACTCGCACAGAACATCCAAGATACATCCGATTTGGGGATGAAAGTGATCGGCTTTTTTGACGATCGTCCTGGTTCCCGGTTGCCTGAAATTCCTGACCACCTAGGTGCCTGCGTCGGAAACCTAAACGACCTGGTCGAAGCAGCTCGACGAGGCGAGATTCATCGTATCTATATCACGTTCCCGATGCGGGCTGAAACGCGAATCCGTAACGTCTTGAATCACCTGGGCGATACGACCGCATCGGTCTACATTGTGCCCGACTTCTTTGTGTTCGATATCCTGCATTCGCGTTGGTCCGATATCCGCGGCTTGCCGGTCGTTAGTGTGTACGAGAATCCATTGCTGGGTGTGGACGGAATCTTGAAACGCGGAAGCGATATCCTCCTGGCGATATTGGCCTTGCTGGTTTTATCGATCCCTATGGCAATCGTTGCCCTGGCAGTCAAGTTAACTTCCAAAGGGCCAATCTTTTTCAAACAGCGACGTTACGGACTCGATGGTCAAGAGATCCTAGTCTGGAAATTCCGCAGCATGACCGTCTGCGAAGATGGCGCTACGGTCACGCAAGCGAAGAAGAACGACAGCCGACTAACGCCGATCGGTGGTTTCATTCGGAAGACATCGATTGATGAGTTACCGCAGCTTTTCAATGTGCTTTTCGGTTCGATGTCGATCGTCGGACCGCGACCGCATGCTTCGGCGCACAATGAACAATATCGCAAGTTGATCCAGCACTACATGCTGCGTCACAAGGTGAAGCCAGGGATTACGGGCCTCGCTCAAATTCGTGGCTGGCGAGGCGAAACCGACACGATGGAAAAGATGGAACGTCGTGTTCAATGCGATCACGAGTACATCCGCAATTGGAGCTTATGGCTCGACTTGCAGATCATCTTCCGGACGGTCTTTGTGCTGTTTAACGACAAGAACGCCTATTAATTGCTTACCGCTGGCGAACGTTTTATTCCGGTGTCGCCAGTAAGAAGCCGATTAAGTCTCGCATTTCGGTTGGGCTTAGAACTTGCTGAAAACCTTCCGGCATGATCGACTTCTGCGAGTCTCGTTCTTCTTCGATTGTGGTGGGATCGAGCTCGAACTGTTTGCCACTGGTGTCAACAAATAACCGTCGTTCGTTGATACCTGCCACCGTGATAGGATAACCCACGTGCACGCGACCATCGTCGGTCAGCACGATTTTGGGTACATACATCGGGGCAATCTCGTTGCCAGGTAGCAAGATCGATTCCAGTAACCGTTTCTTGGTGATCCTTTGGCCAATGAAGGTCAGATCTGGTCCCACGTCGGCTCCGTTACCGTTGAATCGGTGGCATCGAACGCAATAGCCTCCCTTCGAGGAAAAGAACGTCCGGCTCCCAGCTTCGACGTCCGCCGTTCCTTGGATTTGCTTCAGCCAACCGTCAAGGTCGGTCGGTGGAAGTGGCTCGGCGATGGTTTCGACACGCAATGTTCGCTCCGCTTCCTGGCGAACGGTCGCGTCGGGATCTTCTGCCAGCTTTGCCAGAATAGCTTGATGTTGGTCGGCATGGTCTGACAACGCGACAACCGCCCAGGCACGCAGTGATGCGTCCCGCGAAGTATCTGCCGCGACGTCCATGGCCACTTTTTCCGCAAACTCGCCGCCGCGAAGGTAGAGCGTTCGCATTGCTTGCTTAGCCAGCTCCAAATGCGGGGAATCGATCATGGTTTGAAGCTGTTCTGATTTCAGTTGCTCGCTTCGCGGTTCGATTAATCGCAGTGCAATGGTACGTAGCTCTGCAGATTGCGACGCATCCGTGATGATATCGACCAGGATGCGCTGTTGGACGATATCCTTACCGCCACCCACACTGCCTGACTCCAACCAGGCAATCGCACTCAGCAGAACGGGGAGCTCGCGTATCGTCGGTGAATTGGATTTGAGTCGTTTCTTCAATTGCGGCAAATAATCTGTCAGCGTTAAATCGGCAATCCAACGCATTGCGAAGATGCGGACTTCGTCGTGCTGATCGTTAAGTGCTTCCTTGAGCATCTCCGGGCGATCAATCGGGAATTGTCGCTCGTTCGCCCAACGCATTGCCTCGAGAATCCCGGCCCGCTGCGATCCGGTTGTCTTGTTGAACAGGTCGATATCCTTCAGACGCTGTGTTTGTCGGGAAAGTCCATAGACGGCAGCTTGTCGAAGGAACGGATCTTCCGCATCGAGGCTATCAACTGAAGGAGAACTGGTGCGCAGCTTGGCAGCTTGTAGCTCGGCTTCCGATAGCGGGAGTGGTTTGTCTTGCGTGGGGTGCTCTTTCCACGACAGTCGCCAAATGCGACCCATGCCATGCACGGGGTAGCTTCGGTCGACCCAATCCGTGAAATAGAGCGAACCATCCGGAGCGATGGCAAAGTCGACGGGCCGAAAGTTGTGATCGCCTTGCACGACGGTTTGTGCGGTCGCCTGGACTCCGGCACCGTTGTGTCCGAGTCGGAAAGTCTCGATGCGATGATCGCCCCAGCTGGTTCCCCACAGTTCGCCTTCGTACCAAACAATTCCGCTCGGGGCTTCCCCAGTACCAGCCACCATAGGCAGCGTACCAGGCAACTCTCCGTTCCACGCTTGAAGCGGGTGAACCCCCGTTCGCCCATAACGAAACTGGTAGCCGTAATCACCACCCGGAACAATTTGCAGCAAGCGGCATGGTGGTCGGCTATCGGGATCGTTGTCGACCATGAACAAACGACCTACTGGATCGAAGATCATTCCAAACGGATTCCACACACCGGTCGCCATACGTTTCAGGTTACTACCATCCATTTGGCAGTGGTAAATCGTGCCTCCTTCGCCTCCACCAGCAATTTTGCTTCCATCGCTGGCAACGATGGTATAGGGCTCGCCTAGGTTTTCACCTAGCCCAAAGTAAAGCAGCCCATCGGGGCCAAAAGCCAAACCGGCCAACCCGTTGTGAGGATATCGCCCTTCGGTTTCCAGATGAGCGATCTCGTCTCGCTGATCCGCGACCTTATCACCGTTGGTGTCGCGTAGCCGGAAGATCTCCATGCGCGTGGCAACGTAGATGGAACCATCATCTGCTGTACGCAGACTCATGGTCGCTTCGGTCCCTTCGTAGAAAGTACTCCATGTGTCAAACTTGCCATCGTCATTCGTATCGGAATATCGACGAATCCGATCCTTTGGTGGACCCTGATAATCGTTCTGTCGGTGATGGGTATGCGACTCGATCACCAGCAGATCTCCATCGGATGCAAAGGCGATTCCGATAGGAGTGACAATTTGTGGATGTTCGGCGATCAGTTCTAGCTTCAGTCGCGGATCAAGCACGCGTGGGGCCTCGGCCCACACCGATTGTGCTAGGAACGTTAAGGCAATCAGGCAGGATAGTAGGTGTCGACTGAAGGGCATCGCGAGACCTTACGAGGAAATAGAGGGAAGGGGAGGGAGGAGCGATGAAATTGAAGGTGGTTTCGATTATAAACGAAGCTACAGAGAACTTCCCACCTTTACTTACCACCCCTGGAAAAGCTCATGAAATCTAAAATTCTTTGGCTTCTTTTCATTGCCATGATCGCGATGCCCGTATCGTTTATTAACGCTGACGACTCGTGGTTGACATTCGAAGGGGGCAAAGGCCCTGGGGAAGGAAAGTCGATTGTCCTGATCAGTGGGGACGAAGAATATCGCTCGGAAGAAGCGTTGCCGATGTTGGCGAAGATCTTGTCGAAGCATTTTGGCTTCAAGTGCACCGTGTTGTTTTCAATTAATCCGGAAACGGGCGAGATCGATCCCAACAATCAGGTGAATATACCGGGCATCGAAAGCGTCGATTCGGCTGACTTGGTCATTCTGATGACGCGCTTTCGTAATCTGCCTGATAAAGACATGAAGGTGATCGACGACTACTTGAAGGCAGGCAAGCCGATCATCGGCATCCGCACGTCAACCCACGCGTTCAACATGTCAGGCGAAAGCGCTTACGCCCATTACGACTGGCGGAAGAATGGCGGCTTTGGCAAGAAGGTGTTGGGTGAAACATGGGTGAGCCATCACGGCCATCACAAAGCCGAAAGCACTCGCGGCGTGATCAACGAAGAATACAAGGACAGTCCGATCCTGCGTGGGGTCGACGATTTGTGGGGGCCAACCGACGTCTATGGTATTCGCAAGTTACCAGCCGATGCCGAGGTGTTGATTTATGGTTCCGTCCTCACCGGAATGAAACCAGACGACAAGCCTGTTGAAGGCAAGAAAAACGATCCGATGATGCCCATCGTCTGGAAAATGCCTTACCAACTCGATGGTGGCAAGCAGGGGACATCCGTTTGCAGCACTTTCGGCAGTGCGATCGATTTTGCGAATGAAGATGGACGTCGATTGATCGTCAATTCCGTGTTCGACCTGTTAGGCATGGACGACAAGATCACGCCTGATCTGAACGTCGATGTAGTTGGCGAATACGAACCTAGCTTTTACGGGTTCAACGGCTTCCAGAAGGGTAAGAAGCCGTCGGATTACGACTTGAAGTAAGCGTCTATCAGACTCAAGTGGCTCGGCGGTCGCCCGGCGTGACTTCACTGCGCCGGTCGAAGCCGCTACGGCGGTCGATTTCCGGGTAGATGATCGGCGGAACTGGGGGCTGATCGGAAGCACGACGCCCTCGTCCGCTGGCAGGTGCCTGCGAGTTCTCTGTCGAGCGTCGATCGCCTGCGCTGGGAGCTTCGCTTGTGTCGGTCGAACGACGACCCCACAGCCGATCGCTCCAACGACGGCCATTACCTCCAGGCGTTGGTGCTAAAAGAACGATCACACCAATCCCTAAAGCCATTCCTCCGATGAGTCCACCAGCGGCGATCACCGTTTTGCCTGGGCCAACTGGATACTCACCGATTGTCGGGGCGTCGATGCGGGTGATTAGGCTCGATGTTTCCGAAGCAAGTTTGTTCGCTTTGGCATCGGCTAGTTTCTCGTGGGCGTCACGCAGCACCAATGTGCACTTGTCGACATCGGCGACCAGGTTCGCGTAGGGAGCCCGGATCGAAGCGAGCGAATCGAGGCGTTCGCGGACTTGCTTCTCCTGTTTCTCGAACGAACTCATCTTGGTTCGCTGCACGCGGATGTCGGCGTCTAGGCCACGGATCGCAAGCGCTAGTTCGCTTCGTAGCTTCTGTCGCACCTCTTCTTCGGCGGCGATTGCCGATTGAACTTGTGGATGATCGTTGCTCATTTTGCCTTGCAGTTCTGAGGTGCGAAGCTGAGCATCGACCAAACCATCTTTCAAGCGTCGTAGGGCAGGTTGGCTTTCCAACAGTTGATTGGGTGTGGCGATGAGATTGTCAGGATCGTTTTGTGCCGACTTCAGGATCTTCAATTGTTCCTGCAGCAATGCCAACTCCGATTCACCGTCACGAATCTGGCGTTTGATCTGATTCCAGGCGTTTCGCAAGTTGCCATCGCCCGAGTTGGCATCGTTCAGGCTGCGAAGTTCACCCAGGTCGCTACCGACTTTGGTTTCCTGAGCTTTCAATGCGGCTGTGGCGCGAGCGAGTTCCTTTTGGGCGAGTTGTTCGGCGTCTTCCAATTCCTTGATCACGCTGTTTGCACGACGATTGCGGATGTCTTTCAAACGCTTATCGATTTGTTTGTAGAGTGTCTCTGCCAACAAGACGGCGCGGTCACGATACTCGGCGTTCACGGTCAGATGCAACACTTCGGTCGTGCCGAACTCGGCTCCGTTGGGTGGGCTGACTTCAACATTTCGACGAAGCGATTCGATATCGGTGAGAGTGGGCCACTTGGTTCGTTTCGAGGCACCCGGTGGCGGGCCAACTTCTTCCAGAGTAGCTTCCAGTACCGCTTGATTTCGGGCCACTTCGACCACCATCTCTTGCGCGGCCTTCATTGTGTCCAAACTATCGAAACGTCCCTGACCACTCAGTTGGCCGGCCGCCTCGTCACGCAGAATCATGGACTGAGTCGCTTGCCATTCATCGGGTTTCACTAAGGCGTATGTTGCCGCCAAGAGGAACCCAGCTACCGACAAGGGAATCCAAATCTTCCACTGGCTGCGAAGCAGGTTGATGTACTGACTAGCTTGATGAGGCAACTGAAGCTGGCTCATGATGACTTCCGAAGGCAGATTAGAGCGGTTGTATCGATTGCTCCCACGCTGCGCGCGTGCGCGATGGGATGTGTACGCAACTCTAGGTCGCCGAGAAAGGCATGTCGGATGAATTAGGAGAAACGAGTCGGGGCCAGGAACTCGGTCGGTGCGGTGGTTTGTCCGGTGGTGGCCAGTTCGGCCAAGATCTCGCCCAGGGCGGAAGCAAACTTAAAACCGTGCCCAGATAGGCCGCTGGCAAAGTGTAAGCCGCGGTGAACGGGATGTGTTCCTACCAAGAAGTGCTGATCAGGCGTCATCGTATACATGCAAGCGGCATGGCGAGTAAGACGATGCGAAAGCTGCGGAAGACAAGCCGATGTGAAGCCTTCGATGAGTGTTTGATCGTCGAGATCTTGCTGCTGCGAATGGTGGCCAGCATCTGCGATCGATTCGCCTCCATCGTGACGGGCGAGTTTTACTCCCTGTGAGTCGAGTTGGGGAAAGCCATAAAAGATGCCTGTCGGCGTTTCCATCAGAAACACCGGAAACTTCCCCGCACGGGTATAGGCAGGGAAGTCGTTCTCGTACCAGTAAAGATGTTTGCGAAGAATGGTAAGCGGAACCCCTAAGTCATGGACTAGCTGGGAAGCCCAAGCACCCCCGCAGATAACCAACTGCTTCACGTACAAGGTCTCCCCACTTGTTTGCACTTCGAATGTGCCATCACGATCTTGCCACGACTCGACTACGGTGTTGGCTTGTAGTATCGCGCCATGTTTCGCGGCAGCAGTCAGATAAGCAGAAATGCAGTCAGACACCAATAAGTAGCCCGCATCGCGTTCCAAGATGCCTACGCAATTCGTGGGTGGGATCACGCCGGCAAATGTCTGCGGGATTTCATTCTCGGTGAATGACTCGATTGCAAGATTGTGGGCCGCCGCACTTTGGCGAATGCCAGCGATCACTTCCCCTTGTTCGGGACCAATTTGAAGGACACCGGCCGGGAAATAGAGCTGCGTGCCGGAAACTTCTTCCAGTGTATGCCAGTTTTGGTACGCTTGTCGCAGCAGGGGAACGTAGTCCGGATGCTCGAAGTAAGCCATGCGGATGACGCGGGTATCGCCGTGCGAGCTGCCGCGATCATGGGGCGGAGCGAACTGGTCGATGCCGATCACGCTCGCACCCGACTTAGCCAAGTGATAGAGGGCCGCGCTCCCGACGCCGCCGGTTCCGATCACGGCAACGTCATACACGCTCATCGCTCCTCCTACTTGATCCGAAATTCGATCGATGCCTGGCCAAACTCATCAGCGGCCTGATCACGTACCGTCAATTCTAACCGATAGGTACCGGCAGAAATATTCTCGGGCATGTAAATACGGAAGGGAACATAAAAGTCCCGTCGACGAACGCGGCAGGTATCTTTCACTTCCGGGAATTGTCGAGCATCGATGCGTCGACCGCTCTGGTCATATATTTCGTAGTTGCTCTGGAGGACAGTTTCAAACTGGCCACCGATGTCACGTGAGCTGAAGTTGTCGATCTCGACGTACAGCAGGACCTCTTGCCCGGGTTGGAAATCGTGTGAGGCGAATGCTTGAAATTGGCCGAAGCTTTCGACGCTTTGGATGAACTCGAGATTCTGAAGTTGCAGCGGGCTGGCCGATTCCAGTTGAGTCATCACGCGACGGAACGATCCCAATGCCAACGCGTGGCGGCGATTGACTGGGATGTCCTTCACGTTCATGTAGTCGGAGAGGCCGAATAGTGTGTTGCTCCAAACCTCTTGTTCTTCGGAGGTCAGCCCTTCGACCTTCTCCATCGCTTCGGTCTTGCGATCGGCTGCCAAGTACAGCATTCGCAAGCGAAGTTGAGCGATGGTTCGCTCTTCGCTGGAGAGTCGGCCATTGTTTGCAAGTTGCTCCAGCTTAACAATCGTCTGATCCAACAACTGCTCCCAGTCGCCAGAATTCAATTCGGGTTGGTTTCGAGCTGCCCAGTACACGATCGTGTTGCCACGGCGCGTATCAGCGACCCAACCTCGTTCCTTCAAGTCGAACAAGATGGTGTGTAGTTCATCGATGCTGAGCAGGGAGGGATCAGGCGAGCGTCGGGATTCATCGGACGATGACGCTGATACTAATTCATTGTGCATCGCTTCCAACGATACCTGACCACGTTGCCACAAGATCTCTAGGACTTGATATTCTTGCTTGGAAAGTTGATCGAGCGATTCTGCTTCCTCGGTTGGATTTTTGGGGCCCGCTTTCTTGTTGGGTAGACGTTTCGGATCGTGACGCAACTCACGGTAGTCTTCCGCTTGGAGGTCCTCGGGATAGAGACCGCTCGCTTGGGTATCCATTTCCGGGACGTAGGTGGCTAGTTGAACTTGGGTATCTTCTCGAACAACTTGGCGTGGTTGAGCGGTCGCACGCGCTGCGGGCGACGTCCGACCGCGTTCCAGATCGATTGTCTTGGGGTACAAGTTAGGATCGGCCGATGCTAGATGGGAAGTATCCTGGTGCATGTTGGTCGACGGCAAACGCTGCGGTTGATCCGAAGTCGGTCGAACGTTTGACGATGGTTCGAGGTGCCGCTCGACCAGCTTCGAGGCGTACGACTGAAGCATGTCCGCTTCTTTTGATTCTGGCTTCGCGAACGGTGTTTCGGTGGTTGCCGTCTGTTGAGGACCAAACATGGTTTCAAGTGTCGAGAGCAGCTCTTCCCATTGGCTATCACTAGCCGAAGCAAACTCTTTCATGATTTGCTCTTTTTCAGCCTCTGGTAGGCTTAACGCTTCTACGCGAGCTGCGTAAGAAGGGCCGTCCGCAGGCTTCTGGGCATCGAGCTTCTTCGCTTCTTCCAACCTTGCCGCCAGCTTTTTCGAGAGGCTATCCGCGGCCGATTCCGACTCGACGAGCGCATTTTTAGCGGGCGTCGTTTTGGCCGAGGCAATCGTCGTGGTGTTTGGTTTGCTGTTCTCGGCAGTTTGCTGATTGAGATAGTTGTTCAGCGAACTCGGTTCTTTAGCCTCACGCCCCCAACCACTCATGCAACCGGTCATGAGAACTGTGAACGAGATGATGCTCGATAGGTAAATCTTCGACTTCATACGCCTGGGCTTCCGTTGATGGCGCGCTTGCGCAGCCTTCTTCCAAGAAACGGTCCGGCGGATGTTAGGGAAAGCTCAAGTTTGAAGCAAGAGATACCGACGCAGGTTTATCGGTCGAGTGATAGCACTGATTGGCTAATGGGGCCCAGTGATGCTAGTTTCGCGTCGTGCTAGCTCGGGGAGGATCCATCGCCTTCGAGAAGGAGACGATCAACTTCTCGAGGGCCAAACGCCCGCGAGCTTCCTGCGAGTGGCTTCCTTTAAGCGACATGTCGAGCTCTAGCAGCTGACGATAGAGACGCCCACCACGAATCTGTCCGAGGGCCAAAAGACGCTTTTGGGCTTCTTCCAAAGCTTTGGGCCAATTCGGGAAGCCAGCTTCCTTCAGAGCATCGCGCAAGCTGACGGCATCTCCGCGACGTCTTCCACGTTGGTAAATTCGGGTAGCCGCCGCAAATCGACGCAGGCTCCAAGCGATTTGCCCAAAAAGCTTTTGGGGGCGATCGCCCGATTGGAAGAGTCGATCGAGTTGCTGGAGGGCATCGGCCGTATTGCCTTCCACGGCCGCATCGACCAAATGCCAGATTTCTTGCAACTGGCCGCCATGAACTTGCTCGCGGACGAGATCTTCGTCAATCGTTTCACCGGTCTCGACGAACAGCGACAAACGAGCGACTTCCTGATCGATCAGACCGAGCTCGGTTCCCAGCATGTCAACGAGAAGTCGGGCCGCGCCGGCTGAGATCTTCGTGTCGTGCTCGGCCTTGGCTCGCTGGGTAAACCACTTGGTTAAAGCATCGAGATCGAGCGACGACTTCTTACCGCTCTTTTTCTCAGGAGGATTGCACTGAATCTGCAATCCAACTCCATCGCACTTCTTGTAAAGCCGAGTATTGGCGGCCCATTTCTCGACTTGCAGGACGAGGACCCCACCAGGACGTTTCTTTTCCAGGAAGCCCTCGAGTTCGTCCCGGTAGCGAGTGACGAACGGATCGGCATCTTCGACCACGGCTAAACGTCGCCCTGAACTGCCAAACAGGCTGACCGTAGAGACTTCGTCCGCTACATCAACCCACGTGACCAAGTTACCAGAGAGTTTTCCGTAGGGGATATCTCGGTCTTCGCCCAGTACGGTCGATCTCACCTTTTCCGTAACCAAACCGCGCAGGAATGGATCGCGTCCGAATACGATACACACGGATGGGACCGGCGTGTCTTCGGCAGACAGAAAATCGAAAGCATGAACCGTATTTGACATGGCCTCAGCGTACTATGCTCCGGGCCAATTGCCTACCGCCTCTAGCGTACGGTTACCGGCATTCCGGCTTGGTCATTCAGCGGTTTGAGAGGCCGAAGCGAGCGAATCTGCCCACGGGGAACTAAGCCATCGTTGGCGATCGCTCGTTTCAGTACGTATTCGCCTATGTTACCCGCCTTATCGGTTGCGGTGGCCTTCAAGAAGATGTCCGCCGGAACTTCGGGAGTGATCTTCCAGATAAACTTACCAGAGTTGGCGATTTCCTCGGCGATCGGCTTCCAGGGGCCATCTGCTGAAGATCCGTAGTACAGCGAGATTGGACGTTCGGCGAGAAATGCATCGGTGGCGGTCCAGCTGATGTCCAAGTGCCCCACGTTCGGCCCTTCGCCGTAAATCACATTGGTTATTGTTGCGACTGGTTTGCTGAGATCGACATTCACCCAGATATCGGCCAGGTCGCCTGGTTGCGGACGACGACCGGTGAGCCCATTGCCTCCTTCTACCACGATACGGAACCCGTAGATCCCTTCCGATTGCACTGCCACGTCAAACGGACTTTCGCGGTCTGGATCGACCCCCCCTGGTTCCCAAGTTTCGCCGGCGTCGCGAGTTACCCATAGTTCGATCTGGCCGATACCGGAAGGTCCGACGGTTTCGACACCATAGTTCAGAGCGAAGCCTTTGGTGTTGATCGATTGCGGTTGGACGCCTGGAGGGAGGCCGACGTGTCGGTCCTTGGGTTGTTGTGGACGCAAGTTGGGATCACTTGAATTCGCGACGGGTGGCTCCATCTTCATGTTCGCCGGACGGAACGGTGAATCGAGTCCTGGTGCTGGCGGCTGTTGCTCTTGCTGAGCGAAAGTCGATGGAGCAGGCTGTGTTGGACTCGTTGATTGACTCTGGGGGGGAGTCATGGTGTTGTTCGTCGGCCAAGGAACCGCTTGTTTCGGCGGTTGGGGTGTTTCGATACGACGTTGTTGAAACGGATCGACTGGCACGTTGCCACCGTTGAGCGAGTTCGGGTCGCCACCGGCAGTTCCCGGGACTTGTCGTGGCACTCCGTTCCAGTTTGGACGCTGGGCAACCAGGGGAACGGAAAGCGACTGCTGGGCGGCACCGGCATTACCAGCGCGGTCGTACGCTTCCAAACGGACGAGCATCACCCGTTCGGTTGCCAGAGGAAACCAACGTGTTTCCCCGGCGATCAGACCGTTTGCTTGATACGCCTTGGTGGCGTCGACCTTCACGTGTTGGTAAGGGCTGGAGGCAGAAGTCTGATAGCTAAGGTGAATCTGCTGCGGATCGATCGCCGGGTCCTTGACGGCCCACTTGGCGATCACCTCACCTGATTCGAGTGCTTGCACATCTAGCGTTACCGTCGGCGTTTGGGTATCGACCGCGACCTTCAGTTCGGGCTGGAAGAAGGCAGAGCTATCAGTTGCCCGGCCAGAGGCGTCGAAGGTGCGAATCGCGAACCAGTATTCCCCGTCGTTGCGAGCTTGAAAGACGAATCGGTCCTGGCGAGATGATTGCCGCTGATATCCAATCCAGTTCGCACCACGGTCGTTCGAGACCATCAGCTGCACTTGAGGCGTTTCGTTTGGGGCATCCACCTTAAAGGGAATCCCAAACTCCGTTTGACGTACCAGAATGGGGTCGCCTTTCGGCCGCGGAGATGTAGGGCGTTCGGCGGGCTGAGCTTGCAGCGAAATCTGTTCGAATGACAGCATCGTTGCCAACACGCCAGCCGTGACAGCGAGCAAGCGAAATTTGGCAACCATGAACATTCCTTTCCCAACTGAAGAACACGACAGAGAGTCTATCGGTCATTCCGATGGGCCGCTTGACGGGGTCGCCCCTATGGTACGCGTCAGCGAAGGCTGGCAATCTGTGCCGATCGTATGGGTCTTGCCAGTCGTTCCGCATGTAGCGGCGCGGGCGTATCCAGCTAGGGGCCAAGAGGCTGCAAATCGCTGATAGGAACGGGCACTCCGCCCGAACGGGTCGCCATATCCCGCATGGTTCCCGACGAGACTGAATTGGGAAGATGGTAGGTATCCTCGCTAAGCATCCCAACGTTGCCGGTCAGAGTGGAGGGGGGCAACGGCGTGCCACTGGTTACCTGATCGTTGATGATGAGCGTACTTTGAGGTTTGTCGATATCATAGTCCTCGCGCGGATCGGTCCAGTCGAATCCGATGCCTTGGACTTCGACGATCGCGAGAACCGTATCATACGAGTCGCTGATCTGATCGCGATTCACAGACTTCGCGTGAGGAAACATCGTGGACCTACCAACCACGGCCGCCATGTGTGTGGTTCCGGTACCCAGTGTTTCCCCGGCACCGTACGAGGTGTAAACGTCGGGCATTTCCTGCATCACCGTCAAGTTGATTGGAGAATCCCAGGGCTCGTCAAAGTTGTAGCGGCGATAAAGATCGTTACGCCCCAGTTCCGGTAAGATCATAACCCGCCACGAATGAATCGGCTTTCCTTTCGCATCGGTAAAGTATGCTGGTGGAAACGATCCATGATTGTCGTGGTATTGGTTCAACGCTTCCACGATCCGTCGGATGTTATCTTGCGAACTCTCGTGCATTCGCGTCAGTCGAAGCTGATTCGCTGCCGGTATGGCAACGCGAACGACCACGACCACCGCGAGAAAGATGACCGCGAAACAAAGTACCGACCCACCTAACAAGCCGACAAGTGTGCCCAAGGGAACGCCCGCGGTGTCTTTCTCGACGTCATGCGGTGCAGGGCTACTGTTCGAGGGGTCGGACGATTGGGACCGTGGGGGAATTGTGATTGTCTTGGCACAAACCGCACACGGGCCGGTTTCGCCAGCGTAACGATCCAGGACCTTCATTTGGGTCCCGCAGTGCGGACATTCGAAAGAGATAGTCATATTCAGTAGCGAACCGCGCGAGATGAGCTAACGTTACCACGTTTTGCTTCATCCTAGCCCTCGGCTACGGGCGGAACAACTAATCGGCCCGGAATTGCTGAACGATGTCGACGTACTGTTTCGCGAGATCGCGGATACGATCCATGTTGCCGCTGGCGATTGCCGATTTCTCGACAAGCGAGCCCCCCACGCCGAGCGCACATGCTCCGGCTTTGAGGAACGCGTTCGCTGTATCTAAATTCACGCCGCCGGTGGGCATCATGCGAATTTGAGGCAGCGGTCCTTTCAGGGCTTTGAGGTAACCTGGACCGGTTAAATCAGAGGGGAAAATCTTGACGACGTCCGCACCAGCTTGCCAGGCTTTGACGACTTCTGTCGGCGTCAGTGCGCCGGGCATCATGGCCTTGTCGTAGCGATGGCTGATCTCAATGGTCGGGATATCGACAATCGGAGCGACGATGAACTCGGCCCCAGCCAAAATCGCGATCCGAGCCGTTTCGGCGTCCAGAACGGTCCCAGCGCCCAATTGAATCTTGTCTCCGAAGCGATCGGCGACGTATTCCAGCACCTTATGGGCTTTAGGAACGGTGAACGTCACTTCTATGGCCGTTACCCCCCCGGCAACCAGGGCTTCGGTAACGTCGGCTAAGACTTCTCCGTTGTCTGCCCGGATCACGGCAACAATTCCGACGTTGGCAATATTTTGAACGGTGGTTTCGCGTGACATGGCTGGGGAGCTCTAACTTGTTACGAGATCGATGGATACGTTGAGGTTTAACCTAGCTGGGGCAGGGGGGCGTTGTCAATTTGCCATTTGGGGTTTGGCATTCCGGGCGAATCATTGGACGCCTGAACGTTTTGGAGGGATAATTAAGATCTAAGAGATTTGCCACGCTTCCGGTGTATCCAGTCATCGGAGTGGCCCGTTGAGTCGCCAGCCTGAGTCCCCATGGAAAAGCAGTACCTACAGTTAGCATTCGCAGTATTCCTACTTGCGGTATGCATCCTAGGATTGGCACTAACGTTTCACTTTCTGAGAAAATGGCGCGAATACTCGGACGAGGACCAACAGAACCCCGATACGATGCTATCAAAGTTCCGCGAAATGCATTCACGGGGTGAGCTATCGGACGAGGAATTCCGAAAGATAACAACGGACATGCGAGCCCGAATCCAAGTTGCTGCAACGGTTTCGGAAGAAACGGAAATCGTTTTTACCGAAGATGCCAGCAAGACGGATTAGGGGGAAGTTGTCCGGTTTTTGCGAAAACTACTCGCACAAACCAAAACAATGTTTCGTAGAGCGAGGTGTGGTGCCTGGGAGGCCAACCAAATGAGAGTTGATAGCAACTCTCTCTTCGCCCATGCGAAGCGGTATCAGTTGAGGACGTAGCCACTGCTAATCGTCCGAAGGCTGAAGACAATACGGCTCGAACTCTTTGCGGACAAGGATGCCCCCAGGCCAGACGGCTTCGATAAGCCATGGCCAGTCGAGCAGCACGTGGAAATAACAACAGCCTGGCCGGCATAGCAACACGAGAGATGCCTCAACAGTGACCGCCGCCAGACGCTGTTCCAAGCGAAGCCGAAAGGAGTAATTCATGCCCGCAGGAAATGATGTTGGTGGAACTCGCCATAATAGCACCAACAAGAAAAATGCGTTCTGCTCGTTCTGTCGTCGGAACTACCGCGAGGTAGGCCCATTGGTCGAAGGACCCGGAGATGTCTACAACAACGTATACATCTGTGGCGAGTGCATCGATCTGTGCAAAGAGATCCTCGAAAAAGAAAACCGCCGTCGCGGTGCTGGGAACAAACTGTTCAATAAGATCCCCAGCCCACGCGAAATCATGGCCAACCTGGACGAATACGTCATTGGTCAAGACGGGGCAAAGAAGGTCTTGTCGGTTGCCGTTCACAACCACTACAAGCGATTGGTTGTCGGCCACGAAGGCTCTGATGTCGAAATCGAAAAGTCGAACATCATGCTGGTCGGTCCGACCGGTAGCGGTAAGACCTTGATGGCTCGCACCTTGGCTCGCATCCTGAACGTGCCGTTCGCGATTGGCGATGCCACCACGCTAACCGAGGCAGGCTACGTCGGTGAAGACGTTGAAAACCTGCTACTGAAGTTGCTGCACGCTGCTGATTTCGATGTCGAAGCCGCCCAACGCGGGATTCTGTACATCGATGAAATCGACAAGATCGGCAAGACCTCGAGCAATGTCTCGATCACTCGCGACGTCTCAGGCGAAGGTGTCCAGCAAGCGTTGTTGAAAATGTTGGAAGGGACCGTTGCGAATGTTCCACCGCAAGGGGGACGTAAGCATCCTGAGCAGCAATACATCCAAATCGATACCAGCAACATTCTGTTCATCTGTGGCGGAACGTTTGTGGGCATTGAAGACATCGTCCGCCGACGTATGGGTCGCAAGAGCATTGGCTTCGGCCAAGCTTCCGGTTTCAAGTCGGAAGCCGATGCTGCTGAACTGATGCGAAACGTAACCAGCGACGACGTGCTCGAGTTCGGCTTGATTCCGGAATTGGTCGGTCGTTTGCCAATGGTTGCCTCGCTCGAACCACTCGACTTGCCCGCTTTGAAGAGTGTGCTGACCGAACCGAAGAACGCGTTGATCAAACAGTATCAAACGCTGTTCGAGATGGAAAACGCCGAGTTGCAGTTCACCGACGAAGCGGTCGAAGCGATTGCTCAGCGTGCCCTGGCCAAGGGAACCGGTGCTCGTGGTCTGCGATCGATCATCGAATCGGTCATGCTCGACATCATGTTCGACCTGCCCGAACAAGAGCCTGGCTCGAACTACTCCATCACCCGAGAAATCGTGGAAGGACGCGAGAAACTCTTCAAGATGCCTGAAACGAAGAGCGCGTAAGAACACTACCTGCTTTCCCCCTCCTCTCCGACAGAACCCTGTGTCAATCGCCCGGCACAGGGTTCTTTTCTTTTTTGTGTCAAATTCGGCATCGGATCGAGGACTGCAGGGGGTGAGCATTCTCGACGCTGCTTCCGGTAAAACGTACAATCAGCGGTCTCGTCACCTCATGCCGCTAGAGATTCTGTAGAAGATCGCCATCTTGGAAGAAAACAAGCAACCTGAAGCCACGCTCGATCCCCCCTGGTTGGCGTTCTGTAAGTTGTGCCGTTTGCCGAACTTATTTACGGCGTGGTCTGACATCTTGGCTGGGTTCTTCGTTGTCTCGTTTTACTCGAGCCAACAGTCAACGGGAATCGATTTTCCTGTCGAACTGGTTTGTCTGCTCGCCGCATCGAGTTTGATCTATTCGGCTGGGATGGTGCTGAACGACTACCACGATCGCGAGATTGATGCCCAGCAGCGACCATATCGTCCGATCCCATCTGGGGCAATTTCCGCAAAGGCCGCATTGGCGATCGCTTACGGAATGATCATCGGTGGGTGCTTGTTTGCACTGCTGGGGGGCTACGTTTACGTTGAATCCGCCGCAATCCCGTGGCGTGGTGGTGTGGTGGCAGTCGTGCTTTCGGCGTGCGTGATCGCCTACGATGCCGTCTTAAAGCGAACGGCGCTGGCCCCGTGGATCATGGGGAGCTGTCGCTTCTTCAATATTTTGCTCGGGATGAGCCTGGCCCAGGAGCTTCCACTGGAAACCAGCTGGCAGGTTTTCGGCTACGATTCGGGACAGCTGCTTTTCGCTGGCGGAATCGGGCTCTACATCGTTGGTGTAACGTGGTTTGCCCGTACCGAGGCCGTGGCAAGTGATCAGCGAATGTTGATCGCTGGCGCGCTTTTAATGCTGGCAGGAATCGGGATGTTGGCCGCGTTGCCAGCGGTTGAACCTTCGGTGGTGGGATTGAGGTATCTTACGCCATCCGGTTTTTGGGGCATTTTGGTATTATTAAGCCTGGTGTTGGCCCGAAGAGCGGTCATTGCGATCACGCGTCCCGAGCCACAAAACGTGCAACTGACTGTGAAGCAGGCGATCTTGTCTCTGATTTTTTATGACGCCGCAATTACCCTAGCGGTATGCGGCACGGTTTGGGCAGTGACCATTGTCGCACTGCTGCTACCGATGTTGGGATTGCGTCGTTGGATGTATTCCACCTAACTAAGAAAAAGTTGGCGACCCACGACACATTGCGTGCTGCGTGGGAACAGCCACCCGCAAAGGTTGAAGGTACGATTCGGAATGATCCTGGGATATAACACGAACGGACTCGCGCATCACGATCCCTTCGACGCCGTCGAGGTTCTGGCCGAGATCGGTTATTCCGCGATTGCTCTGACGATCGATCACATGACGTTGACTCCCTTTGGCAACACGTACCTCGCCACGCGCCAAGTCGACTTGTTGGCCAAGTCGCTGGAAGAAGCCAAGATGCGAAACGTGGTAGAGACGGGGGCACGCTTCCTACTCAATCCCCGAATCAAACACGAACCGACTTTCATTAGCCCCGATCCCAAAGGACGCGATCTGCGGTACGAGTTCATGCGGCACTGCATCGACACCGCCCAAACGCTGAAAAGCGATTGCGTTTCAGTTTGGTCGGGCCGGCTCTTGGACGATATTTCTGAAGAAGCCGCGATGGATCGTTTGGTTGCTTCCTTAGAGCCTGTCCTCGACTACGCAGCCGATCGTGATGTTGTCATTGGTTTCGAGCCGGAGCCGGGGATGCTGATCGATACCATGGATAAGTTCGATCAATTGCAAGAACGCATCGACTCTCCCAACTTTCAACTGACAATCGATATCGGTCACCTCCACTGCCAGGGTGAAACGCCGATTTCCGATTACCTGCGCCGTTATGCCGATCGCCTGGTCAACATTCATATTGAAGACATGAAAAAGGGCGTTCACGAGCATCTTCCCTTTGGTGAGGGTGAGATTGATTTTCCGCCAATTTTCAAAACCTTGCAGGAAATCGACTACCAGGGGCCCATCAACGTCGAACTAAGTCGACACAGTCACGATGGCCCGAACATGGCCCGAAAGTCGTTCGACTTCTTGAAGCCACTGATGCCGTAACGCTCTCGGTTTTCCGTGACCCCGCACGGTAGGGACTCCTGGTTTCCTCCGATTGTGTCTCGGGGTAGAGTGGCATAATCCTCATTCAAGATTGACCTGCCCACAACTTTCCTAGCGAGTGATATCCCATGGCCGACAACGTTGTCCTTCTCTCCATCCCCGGACTTCGCGCTTCTGATGTCGCTCACATGCCGAACCTGGCAGCCTTGACCAAGGAAGGTGATCAAGCTCCGTTGGTGCCGAGCTTTCCCGCGGTTACGCTATGCGTAGAAACCAACATCATGACCGGCATGCTCCCGGTCGATCATGGTGTGGTCGCCAACGGTTGGTACGATCGCGAGAAGGGGAAAGTCGAATTGTGGACGATGGGGAACGAAGCCATCCAGCGTCCGCAGATCTGGGACACGCTTAAGCAGCATGATCCCTCGATCACATCGGCTGTGTGGTTCCCGATGTTGAGCAAGCGTTGCAATGCCGACTATGTCTGCATGCCGGCTCCAGTTCATAATCCCGACGGAAGTGAATCGCTGTGGTGTTACACACGGCCAACCGAATATTACGGAGAACTACTCGCCGAATTCGACCACTTCCCGCTGAAATTCTTCTGGGGACCTTTAGCGTCGATCCCTTCTACAAAATGGATCGCGGACACGGCCGTTCTGACTGCGAAGAAACATAAGCCGAATTTCTTCTACATCTATTTGCCCCACCTCGATTACCAAGCCCAGAAGCTTGGCCCCGATAGCGAGCCCGCGATGAAAGCGGTGGCCGAATTGGACGTCGTACTAGGCGAAATGTTTTCCGGCTTGAAAGAAGCTTACGGTGACGACGTGTTGATTCTGATTGCCAGCGAATACACGATCGTCCCTGTCGATCATGTGACCTACCCCAACCGCGTGTTACGGGAAGCGGGTTTGGTGAAGATCAACGACGGCGAAGAAGGCGAACTGATCGACTATCCCGGCAGTGATGCGTTTGCCGTGGCGGATCATCAATTATCGCATGTCTATGTGAAAGACTCCGACGAAGCCACGATTGCCAAAGTGGTGGAACTGTTCCAAGGTCAACCTGGAATCGCCGAAGTACTTGCTGGCGAAGATCGTGCCAAGTACTTCCTCAATCATCCACGTAGCGGCGACGTCGTTTTGGTTTCGACGGCCAATAGCTGGCAGGCCTATTACTACTGGCTGGATGACGCTCGGGCTCCGAAGTTTGCTCGCACCGTCGATATTCATCGCAAGCCAGGATACGATCCGGTTGAACTGCACGTCGACATGGCGACTCGCTCGATTCCACTCGATGCGACGCTCGTGAAGGGCTCGCACGGTGCCCCAGCAGCTACCGACGCTCAACGCGGCGTCTTACTTTCCAACCAGCCAGGCGTTTATCCCGAAACACCGATGGCCGATACGGATGTCTGTGACCTGATTCTGCGGCAGTTCAATATCTAATTAGTGCCGACTTCCACAGTCTTACTTTACGTTTTGCGGGTGCCGAAGCCTGTTCGGAAGATCTCTTCATGCACTAGTGATGCCCTGCAAAACGGGGGGCATTCGACAGTGCATGCCTACACATGCTTGTCGCACGGGGGATTCACTACCCGTTACGGTCATTTGTTGTTCCGGTTATGCCGATTGCGCGGGCTTTCCCCTTAGGGGATCACGAATTAACCACGTTTCGCAATCTCTTTCCCTGAGGCGAAAACTAAATTTTCAGGTAGTCGTCATGGTGCGCATCTTGCGTACTTGGCTGGCAATGAATGCTGGACTCGACCTGAAGCGTATTGGGAATCTGAGAGTGCCATCCGGAATCGAAAAGACTTTTCAACTGTTTGCCAGAACGGACAACTATGCGGCTGTCCCGGTGCTCGTTGATGCGCTCGACTCTCCTTACTCCGACATCCGCGAATCCGCATTATCCTCTCTATTACATCAACGCCATGCCGTCGCTCAGCGAGCGATCGTGCAGCGTTGGCGACAATTCACTCCCGTTCAGAAGAGTTGGATTGAACTGTCTGGCATTTCATTAGAGATCGCCCTGCGCGAGCTCATTCAGTCCAACGATCAAGCGGACTTTAAGCTAGGTCTCGAGATCTTAGGTCAGGTCTACGAATACGAACTAATACCGTCCCTGGTGATGATCGTTCGCGATACAAATCACGTGCATCACGAATCGGCCGGCAGTACGCTCATCAACCTTGCGGCGAATCTGCGGAAAGAACTGAGAAACACTGACGAACGAATGGGAGCCGCCGAAGCTGTTCGCGGACGTGCGATCGAATCGCTTGGCGATTGTATTCGGCATTACGAGCAACACGAATCGCTCGCGATCCTCGAATCGTTCCTGGTGTTAGTGACTCGTGAGAACCAATTGTTGCGAGAAGCTTGGAACAACACCAAGCACCCTGCCCATTCCTCGATCATTCGCTTTCTTCGTCACAGTACCCGGCCTGAGATCATTGACTTGGTGCTAGGTACGCTGACCGATCTACATCCCGCGCTGCCAGTCCTTAATATCGTGGGGCTGCGTCACGATCCTGCGTTCATGTCGGAACTGACGACGCGGTTGCAAGGGACCTTGAGCGATGATACGCGTCGTAATCTGGCCAAGCTGTCGAAAGTGGCTTGGGCGGAAGAGCACTGCAAAGTTCTCGACAAACTAAACGGATTGCAGCAAGCGGCGGCCGTTCATATGGCCATGGCGACATCGATTGGTTCGGAACGGCTTTACAACTTGCTGGTGTTGATGGCCAATTCAGGACATTCGTCAGGGCGCCTTGCGGCCCTTGAGGAACTGGCCAGCTATGTCGATGCGCAAACCAACGAAATGATTCTGGAAGCCGTCAGCGATCCGAACTCCGCCGTCCGGGCTGAGGCCTTGCGGCAACTGCGACCACGCGGCATTCCTGGGGCGATCAAGTTGTTGTTGCAACATCTCGATAGTCCCCAGTTGATCGTGCAAGATACGGTTCGTCGGGCATTGGCGGAATTCAATTTCCCACGTTACCTGGCTGCCTTCGACAAAATGAATCCTGAAGCGCGGATGAATACCGGGCGTATGGTTCGTGGAATCGATGGTAATACCCAACGGCTCCTCGCTGCAGAGTTAACCAGCGAAGCAAGTTCGCGTCGCTTACGAGCTTTGAAGATGATCGAGGTCATGGACAACCATCTCGATATGGAAGCCGACCTGATCAAAGCGCTTAAGCACGACGACTATTTCCTCCGAGCAGAGGCAGCCAAATTGCTTGCCAAGTGTCATTCCTCGGCGGTCGTGGCTGCCTTGAAGGAAGCCATGTTGGATCGCAACGTGCGAGTGCGTGAGAATGCGGAAGCAAGTCTCCGCAAGATTGCCGGCACCAAGTCGGTCGTCTCATCCATCGATCCCTCGGCGGCTGCCCATTAGAAGGATCGCATGATGAACGCACTATGCCAATTGATCATCTTCGCAGCCGACGCTCCGGTGGATTTCACGGCCATGGGCGAGCACTTCCGTGCCGACAATGCCAAGATCAACATCCCGCATATGATCATCCTGGCGTTAGCCGTGTTGGTGATCTCGTCGCTGATCTGGGCCCTATCACGTTGGCAGAGTGATAACGAATCGCGGAAAGGGGAAAGCCCGCAACGACTATTCGACGATCTGTGCAAACAACATGATCTGACAAGCAATAATGCCAAGCTCTTACGCAAGATTAGCCGCGAGCTTCAGTTGCCCAACCCAGCAAGTCTGTTTGTTGATCCGAGCTTGTTGATTTCCGCTGGGCAACTTGAGAAGTTTCAAGAGACGCAACAGCAATTAACGAAAGTGGGCGAAGAACTCTTCGGATACCATCTTTGGAAGCAAGCGGTCGCCAGCGATTCGCACCATATCTCTTAAAACGTCTTTGCGAATTGACGTGCGTTGATGCTGCCTAGGCTTTGACGATCTTCACGGCCGTACCGTAGGCTAACACTTCCGTCGAACCCTGCATGAACTCGGTGGCATCGTAGCGAACGGCGATCACCGCTTCGGCCCCATGTTCAACCGCATGCTGCACCATCAGGTCGTACGCGTGTTGCCGAGCTTCTTCGCAGACGGCGACATATTCTGGAATGTTGCCACCGCCAATTGAACGCAGGCCACCAATCAGGCCACGGGCAATTCCCGTCGAACGGACAACGATGCCCCTTACGACTCCCAAGTACTCAACAATTTCATAGCCCGCGATGTCGTTTCCGGTCGTGATAATCATGATCAGTCCCTACCAAATGTCAGGAGAAGCAAATTTTCCGGACTCGTTATAGCTTATTGATGTCTGCGCCTGTAATCCAATATGGCAATGGGCCGATTTGCCACGAATCCGGGTCTTCCGTTGGTCGCCCCGATTAGATTGCTGGCGCAAACTTCAATAGGTACTGCGCATGAAAAAAGCCGAAGTGCAAGACTTCGGCCTTTTCGTGATTGCTGTTCGCGTATCTTTCTAGAACGCACTGTTGCCGTTTGGACGACGCTTCTGGAAGCCAGCTTCTTCCTTTTCCTTGGCGGCTTCCAACTCTTCGAGACGCGAGCCAGCGTTCAGGCGAACCAATTCTTCGGCCCCGACGTAACCGGCCCAGTCGATGAACTGGTCGACGCGAATCGCGGCCACGCCGTTATTACGGGCCGTTTCGCTCATCGTGGTGTATGCGGCCAAGCCACCTTCCGAAGTCTTGTCCGTAGGACGGTCACCCAGAATCAAGTAACGAACTTCTGTGGAGAGCGAACCCTTGATGTCACCCTTGTCGTCGACGTAGGCAACCACTTCGCCACCAGCTGTTTCAATGATGTCACGCAACTGGTTGCTGTCGTCTTTGTCGTCACCATCCAGGTCAATGAAGCCAACGATGGCAAATTTCTCGGAGCGACCTGGAGTCCAAACTGGCGTGAAGATCGTGTCGCCCGGCATGACAGGATTGCCAACGTCCGACTTCGTAATACGAGCTTCCGCTTGGTTAGCCGAGTGGATACGAGTGATTTCGATGGTGGCCTTCGGTTCCGAGTCGACCAGGCTTTCCTGACCGAATGGGTAGATGCTGAAGGTCATCTGCGGACGCAGCATGTCGGCCGAACCGAGGTTCACCCACACGGTTTTGTCACGAGGATTCGACCAAACGATCTTACCATCGGGACGATCGCCAAGCTGTGGCTTCAAGTCTGCGGCAACCTTTTTCAACCCATCAATTAAAGTCTGCTGATCGGTGATCGTCTTCTGAAAGCCCTGCTTTTCGGTAGCAGCCGTGGCTTTCACCTGCGCGACCTGACCTTCGATGCTGGTCTTTGCGGCGAGAACTTCCTTCTGCTGATTTTGCAGCGCGGTGCGTTCAGTATGGTAACTGGCAGTCAGATCACGAAGCTTAGCTTCGGCGTCGTCCTTAGCGGCGACGGCCTGAGCCACGCTCGAATCTTTCTCAGCGCGAGCGGCATCGCGTTCGGCGGTGATCGTGTTGATCTGCTCGCGAGCGGAAGCCAATTGTTGTTCGAGTGTGGCGTACTTGTTGCGAAGTTCCACCGGAATCTTGCGGTAGCTCATCGCTTGCTCTTCGGGAGCCGCCCCGTTTTCGTCCGCCACGAAAGTCGCCAAGTCATTTTGGAACTGTGTTTCGACTTCCTCCATGGTGGTCTCTTCGGTATGGCCGATCATGACCTTCAACCGGTTGAGATTGGCCATGGCTTCGCGCTGCGAGGACTGGGCGGTTTGAGCCGCGTTGTTCGCTTGCTTCGCGTCGGCCTGCGCTTTGGAGTTGGCGTTGTAAAACACGCCTGCAACGATGCCGAGGCCGACGACCATCATCACTAACAGAATCAGAGAGATTTGAAGACCTTGGTTATCACGGGACGCCATGGGCGAGTTTCTCCTTCGGGCGACAAGTACCGGGGACCGAGTGCTGGATGTAGCGGTCTCCCTAGTTTGCCTAAATTAGTCAAAGCTCGGGCAAATTCCAATCCGCCGATTGGTGCGGACCGAGTAATTTATGCGGAGAAGGCCGGAAAGACCTTCCAGTTCGATTAGGTTAGCCGTAGGGCAGAGTAGCGATTGGGATGAGGGGATGGCTGGCCAATCTCTTGCCAGCACATGTAAGTCTAACCGGGAGGTGCAGGAAAGTCAATCATTTGGAATTGATGTAAGTCGTTTGATAACAACGGATTTCTATCAATGTCGCGGAATTTAAACATGTTCATTCCGGGCAACACTCGTTCAGGGAGCCATGTTGATTCCTGGAAAAGCTGACGAAATATGCCTTTCACGCCAGATGCTTGTTCGTAACTCGTTACTGCACAATAATCTACGAACAGATTCGAGTCCCTGATAAGCCGTTGGCTTCCTTCTTTGTAGATTGCATGATGACAAAACGCACTCGGCAGACGTCGCTTAGTTTCGACATGAACACGACCGAGGAAATTCCTGAAAAATTGCCGAGTTCCACGCCTCAGCCCACGGAGGAGACCGATCCCGACGACCTGCGTGGCAAGAATGTCTGGATCGTCGACTCGCACTCGCTCATCTTCCAGGTGTTTCATGCCATCCCTCCGATGACCGGTCCGGCCGGGCAGCCAGTTGCCGCGATTTATGGGTTTGCTCGGGACATGGTCTTCCTGTTGGAAAAGAAGAAGCCGGACTATTTGATCTGCGCGTTCGACATGCACGGGCCAACATTCCGACACGAGCTTTACGACGACTACAAAGTCAATCGAGCCGAAATGCCGGAAGAACTCCCTTCGCAGATTCAAGGAATTCGGCGGCTGCTAGAGGCGATGAACATTCCCGTGATCGAATCGCCCGGCTTCGAGGCGGACGATGTTCTGGCCGCTGTGGCGAAAGTGGTCGATCAGCAGGGGGGAAACTGCACGCTCGTTACCACCGATAAAGACTGTCGACAGCTAATTACAGACAACGTTCGGATGTTCAACGTCCGTAAAGATGCTTTCTACGATGCCGAGTCGTTGTTGGGGGATTGGGGGATCCGACCCGATCAAGTCGTTGACTTTCAGGCGATGGTTGGCGACCCGGTCGATAACGTGCCTGGGATTCCGTTGATTGGTCCCAAGATTGCCAAGGAATTGTTGAACCAATTTGGAACACTGGAAGCAATTCTCGACAACGTCGACAAAATCTCTGGCAAGAAGCGAAAAGAGAACCTGGCCAACGGTCGTGAGAAAGCGATGTTGAGTAAGGATCTCGTGCGGCTTCGGGATGATGTTCCTGTCGAATGGGACTGGGCGAAGTACTTGGTGAGTCCGACCGACGTCGAAGCGTGCGAAGCGATCTGCGACGAATTTGGCTTCCGGACGCTCGCCAAGCAATTGCAATCGTTGTCTGATCCTGCGGCAGGGCAGGGAAGTGAACCGGTAAGTCAGCTTGAACAAAGCAAGCTCGAGTATCTGACGATTGAAACCCTCGATCAATTGCGAGAACTGACCAGCGAACTGGCCAAGCAGACGCGAATCTCGATCGACACAGAAACCACGCACACCAGCCCGCGCTGGGCCGATTTGGTGGGAATATCCGTTGCTTGGAAACCCGGCATCGCTCGATACATTCCGATCCGCGCACCAGAAGGGGACGTCCAGCTTCCTTTGGAGGAAGCGATAGAGATTCTTAAACCAGTTTTGGAAGATCCTGAAGTCAAAAAGCTAGGGCAGAATCTGAAGTATGACGAGATCGTCTTCCGTGGTGTCGGTGTGCAACTAGCTGGCGTCGACTTCGATACGATGATCGCGCATTACCTTCTGGAAGCTGGGGCCCGATCACATGGGTTGGATGAACTTGCCCGGCGTTATCTGCAGCATGAAACGGTCAAGATCAGCGAACTAATTGGAACCGGCAAGAAGCAAATCTTGATGAGTGAGGTTCCAGTCGAAAAAGTATCGTATTACGCGTGCGAAGACGCCGACATTCCGCTTAGGCTGTTCGAGATCCTTAACGAACGGCTCGATGAGGAAGGCCTGAACGACCTCTTCGATGATGTCGAAATTCCGCTAGTCGATGTTCTTGTGGAGATGGAATACAACGGCATCCGAGTCGACACGGACCGGCTGCAGCAGTTGAGCAGCGACTACGGAGAACGGCTCGAAGAATTGGAATCACAGATTTACGAAATAGCTGGGCAACCTTTTAACATCGCATCCCCCAAGCAACTCGCTGAGATCTTATTTGAAAAGCGAGGTTTGCCGGTGATCAAGAAGACCAAGACGGGGGCTTCGACTGATGCGGAAGTTCTCGAGCAGTTGGCCAAACAAGATCCGCTGCCACAAAAGATCGTTGAGTTTCGTCAGTATGCCAAACTGAAGAACACTTACATCGATGCCTTGCCGAACATGATTTGTCCGAAGTCAGGCCTGGTGCACACTTCGTTCAATCAAGTCGTAGCGGCAACCGGACGTCTTAGTTCCAACGAACCCAACCTGCAGAATATTCCGATTCGCACGAAAGAAGGTAAGGATATTCGTTCGGCCTTTAAAGCGAGCCATGATGATTGGGTTTTAGTTTGTGCTGACTATTCGCAGATCGAACTTCGCGTGTTGGCTCACTACAGCAAAGACCAGGCATTGTGCGAAGCGTATCAGCAGAATGAGGATATCCACGCCAGAGTTGCTTCCGAAGTGTACGGCATTCCTCTGGCGGAGGTGACCTCCAGCGAACGTCGGAGCGCGAAAGCGATCAATTTCGGGATTGTCTATGGGCAAAGTGCGTTTGGCTTGGCCAAGGCATTAGATATCGAGAAGGACGAAGCGTTTGGATTCATCGACGCTTACTTCCGCAAATATCCAGGCGTCGACGATTTCATGGAGAACACGCTCAAGCAGTGTTACCAAGATGGCTTCGTGAAAACGTTCCTTGGTCGACGGCGGAAGATCGATGGCGTCCGATCGCCACAGAAACGTGATCGTCTGAACCGTCAACTGCTGATGCCAGAGCGGACGGCAGTCAATACTGTGATCCAGGGATCAGCCGCCGACATTATTAAGTTAGCGATGCTCCGTGTTCACAAGACGCTTCAGGCTTCGCAGCTGAAATCGAAGCTTCTCTTGCAGATCCACGACGAACTCGTGTTTGAGGCACCTCCAGAAGAAGTACCAGAATTGGTCAAACTTATCTCCCAGGAGATGACCGGCGCGGTCACGCTCGACGTGCCGCTGGTCGTTGATGTGGAATCAGGACAAAACTGGGCGGAATGCGAACCGGTGGAAATCGACAGCTAAACCGCAAGTGTCCACAGAAAGCGACATCGCGAAGACGAAAAGATGACATAAGTTGGCTGGTTACCACAAGTTGAGTTCTGTTGCTGCCTCGTTGAGGATCTTTGGGGTATGAAAACAATTGGAGTGCTCGGCGGTATCGCTTCAGGTAAGAGTGCCGCCACCCATGTTTTGAAAGAATTGGGAGCCGAGGTTTTCGACGCTGACAGGGCAGGCCACCGTGTTTTGGAAGACCCTGTCGCCAAAGAAGAGATTCGAGCGAGGTTTTCTTCCGCCGTATTTGATAGCGAAGGGAACGTTTCTAGGCCCAAACTGGCGGCAATTGTCTTTGGGGACTCTGCGGAGCATAAGCAGGCTTTGGCAGATCTCGAAAAGATCTCTCATCCGCGGATAGGCGAGGAACTTAGAAAAGCGCGAAACCAAGCCAGGGAACGCGGGGTTAGGGCTTTCGTGGTCGACGCCCCGGTGATGATTAAAGCGGGTTGGATTGAGAGCTGCGATCACGTTTTATTTATCGATGCATCTCGCGAATCCCGCCTGAAACGAGCACTCGCGCGAAATTGGACAGAAAATGAGTTTGACATTCGCGAGTCAGCGCAGGAAGAATTAGACATTAAACGACGTTACGCAGACTTCGTCATTCCGAATGACGGCGATTTGTCCCAGCTACGAGATGAAGTAGCAGCGTTTTGGAAGAAGCAGATCGCCACTTCCTCATCATGACGCGGGTTCCCGCGACAAGTTCCTCGAATATTTTCCGCCTACTCGCCGATTCCTACTTTACGAAGTGCTTTCATTTAATGGCGATTTAACCCGCCTTAAGTCAAAGGAGGGGTTTGTAATGCGGCGCGTGTTCGGGCGAGCCCGAATTATCCTTACCCCTTTAAATTACAACCATTTACGAAGATTTGGTTTCCCACGAATATCGCCTCGCGTACTTTCGAGCCTTTTGCTACAACGAATAAGTCTCCTCTTCATTCCTGGAACAGCCCGCGCCCATCGAAGGCGCGATTCATGTCGATCAATGAACCGCTTCGATACGTAGCCGGTCTGGATAGTTAGTGATGGGACCATCCCATTTCGCTCGTCCGGCCAGGGAATTTCTCTCGGAGAATGGTCTCCAATGCCACAGCGTAATTCAACAACAAATCGAACTAACAACACCAATTCGAATAGCAAACTGACGCCCCGGGTCTCGAAGGATGGCAACGCGTTCGGTGCCGGAATCATGCCGGAATCAAGCGAGAGCTCCTCGGACCAAACCGACCAATCCATGTCCAATTCGCCCCAATCTTCTGGTTCTTCGAACAACCACTCCTCCGATGGCCGCCGTTCTTCGCGCGATTCATCCAAACGGAACTACCATAACAACGGCTACGACGACGGCCCTGAGCCCATGTCGCTGGCCGAACAAATCGCTCGCGGTAAACAGCGTGGCGAATCCATCAACGAAGATGACGAGCAGATCGAGAATCTGAAGCACAGCGAAGTTCACATCGCTGAACTGCAGAAGATGTCGATGGCCGAATTGATCGAAGAAGCACGTAAAGAGAATCTCGAAGACCTGACCGCCGCTCGCCGCCAGGACCTGATCTTCCGCATCCTGAAGGAACGCGTGAAGATGAGCGGCTTGATGTACGGCGAGGGGACGCTCGAGATTTTGCCCGATGGCTTCGGCTTCCTTCGCAGCCCAGACTATCACTACCTGTCCTGTCCGGACGATATTTACGTCTCGCCGAGCCAGATTCGACGGTTCGGCTTGAAGACGGGTAACGTCGTTACGGGGCAGATTCGTCCGCCCAAGGAAAACGAACGCTACTTTGCGTTGCTTCGGGTCGAGGCGGTCAATTACCAAGATCCGAATGTTGCCGCGCAGAAGGTCTTCTTCGACGACCTAACGCCGCTGCATCCGGACGATCGTATCCGGATGGAAACTGTGCCGACGGAAGTTTCCGGTCGAATTATCGACTTGATTGTGCCGATTGGTTTCGGTCAGCGTGGATTGATTGTCAGTCCGCCACGTGCTGGCAAGACGATCATGATGCAGAACATGGCCAAGGCCGTTTTGGCAAACTATCCCGATGCCTACGTCATCATGCTTTTGATTGACGAGCGTCCGGAAGAAGTCACGGATATGGAACGCCAGGTGAAAGGTCCGAACTGTGAAGTGATCAGTTCGACCTTCGACGAACCGCCATCGCGCCACGTTCAGGTTGCCGAAATGGTGATCGAGAAGGCGAAACGAATGGTTGAGTTTGGCACCGACGTGGTGATCTTCCTCGATTCGATTACTCGCTTGGCCCGCGCCTGGAATAGCGAATGCCCGCCGTCGGGTAAGCTGCTTTCCGGCGGTTTGGATGCCAATGCTTTGCAGCGACCGAAGCGTTTCCTCGGTTCGGCCCGTAAGGTCGAAGAAGGGGGCTCGCTAACGATCATCGCAACGGCTTTGGTCGATACCGGCAGCCGCATGGATGACGTGATCTTTGAGGAATTCAAGGGAACTGGCAATCAAGAGATTGCGCTCGACCGACGCATGGTCGACCGCCGTATCTGGCCAGCTATCGATATCAACGCGAGCGGTACCCGTCGCGAAGAGATGTTGATGGATCCTGAAGAGTATCGCCGAGTTTGCATCTTGCGACGTGTACTCAACGAAATGAATGCTCCAGACGCAATGGAATTCCTGCTTAGCCATATGGGTAAGTACAAGACCAATGCAGAATTTCTGATGAGTATGAATCTGCAGTAAGACTCGCAGGTTTCGACCCTCCGGCACGGCCCGAATTGTGGTGCCGTGTTGTCGCCGGGCAATCATTCTCGGCGAAACTGCGCCGGCCTCACCACTAGGCTTTGGTGATTGGCTTTCCATTCCCTTCTGAAACATGCATTTTCGTTCGAGGCGATCGTGGCGAATACTTACACTGGAACTGATTTTCAGGCGACTGGCCTACGCGTCGCGATTGTCGTTTCGACCTATAACGATTCGATTACCGGCAAACTTTTAACGGGCTCGTTAGAGACGCTTGCTAGTCGCGGGATTGAAGAAGGCAACGTTGACGTGGCCAAGGTGCCCGGCGCTTGGGAAATTCCCCTGGCAGCAGCCGTCATGGCTCGCAGTGGCAATTACGCGGCTGTGATCTGTCTGGGATGTGTTATCCGGGGCGAAACCACGCACGATGTCCACATCAACACCCAGGTCAGCCAGACCCTCGGTAACTTAGCGTTAGAATGTGAGTTGCCGGTTGCATTCGGTGTACTGACTTGTAACACCGTCGAGCAAGCGATCAGTCGAGCAGGGGGGGCGGTCGGCAATAAGGGGGTAGAAGCGGCGGAAGCTGCCCTGGAAATGATGGGACTTCTCCGAAATCTTCCTCAGTCGGAAACATGATCTAGGCTCGCTCGCTATAATTCATCAATCCGTTTGGTTCACCTGACCCACCCTTTCATCAAACGGCTGCAATTCGAGACGAGGCACTCTCTAAAGACCCATGGCAAGACGTAGTCGAGCGCGCGAAGTAGTTCTGCAAATCCTTTATCAGGAAGACCTTAACCCCGACGCAGATCCGCGTCTGGCGGATGAATTCCTCCGTGCGCGTTTGAACCAGGATGAAAACCTGATCGAGTTCGGCCGGTACCTGTTGGTCGGCACGCGCGAGCATCGTAAGAAGATCGATCAGCAGTTGGAGCGTTTCGCTGACAACTGGAGCCTAAGACGTATGGCCGCCACCGATCGCAACTTGTTGCGTCTAGGGGCTTTTGAGATTCTGTACTCGAACACTCCGGCTCGTGTTGCCATCAACGAAGCGGTCGAACTGGCCAAGCGGTTTGGGGGCAAGCACAGCCCTCAGTTTGTTAATGGGCTGTTGGATCGGATTTTGAAGAGCAATCAGGCGGAAGGTAACGCCTAGATTCTTAAGCGATATCTGGGTCGCTAGCAGTCGGTACGGCGCGCATCTCTATTGCGATTCCACCCGGAATTACGGTAGGTTTCTGACCACGAAATCTGCCCATCGGAACGAGCCAGGATGCGTCTGAAATTTCAACCTGTTAAGGACTTACGTAACCACGTGCTTCAGCTGTGGTGGCGACGACGCGGGTTGGCAGTTCCTAGCCGTTCGCAGTGTACACAGTACATTGACCTGGCTCAGGTAAGCGGAATCTCGCTTCAGCATATCGAACCGGCCCTGCATTCGATCTTTCCTGAATGGTCCATGTCAGGACGGGTCGATGAAATTCCTGAGCAGCTTGAAATGCTTTCAGAGGCCGAACAAGCTGAGATGGCTGCTTGGGAGGGGAAGGCGACAATTGATCATCCGGGAGCAATGATGGCGATTGTCTCCCAAGGAAGCCTGTTCTGTCGTTACGGGTTTGTGCTGACGAAAGATCAGCAAGAGATCCTCGATCTGAACGGCGACGGGTTTCATCACGTCTTTCCGCACGCTGGCGAAGTGGTTTATGTCCCACGACCCACGAAGGTACCAGGTCGTTTGCTGGTGCTGACCAACAGCTGCGCCCAGAGAAACTACTATCACTGGACGATCGAAATCATGTCGCAGCTTCGACTCTTGCAAGAGTCGGGCATCGAGTTCGATTGGGTCGCGGCCCCCAATCGCAAACCGTTCATGGTCCAGTCTTTAACGCTGCTGGGTATCGAGGAATCAAAAATCCTGCGGATGGGACGGTACACCCATCTGCAAGCCGACGAGTTGATCGTCTTAGGGCGTGACGGAGGCTATCCTCATCCCACCGGGATTGAATTCCTTCGCGATTCCATGCGCTCGCAATCTTGGAGTAAATACGGAAGCTCAGAGCGTACCCGACTTTACATCCCGCGAACGTCGTGCAGTTCTCGCCGCATCGTGGACGAAGAGAAGCTGATCATCGCCCTGCAGAAGCTGGGTTTTGAGTGCGTGCGTTTGGAATTGCTAACCGTGAAAGAACAGGTCGAGCTATTTCAGCGAGCGGAAATCGTGGTCGGTCCGCACGGGGCTGGGCTGACAAACCTGGCATACTGCCGTCCTGGGACTGCGGTACTCGAAATCTCCCCTACGTCACGTCCGTGTCGCTATTTTCACTGTCTTTCGCACCTCAATGAACTTGCCTTTCGCGTTTATTTCGGGCGGGCGGTCCGCCGGCCTGGGCATGTCGGGACTGAGGCGGATATCGAGATCGATTTGGCCGCGGTTCTCCAAGAAGTCCAAGATCTCTTGAGTTCTGTCGAACAACCGGTGGCTTGCGCCATGTAGGCCATCCGCTGGATCTTGCCGCATTCCAGGCGAAGCACCTCGCAGACAAAAACCGGCGAATCGGGTACGATTTCTAGATGACCCCCCAGTGTTACAAGTTCCCTCCAATGGCTTAGGAAGCATTCGCAGAGATGGGCATTTTCGGATTCGGTAAGAAAAAGGAAGAAGCAGACAACACCTCGCAGGAAGAAACCTCAGCGAAGGAACCTGGCTTCTTCGGGCGTCTCGGCATGGGGCTGGAGAAAACACGCCGCCTGCTCAATACCGACATTCGCGATCTCTTCAAAGCGGAAGGTCGATTGGTCGACGAAGAACTGCTGGACGAGATCTTTGCGGTCCTGATTCGTACCGACATGGGTGCCGGTCCGGCGAACCAAATCAAAGATCGGATTCAACGTGACTTCCGTGGCCGCGTGGTTCATACGGAAGACATCCTGAAGAACATTCAGGACGAGCTATCGAATCTGATGCAGCAGGATCAGGAACCAATCAAGATGGCCGCCGAAGGCCCGACGGTCATTCTGGTCGTGGGGGTCAATGGCGCGGGGAAGACCACGTCGATCGCCAAGTTAACGCGTTGGTTCATCGATCAAGGTAACTCGGTCGTGCTCGGAGCAGGCGATACCTTCCGAGCCGCGGCCACCGAACAGCTGACCATTTGGGCCGAACGTTTGGGGGCGACAATCGTCAAAGGGGAAGCCGGCAGCGACCCCGCCAGTGTGGCCTTCCGCGCGGTTGACGAGGGGCTGAAATCGAACGCGGACGTGGTCATTATCGATACGGCTGGTCGACTGCAGACTCAGAAGAACTTGATGACCGAGCTCGACAAGATGCGGCGTGTGCTCGGCAAGAAGATTGAGGAAGCCCCACACGAAGTGCTGTTGGTTCTCGATGCCACAGCCGGTCAGAACGGGATCAGCCAAGCCAAAGGATTCTCCGAAGCGGCTCAGTGTACCGGCATCGTGCTCACCAAGCTCGATGGTACGGCCAAGGGGGGCGTGGTTGTGCCCATTCGAAAGGAATTCCAGTTACCGGTGAAGTTCATCGGGGTGGGCGAGAAACCGGAAGACCTTACACGCTTCGATCCGCAAGCATTCTGCGATGCGATGTTCGCCGAGGGCTAGCAGCTGCTTGGCTCCCTAATTTGACCGTGGTACCGGTTCTGCGGGATTTTCTTTTAATTCCAGCTTCGTGGCACGCCGATGCTAAGGGTGCGGCATGTCTTCGTGCCCGTGGGATGCGTGGGAGATTGGCCACGGCTTCCAATAAAATCCACTGAAGTTTTAGGGGGATCATCGATGTTTCGACACATCGTGTTTGGTCTGGTCATTGCCGCAATGATGTCGGTTTCGGTTTCCAATGTAGAGGCCGGTGACCAGGCATTTAGTCGTGTTTGGGGCGGAACCTACGGTAGCTACGACTGGGAACGGTTCTACCACTATCCGTACGTCTACTATCCCCAGAATTTCCAGGGGCCAGAGTACTATCGCAGTCGCGATAGCCTGTACTACCGCTATCCAGCCGAAATGCGCGTTCCGGTTTACAACAAGACGTGGCAGAACCCGTATCCAAACGGACGTCTGTACCACTCCGGCCACCACTTCCTGTTGGACGTGTTTTAATAGCCCGCGTCGCGCAAACGCATAGTTGACCTCGGAAGCGAGAATCTGATTGAAAGGTTCTCGCTTTTTGACGTTCTTGGACACCATGCTTAGCAGACTGTTAAGGTCGTGCTGCGATAGGCTACGAGAAGCTGCGGCAAACAGCTTCCAGGATATCGGTGGCCTGAGTGAGTTGCTCGACTTCGATGAATTCGTCCTTGGTGTGCGCCTGGATTAACGACCCAGGGCCGTAAACCACCGAAGGGACACCGATCGCGAAGTAGGCCGGCGAATCGGTTCCGTAAGCGACTTGCTTGTGTTCGCTGTTGATACCAAACGAACTGGCCACGTCGGTGATCTGTTGAGCCAAGGCTTGATTCGCATCACTCAACGGTAGGCCAGGAGAGCTCATGTAAGGCGGGTCGTGAGTAATCTTCGTGGGGTCATCGACCCGCGCAGCAATGAAGTTGATTACTTCTTGCCGAATGGTCTCTTGCGACTCACCCGGCAAGACGCGCCGATCGATTTCGATCGTACAGCAATCAGGTACCGTGTTCACACTAACACCACCTGCGATCGTGCCGACACTAATTGTTGCTTTGCCCAGGGCACCCAATTCCGGTTGCTGATCGAGAACGGTTTGTTCGTATTCGCGGATCGCACCTAACACGCTGCCCATTCGGTAGATGGCGTTGTCGCCAACGGAAGGGCGACTGCTATGGGCGGCTTGGCCGTGCGTATGACAGCGCCAGCGAATGACCCCTTTGTGCGAAACGACCACATGCATTTCCGTCGGCTCGGCAACGAATACCGCATCCGGCAAGCCTTGCACGAGTTTCGATTCACCTGACTTCCATTGGTTGGCCAAATGACGAGCTCCTGTGAAGCCGCATTCTTCGTTCACGGTGCATGCGACCAAGATCGTAGGCTGTTTCTCGCTGGGGTTCTCTTTCAGTCGCGAGAGGACCGTCAACGCCATCGCCATGCCACCTTTCACGTCGCACGATCCACGTCCGTAAATGCGACTGCCGATACGCTCACCACCGAAAGGTTCGACCGTCATGCCATCAATTGGCACGGTGTCTTGATGCGCTTCCAGAACAATCGTCTTCCCCGAGGTCCCTGGCAGGCAGCCGACGATGTTATCGCGGCCCGGCGCGACTTCGGAACGTTCGTACGCCAAACCTAGCTCACGAAAGAAAGCTTCCAGGAAGTCGGCAACGCGATGCTCAAGTTGGATCTCTGGTTGGTCGACTGGGTGTCCCATCGGGTTCACGCTGGGAACTTGGACCAAGCGTTGCGTCAGTTCCACCACATCCATCGGCATAAGATTGCATCCTAGGGAAATCTTGGGCTCAATTGCCCGGCGGTTAGCTGAGTTAAAGGAGGGGAGATAATCTCTATTGTTCGCGCTAACGCGTTTTCTCACAAGCGCCCCGCGACCTGTGGAGGCATAGTTTATAATGCGAAGTTTGCTTGAAAGTCTCCCCGACCACGTCAATTCTTTTGTTTGTAGCTTCGCCGTGCCTTCTCCTCCTCGAAAACCAACGACCTTTCTGCTTCAAGCGTTCGATCTTTCGGCGTGGCCAATTGTATTGTTTGGCGAGGGAAACTCCGTTCGTTACTTGAACACCGCTGCCGAAAAGGCGCTGGGCGTCTCGCGTGATGAACTTTTGGAGCAGGCTGCCAAATACCATGGTCTGGGACAGCTTCCCAAGCCGCTCCAAGTAGTCGCTGATCTTTGTCCCGCATCCAACGTCTGGCTAGGTGAAGTTGGAACGCGCGAAGTGACCTTGGCCGTTTCCGATGAAGATACTGACGTCGTAACTTGGCGCGCGATCTTCGTGCCACTTGCTGACAGCCAAGACACGGACGATGTGTCGCTGGTTCGCAATGTGGTAGTCATGCTTGGACCTCCTGATCGGTTTCCACATACTGGCCCATTGCAACCACAAGAGGAAATCCACGCGGCGCTGCAAGCGTTGCGTCATGAGTATCGCGGCAAGTATTCCGTGAGCCACCTGGTTGGTGTCAGTACGGCGATGATCCGCGTTCGTCGATTGGTCGACCTGGCATCACAGTCACGTGTACCGGTACTGGTGATTGGTCAGCCTGGGACGGGGAAAGAGAAAGTTGCCCGCACAATTTGTTACTCGTCGCACCATGGTCAAGTGGGGCCGGTGATTACGATTCAGGGTGAATTGATGGATGCCGAGATCATGCAAACCACGATTCGTGCATTCGCTCGCCGCTGCCTCGATGATGACGAAGCCAATCGTGCGTCGTTGATTCTGCTGAATGCCGAGAAGTTGGATCTCGGCGCGCAGAGTGAGTTGCTACATTTGGTCGACCTGATTGATGTCGATTTGCGCATACTTTCCACCTCGGAAGAGTCGTTGCTAACGCTTGCCAGACGTGGTCAGTTTCGCGAAGACTTAGCGTTTCGACTATCGACGTTGGAGATTGCTTTGCCGCCTCTTTGTGATCGCCCGGAAGACATCCCATATCTCGCCCAGGCGGTACTTGAGGAATTGAACGTGACCTCGGATCGGCAGTTGCAATCGATATCGTCCGATGCGATCGATCGATTACAGCAACATGAGTGGCCAGGCAATATCGACGAGCTGCACGAGATGCTCACCGCCGCGCACGAAGTGGCCACTGGGTTTACGCTCAATCTAACCGACTTTCCGATGGCCGTTTCGCATGCTCCACGCAAGGTGACAGAAGCCAAAGAGCCTGATTCGATCGATTTGGATACAGCCTTAGAGACGTATGAGCGGCAGATTATCGAACGTACACTGAAAGCGGCGAAAGGAAACAAGACTCAGGCAGCTCATATGTTAAGTATATCCCGCGCGCGGCTGCACCGACGGATCGAACAGTGGGGGCTGGAATAGGCCTCCCTCGGGGCATGCGTGGTTGTCACTATTGACCTCTCTTTTTACGATGAACAGTGGTTGTCATGGATCGGTCGGCTCGGTGTATCCTTTACGAACCTCATCCCTGCTGGGCTCCGCGCCTGCGGGCGGTCTCGCCGACGTCTCACGGATTTACCGAAGCCCGTATCGCATCGGAAGTGGATAAGCTGCTGTCGGAAGAGAGTCACCGTCTGCTGCTGATCGCTTTGCGTCAATCGATGTCAGCATCCCAGTGTGCTGCCAGGCTGCGGCAAGCTGCTGCGACCCATGTTCGTTGGCCGAAGTGCCACGTTCTGCTTCTGATGGATGAAGAAATGGAAGCATGGCATCGGGCAGGTTGGGAGATGGGGAGCGGTTTGGTTTTCATTGGAAGCCAATCGGTTCCCAAGCTGGCCAAAACGATCGATCGACTTCTGAAGGCGTTTCCGGATGAAGAACCGACAACCGAAGTGCAGGATCCCTTGGATTGGCTCCCCTGGTAACTGCCCCACAACCGAATTCATTCAGCGCGACGAATCATTTTGACTTCGTCGATCGCTTTCCTTGAAGGAGAGTACTCCATGGCTGACGTGCAGCAAGTAATCAAAGCTTTGGAAGGTATTAAAGACCCACTAAGTGGGCGTTCAATTACTACAACGGATCAGATCAAAGAGATTGATCTGCAAGGAACGAAGATCTCGTTCATCTTGGAACTTACCACGCACAGTGCACCGCTTTGGCAGGATACTAAGCAACTTGTTCACGACACGTTGCAAAAGGCGATTCCAGAGCTAACCGAAATCAACATCACGCTGAAGGAACATCAGCGTAAGATCGAGCCGATCGGTCAGATTGGATTGTCTGCTCGGAGCGTGATTGCCGTCGGTTCAGGCAAGGGTGGCGTTGGTAAGAGTACCGTTGCTTCCTGCTTGGCCTATGCCCTGAAGAAATCGGGTGCCAAAGTTGGTTTGATGGACGCCGACGTGTATGGTCCGAGTGTTCCCCATCTGTTGGGTGTCTCGGGTCGCCCAGAGGTGATCGAGAAGAAGATTCAGCCGCGTGAAGTGGACGGTATGAAGATCATTTCGATCGGTCTGCTGGTTGAACCAGATGAAGCAGTCATCTGGCGTGGTCCGATGCTGCATGGGGCGATCACTCAGTTCCTGCGTGACACCAATTGGGGACAACTCGATTACTTGATCATCGATATGCCACCTGGTACCGGTGATATTGCATTGACACTAAGTCAGCTCTTGCCACTTACTGGAAGCGTGGTAGTTTGCACGCCGCAGGAAGTCGCATTGTTAGATGCGATCAAGGCGATCTCGATGTTCCGCAAAGTGAAGATCCCTGTTCTCGGCCTAGTCGAGAACATGAGTGGATTCGTTTGTCCTGATACAGGCAAGGAGTGGGACATCTTCGGTCGTGGCGGTGCCAAGAAGAAGGCCGAGGAACTCCATGTTCCTTTCCTGGGCGATGTGCCGATCACGATCTCGATCCGAGAAGATGGCGATGCTGGGAAAACGGCGAATGTTCTCGAGAACGAAGTCACCGCTCCACGATTCGAGCAAATCGCTTACAACTTGGTCAAACAGTTGGCCGATTCGGCCGCTGAAAAGCCACCGATGCCCTCGTTGACCGTACTGTAAGTGCTTGTGCAGTTGTCATTTACTGCACTTGTGACAATCAGGGCGACAAGAAAAGGTTAGAGCCGTTTTCCGAGAAGGAAAACGGCTCTGTCTCGTTGTGATCTTGCTGAGGGAAAAGATGCGCGGCTAACGTGCTTCTTTTCGGTGCTTACCGCCGAGTTAGTCTTAGGACTTCTTCTTTGCGGTCTTCTTGGCCGACTTTTTGGCAGCCTTCTTTACGGTCTTCTTGGTTGCCGTCTTCTTCACAGCAGCCTTCTTGGTCGTCTTCTTTGCGACCTTCTTCTTAGGAGCAGCCTTCTTAACGGCCGTCTTCTTCTTGGCAACCTTCTTCTTTGGGGCAGCCTTCTTGGTCGTCTTCTTCACGGCCTTCTTGGCAGCCTTCTTTGGAGCGGCTTTCTTGGCAGTCTTTTTGGTTGCTGCCTTTTTCGGTGCCGCCTTCTTCACGGTTTTCTTCTTTGTGGCCACTATTACGTCCTCCGTAAGATCACGTCGCGTTGCACTTCAACTTGAAGTGAAGTCGAACCGATCGAGTCACTTCGTCATTCCGTTGCGTTTGCGACAAACTTGGAAATCTAGCCGGGCGCTCATTCAAGCCAAATTGGACATGGTGAGCAGTGCAGCTTCCTATGCAGCCCGGTGCCTTTCATAAGGCCATTCACAAAAGAAGCTGAGGTAAGTTGTACGTATATTCGTTTTTTTTGCAACACGTTTTCCACATGTCGCGACGTACAACTGCAAACTTCTTTGAGAAAAAATCGGGGTCACGTAGAAAGGTGAACCGACTAAACGAAGCGCGCGATCGAATGACGCGCGCTTAACGATCATCAATAGAGCGCGACCGTAAGATGTTCGCCACGATGAATTGATGGTTGCGCTTTGGTTTGTTTCATGCCAAACAACGTGCGCGATGCGGGCCGTGTTCCCCAGTGACGGATCGAGTGAAAGAAGCTCGATCGCACACTCGAATAGTTGAACGCTTGATGACCAAGCGCATTAAGAATGGTGTGCCATACTTCAGGTCGTTTGGCTTGCTTCCAATGAATTGGGTCAAAGCCATACCAGTCTGGTTTTTGCGGGATAAACGTGATGTCGTCATCACTCGCGAGCTCTTGCAGACGAACGTCTAAAGCTTCCGCGCGATCACGCACGGTTTGCAATTGCAAACGCGATTTGGGGAACATCATCGTGCGAAACGCAGTGAACTTGTAAGACGCTAAACTGCGCACGCACGAAAGTGGAATACCAGTGATCGCGATGCGTCCTTCGGTTTGCCGAAGGCGAATGATGCACTGCTGAACCCAATCAATAATTTGATCAACCGATTGATCGTAAAGAAGGTCGTTACCTACGTCGGTGATCACACAAGACGTTTCGGCGCTACTTGTTCTATTTTCCAAAACAGGCCAAAGTTCGGATTCTAAAATTCCTGGAAGTCCACGAAAAAGAAACTTTGAAGAAGCCCCGTAAGAGCGTCCACGTCCAATCGCCGCGTAAACTTCAAGCGGCTTAGGCATCATCTGGGGAGCCACGTTCAGCAGCACTTCCAAGCTCTTGGCAACGTTGCTCGCGCCTAACACGATCAAGCGATGCGACATTTCTTCGTTTTTAGAATCGATTACCAAGGGTTTCCTCCTCCATAGCGGCCGGCACCTGATAAGTCTTGATAGTTACCGATGGCCATGAACACGAACATCATCGCAATAAAGCCGTCGCCGCTTTGGAAGCCCCACAAAACCATTCCGGCAGCACAAACAAGCGACAAAACAAGCGAATTACGAATTGCTTCTTGGCGATCGAACATCTGAAATAGTTCGCGCGAGACATGGCCACCGTCAAGCGGCCAGATCGGTAGCAAGTTAACGACACCCCACCAAATGTTGATGAACATCAAGTAGTGAATGAAACTGTAAGCGTAGAGGTTATTTGCCAAGCTTGGGCCAGGAATGGTGGCGACGAACGGTAGGTTGGACTCTTCGAACCAGATCAGTTGGAACGTCGCAATGTTTGTTGCCGTGAGGCTGGCCACAAGGAGGCCTGCCAGGAGGAAACCGGCGAACGGCCCTGCCAGGCTAATAACAATTTGCGTCCACCGGTTACGCCGCATCTGGCTTGTGCCGGAGTAGGCGGATGTGTACGGATTGTGAATCGCCAGACCCCCGAGCGAATACAGCACCACACTGGGGGACCATCCGTACCAGCGAATGGCCATCGCGTGCCCCATCTCGTGGATCAAAATCGAAATAAAAACGGCGCCGACCCAAAGCAGCACTTGTTTCGGATCGTCTGGATCGAAACCGAGAATGACGGTAACTAGCCAGAACAAAGGATGAATCCGGACGGGAACACCGAACAGGCGAAAGTTTAGGTCGTACGGCGTGTGTCTTGGTTCGGTTAGGAACATACGTTTGTTGGTTGCTCACTCGCTTAAGGAAGCGTCTCCCTATCGCTTTACGCGGGAAGGGATCGCGAAATGGACAATCGTCTTGTGATCTTAACGTTTTTTGGATGACGATAAGATTGCAGCAGCGCAAAAAAAAAGACAGACCGCGATCAATTCGCGGCCTGTCTCATGAATTCGTATTCGGGCAATCAAATGACGAGCTTAGTCTTCCAACTCGATGATTTTGACGTTACGCCATTTGATTTGCTTGCCGACCTTCTTTTCGTCGTTGCCAACACCGTGCACTTGCAGGGCGATGAAACCAGTCGAGGTCATGTCGTCTTTCAAATCAGCGGCTGGCACACCGTTGACCCAAGTCTTGATCGAATCGCCACGGCATTCGATGCGGTACTTGTTCCATTCGTTTTGCTTGAACGCAGCGCCTGCTTCTGGCTTGTCCTTCAGATTGAACAGCCATCCTCGGCGACCTTCGTCATAGATACCACCACTCCAAGCACGATCGGAAGGATCGATTTCGACTTGGTAACCATGGACGCGGCCAGGGTTGACCGTGATTTTTTTACCTTCGTCGGTGGTGTAAGTCTTCTTCTCGTCGTAAACGTTGCTGCGAATCTGGATGCCAGAGTTCAACAGTGGGTCGACCAGGTATTCAACTTCCAGAATGAAATTGGTGTACGGTTTCTCGGTGCACAGAAAGCTGTTGCCGGTCTTCGGAACCGAGGTACCGACAATCACGCCATCTTCGACGGTGTACTTCGCTGTCCCGCCATGTTGGACCCAGCCATCAAGCGTCTCGCCATCGAACAGCGGCACAAACTTTTCGCTTTCTTCAGCTTGGCAAACGCCACTTGCGAACAAGACAGCCACGAGGCAGGGGAGGGCAATCCAAGTACGAGTCATGAGGAGGTATTCCTGTATTGGTGATCTGAGGGGAATGGGGGCTATTGCTAATAGAATTCAGAATAGTTGAGTTTCTGTGCAGTGTCCATCCCCGCACCGAGGACGCCGAGCGATGCTTACTACGATGAAAAGCTGCTGAAACTTGTCAATCAGTCCATCCCTTCCTGGGGCAACGTCCACCACACGATAAGGCTGCCCCCAATACCGGCAATGGCAGAACCAAGCAGGATGCCGACTTTGGCGTCATCAAGGCTCACCGATTCACGACCGTAAGCCAGATTGGTAATGAACAGCGACATCGTAAAGCCAACGCCTCCAAGCCAAGACAGGCCGTACAACATTTTCCATGAGACATCGCGAGGCAACTGTGCCCAGCCCAGTTTCACCGCTAGCCAGGCGAATAGGGTGACACCAATTTGTTTACCGAGAATAAGCCCCAGTAAGATACCGATGGTTACGGTATGAGTAAGCCTATTGACCAAGCCTCCATCGAAGGTGATACCTGCGTTGGCCAACGCAAAGACGGGCATGATAAAGAAGGTAATCCAGTGATGCAGTGAGTTCTCGAAACGCTTCAGCGGAGTCTGGGTAAGTTTGCTGGCCGTTTCGACGTCAGAAATCATTGCGTGCTTTTCTTTGTTCTTCAGCACGTTCGATTCCTCTTCTCGTTTTTCTTCAATCCGATCTAAAAGCATGCGCGTTGAGATCAGGAATTCGTCGGATTGAAGCCGGGGGCGAGCCGGGATCGTCAAAGCAGCGAGGATACCAGCAATCGTTGGATGAATGCCCGACTTCAGAAAGCAAAGCCACAACAGGACCGACAGAAAAACGTAAGGGGATGATCGGCGAACACCAAACGCGTTACAGAGGACTAAACAGGTAAAAAAGAAAGCTCCTATCCCCAAAGCGGACCAAGTGATCGTATCGGTGTAGAAGAATGCAATCACCAGCGAGGCGCCAATGTCGTCGACTATGGCAAACGCCGTCAGAAAGACTTTGGCGGACAAAGGAACACGCCTGCCAAGCAGCGAAAGAATACCAAGGCTGAACGCAATGTCCGTCGCCATCGGAATCCCCCAACCTTTTTCGGCAGGTTGATGAAAGTTCACTGCTATGAAGATGGCTGCAGGCACAATCATTCCGCCAAAGGCTGCCAACGCGGGAAGAATGGCTTCGCTGACATGCGAGAGTTCGCCGACCAACACTTCACGTTTGATTTCTAGCCCCACCACAAAGAAAAAGATGGCCATCAGTGCATCATTAATGAAGTGATGGATATCCAGTTTCAAATGCGAGTTGCCAAGTCCGATATCGATCGGAGTGGTAAGAATTTCGTGGTAATCGTGTTGCCAGGAACTGTTGGCCAGATAAAGTGCCACCGCAGTGCAGATCATCAACAGAACACCGCCCCAAGCAGCATCGGAAATCAATCCTTCCAGAGGCGATATCAGCCGCCGAATTGGACCGCGGGTCTTCCACATCAAGTAATATTCTTGATCAGACGAATGGTCGCTCATCATGCAGTTCCTCGTTTTCGACTGTGGGGCTTCGACCCAACCTACGAGACTTATCGGAAACGAACAACCTGCGCGTCCCGTGCGGGAACATGCTGTTTCCCTCCCCGGCGTGTGCTATAGTGAGCGATCTCGCCCTATTTTCTATTCCGCTTCCCTACCTGGAGACTCCCTCATGAAAATGCGTTGGATGCACAGCGGTTTGTTGGCTGTGTTGTTTTCTTGCTTGCTGGTTGGTTCGTCGCAAGCCGAACTGAAATTGCCCAACCTGTTCACCGATCATATGGTGCTACAGCGGGACATGCCGATTTACATCTGGGGACAGGCAAGCAAAGGTGCCGATGTTACGGTTGCCCTAGGTGATCAAAAAGTTACCGTCAACGCGAACGATGATGGTCGCTGGAAAGCCGAACTGAAATCGCTACCCGCTGGCGGACCTCACCAAGTTGTGGTCCAAAGTGGCGACAGCGAAAAAGTGATTAAGGATGTTCTGGTCGGCGAAGTCTGGGTTTGTAGTGGCCAGTCGAACATGCAATGGGATGTGAACGCTGCGAACGATGCTGACATCGAGAAGCTGACGGCTAATTTCCCCAAGATGCGTCTGATTTCGGTTCCTCAAGTTGGTACGCAAGAGCCACAAGACAACTTCAACGGCAAGTGGGAACTTTGCACGCCCGATACGGTAGGCAGTTTCTCGGCGGTTGGTTACTACTTCGGTCGTCAATTGGAGCAAACCCTGGATGTTCCGATCGGCTTGATCGACAACTCATGGGGTGGTTCTTCGGCGGAAGCTTGGGTGAATCGCGACGTGCTGCGTGAAAGTGGCAAGTTCGATGCATTGCTCGATCGTTGGAAGAAGACCGAGTCGACATATGATCACGAAAACGCGATGGCTCAGTATCGCGAGAACTTGAAAGCGTGGCAGAAGAAGGCGGAGGAAGCCAAAGCTGCGGGCAAGCCGACTCCAGGAGGTCGTCCTGGTGCACCACGAAATCCGCTAACGAATCAGCATCGCCCGGCCAATCTTTATAACGGCGTGCTGAATCCAATTATCGGGTATGGAATTCGTGGCGTGATCTGGTACCAAGGCGAATCGAATGCTGGTCGTGCTTACCAATACCGTGATCTCTTCCCAATGATGATCGAGAATTGGCGCAACGAATGGGGACAAGGTGATTTTCCATTCTACTGGGTGCAATTGGCTGACTTTCGTCAAGAGAAAGACGAACCGTCGGAAAGCGATTGGGCCGAGCTACGTGAAGCACAAACGATGACTATGGATCGTCTGCCAAATACCGGCGAGGCCGTGATCATTGACCTAGGCGAAGCGGAAGACATTCACCCGAAGAACAAACAAGATGTGGCCAAGCGTCTTGCTCGTTTGGCGTTGGCCAATGAGTACGGCTACAAAATCGTTTCACGTAGCCCACGCTACAAATCGATGAAAGTCGATGGCGATGCCGTTGTTCTCGAGTTCGATACGTTTGGCAGCCAGCTTGATTACTTTGATACCCGAGCGTTGCAAGGATTCACGATTGCCGGTAAGGACAAAAAGTTTGTCCATGCTAATGCAAGCATTGTGGATGCAACGCATGTTCGAGTGTCCAGTTCCGAGGTAAAAGAGCCGGTTGCGGTTCGTTATGCCTGGGCGGATAACCCAGAAGCGAACCTCCAGAACTCGCAAGGTTTGCCAGCGACTCCATTCCGTACCGATGATTGGGACGGCGTGACAAAGAACAATCAGTAGGTCTTCGGCCCATTTGGGCATCGAACCTACAACCATTCAATGAATAAGGCCGCGTTTCCATGGAAACGCGGCCTTTGTTTGTTACTTGATCAGGCTTGGTTCTTGCCTCGGGGTGTCGATAATTCAGACTTCCCGTTTCGTTTCGCGTATCGCACCAGGAGAATTCCATGTTCCTATTTGCTCAGGCTGATGGCGATGCTCCCCAGAACGCCATGACTCGCTTTTCGGACATCTACGACAAAGCATCGGCTTTTCTGGTCGAGCAGGGACCCATTTGGGCGACTAATCTAGTCGCGGCCATTGCTGTATTGTTCTTCGGTTGGATTGCGGCAAGATTTGCACGTGGGCTATTCGTTCGTGCGATCAAACGTAGTCGGATCGACGACACGTTAGCGGGCTTCCTTTCTAACATTGCCTACGCACTGTTGATTGGCTTGGTCTTCATCGCAGCATTGAATCAATTGGGGATCAACACAACTTCGCTGGCGGCGGTTGTGGGTGCGGCCGGCCTGGCAATCGGTTTGGCTTTGCAAAATTCGTTGACCAATCTCGCCGCGGGAATCATGTTGATCATGTTTCGCCCATTCGGTGTCGGAGATTTCGTGGAAGCGGGTGGAGCGACCGGTGTTATTCAGGAAGTCCACATCTTTCACACGATCATGCGTTCGATTGACAACAAACGGATCATTATCCCAAACGGTGAAATTACCAGTGCCGTAGTAACAAACTTTACTGGGCATCCGACGCGAATGGTCGATTTGGAGATTGGCTGCGGCTACAACGATGACATCCGCGCCGTCAAACAGTTTCTGGTCGAAACGCTCGAGGCAGACGAGCGGATCTTAGAAGATCCCGCGGTGGAGGTTCGCGTCTTTGAGCTGGGAGACAGCGCGATCATCTTTAAAGTAAGGGGCTGGGTGAAAACACCAGATTGGTGGGCAACACGCTGCGATATTGTCGAAGAGATCAAGGTGGGCATGGATGAACGTGGATTCCATATTCCGTTTCCACAGCGTGATGTTCACTTGTTTCAGGAAGAGGTAAAGCAGCCTGCGTAGCTAGCGGAGGTGGTCCTTTTGGGAACGCCTCTTTGATTTGGATTGACGGGCAAATACGAGTCTTGGTATTTTGCCCCTCCCACTTGAGTTGGCGAAGAGAAGCGTCGGTTTGTTTCTCGCAGGGAGGTTGCCAGCGCGGGAGTTAGTCTTCAACGTTGGAAGGATTCGGATCGATGATGAAGAGTGTCTGGACCGCCGTGTTTTCGGTGGGTGTCTCGTCCTGTTTCGCGATGGCAGAAGAACCGTTGCGTTGGTCGCCGAGTCACGCTGAAAAGGTGATGGGACTGTACGACGAATTGATGGAATCATCCGACTGGCAGATGGCAGAATTGATCGCCTTAGGAGCCCGAGAAAAATTTGGCGAAGATGAGCCAGAGATTAAACGGATGCTCGCGAAGGTCAAGCAGGCCAAAGCCAATGCCAAGAAACGGACGGTCGTAGATAAGACCGAACAGCCAAAAAAGAAGTTCGGACCACGTTACCAAAAGGTCTATTCTCTGCAGGATTTGGTCGTGCAGAGGGAGGAAGGACTTTCAGAAGGTCTCGAAAACGTTGTAGCCGAGCTTGAGGCCGCCATCGGCGAAGAAGCAATGACAGAAACGAATTCGAGTATGGCGCCTTTCCAAACCAACCTATCCGTCGTCGTCAGTACGACGCAGGCGATCCACGACCAAATTGCCGCCAAGCTAAAACAAATGCGGGCGAAGCAGGCAACCAACGAGCCGATCGCCAACTAAGTTGGCTGGTCGATAACGAACCAAGTCTAAAATGGCTGCCGGACAACTGCCCGTAGCCATTTTTTGTTTCTTGAGACCCTAAATGCGGTTGTTACGAAACAGCTTCGGTCTGAGGAACGTAATGCTTGCTGATCAAGTCATTCTGCAGCCATAACAGCTTGTTGAAGGCACGCAGCGTTTTGACTTCCGTTTCGCGATCGAGACCGAGGCCAGTGATCGTGGCGATCAAGGCATCCGCCACGAAGCCCATCAGGGCATTCATTTGCACCAACGGAACGTCCAAGTCTTTGCTGCCGGCGGCTGGCGTATGAATCTTGCCGACCATATCGAGGTAGACGAGCATTTTTTCGTCGTAGGGACGCGTCACCAACGATTCTAGATAGCGTGCCAGATGCTGTTTACGGAATTGAATCTGTTCGTGATCCAGCGACAGTGTTTCCACTGATTCGGGCGTTTCTCCCTCGTAGCCTGACTGACGTGGGACAAAGTGACGCCAAGTGGCATCGTACCCGTGCAGCTTTTCGTAGACTGCGTCGACTAAGGAAGGGACCAGCGGGGCGAGGGCACCTGCGGCACCATGGATAGCGGCAATATCGTCCGCGCCAAAGCCCACAAACTCCAAAAGATAGCCAAATCGATAGGCTAGATCGGTTTCCAAGCGTGCTTCGTCGATGTTTTTCATCGTATTACCCAATCGAGAAAATGGCGAACTTAAGGTAAACTGGAGAGTGAGAAGCTAAAGTGGATATTTGTGTCCACTTTGTTTGTCAATTTAGGATTCGAATAATTGGATGTCAATATCCAGTTTCGCCCATTTACGGGAATACGATGTTTTCTCAGACCGTTGAATACGCGTTACGTGCTGTGTGTCATTTGGCCTACACCGCGCCTAGTAGCTCGACCACCGAAGAGATCGCCAGTAGTACCAAGGTGCCGGTGGCGTATTTATCGAAAGTGCTGCAAGGACTTGTGCGGGCAGGCATTGTCAAATCGCAGCGCGGGGTAGGGGGCGGTATCTCGCTGACGAAGTCGCCGGAAGAATTGACGATCCTCGAAGTTGTCAATGCGGTTGACCCAATTGTCCGCATTGGAACCTGCCCTTTGGGGCTGAAAGCTCACGGAGCCAACCTGTGCCCACTGCACCGCCGACTCGACAACGCAATGGCCAGCGTCGAGGAAGCGTTTCGTGAAACCACGTTGGCCGAAGTGATCGCAGAACCAACGACAAGCATTCCGCTGTGCGAGTTCCCCGAAGCCCGCCCGTCGCCTAAGAAGTAGTCTTATGTAAGATCGGCGCATTAAGAAGCCCATGTCAGAAGGGACCGACATGGGCTCCGAATGTTTATAGGCAGGGGTACTGTTACTTCTTTTTTGGTGGAAGGCCAGCGTTTGCTCGCTCTTCATCTTCCACGGCTGCGTAGTGTGCGTCGCTCTCTGCTTGTTCTTCAGGAGTTAATTCGGCATGAGGCTTCGATGAGTCGGAGCTTCCGCATCCAGTCATAGAGCTAAAGATGATGGCCAAAACAACGAATCTTATGAATAAGTTCACAATCAAATCTCTTCTTCTACGAACGGGTATCGTCAAGTATTTCGCGAATGTGACGCCCAACGCATGCTAAGACGTCACATTCAAATATTTGCAGAACGACGGTTACGGGAGCGTCACTACTTGTCCATCGTCGCTCAACGAAAGACGCTGCATTATTTGGCCGTCGACTGTCGTTGGAATAAAGTGCACCGAACCATCCGCTAATACGAAGTTAGTACCGCCAGTGTGCGACGAACCGAAATATCCGTGCCAACGGCCAAAAGTACCGTTTGCGAAGAGTGGAATCTTCTGGCTTAGGGTCCATGAGCCATCGGATTCCTTTTTCGGAGCATCGTTGTCGGAGATTGGCGGCATCGGCGTGTAAGCATTATCGCCTTTACTGAAGAAGGTACCCCAACGCATCACGTCTTCGTCCCAACCTGGGTTGATGTAGCGTTCGTTATCACCACCATCCGAGCCAAAGGCTGTTTCGTTCAGGGCCTTTTCGCCAACCATCAGCGTGTTGGACGAGCCATCTTGAATGCGTTCGATAGTTAGTTTGGCATTGCTGATACCCGGATGTCGAACGACACCATGGGCACCCGTACTAGTTGCTACACGAGCACCATCGCTATGTCGTTCGCCAGCGTTGCCTGCATAATCGCTTCGGTAGTAGCCTCCGTAGGCACTTACCGGTCGACGCGAAGGGCAATAGTACGATTCCACTGCACTTTGCGAAACAATTTTCTCCGTGCCACTGGGGTTGTTCACGTCGCCGAGGTTGTAGATGTTTTGCTGCTCGATGAACGGCAAAATGTGATATAGCCAACTCCAGCCCGAAACGACATGTGAACTGCAGCATGTGTCCGGCGAGCTGTTTTCATTTCCATCACGAGCACCATACGGCAGGTGGCCGTAGGTATCTTGGAAGTTGTGGAACGCCAAGCCGATTTGCTTCAGGTTGTTGGTGCACTGCATGCGGCGAGCAGCTTCACGAGCTTGCTGGACGGCCGGCAATAGGAGGGCGATCAACACGCCGATGATGGCGATCACCACCAGTAATTCGACCAGTGTGAAACCAGCGCGACGTGAAGAATTGGGAATGGGGTGGGGAACGAAAGACATCAATGAATCCTGTTACTTTGGCGATCAACTGCCCGGTGTGTGGTGGCTGGTGACGGTAAGTGGTTGCCAACCCAGCTTGGATGGTGGCTGATGCTGATCGCGGCAGTGTTTACGGCGAACCATATCCAAATTTCCCTTTGACCGATCAAAGAGGATGGTCGCGAAGCAGAGAATTTAGTGCGCGTGTATGAAGAGAAAACGAAGCTAATTCGTAGCTGATTATTAAGGGGTTATTCTTGATTGTTAAGAAATGGAGATGCCGCACTTTCGTAGATCGCACTTCCAATGAGTGGTTCGGATTCCCTTACCCACTAGTGGGTTATCGTAAAGATGCTCCCGCCAGCAGCGACATTGTGATAGCGGTGCCTTATGTTGCATAGAGGTGAATCGTTCCCTTAGACTTATCTCACATGGAACGGTCTCGCTAATACGGATGACCTCAATTGAGCACGCAAACGTTCTCTACGAGATCCCTGGATTGGGGAGTCGTGTGGATGCCTAGAAGCCGGGGTGAAATCTTTCGAATTTTGCCTTGCGGTAAGCCGCTTCATCACATGAACAGACTAGATCCGTATCTATGCATGGAAGACAGGGGTGGCTGGGAAGACTTTTAGGGCGTTGACGCTTCCACTTTCGTGTAATTCTGTGTTCTCAAGCAATTCGTAAGGTGCTTGCATGGAGAGTCATCCTGGGGGATGCCGAAGAATCACTTACAGTGGCTGCCGGTGCGCTTGGATTGGGGGCAGCCAATCTCGATTAGACTCTGGTGAACCCAAAGGACGTGGGACATGGATTGCCGCACATGGATCGTGGCTCTTGCTGCATTGGTAGCATCTGCTGTTGGTACCAACATCGGTTGGGCTGATTGCAATTGTGCCCCGAAGAAATGCCAGTGTTGCCCCTGTCCGCCTAATCCTTGCCAGGCGAGTCCTTATTACGGGGCACCAAGCTCTCCGATGTCTCCTTCGGAGCAGTCACCCTCGGATCAAAATCCGATGGCCCCGATTCCCATGACGGACGAACTGCCGGCATTGCCTGAGCTCCCTTCGCCGGCCTCGACCTTCGCCGCTTCGACCGCATTGGCATCCTCCTCGGAAGCAATAGGCTTCCGTGATGCGACCATCGGTGACTTCTTCGGCAGCACTGCGTTGATTTCTGGTTCGAGCTACAACTCGACGAATCCCGCTGACGGTTTCAATGTGCCAATTGCTGGTAGTGATCGCCGATTTAAACTGACCGAAAACGTCAGTCCCATTCCGGTCAATCGCTTCTTCGCTAACTACAATCACTTCAGCCAACCTGTGCGAAACGTCACTCTCTCGAAGCAAGACGTTGATCGTTTCACGTTAGGCCTGGAGAAGACATTTCTGAACGACTCTTCTTCGCTGGAAGTTCGCGTGCCGATTCTCAGTGGTTTGAACGCTACACAGGATGTCACCGGGAGTGGCTCGCAAACCAACGGCGAGTTCGGCAACATGACGTTGACGTGGAAGAGCTTGTTGTGGCAACGCGGAAATCAGTCGGCCATCTCGGCCGGTCTTTCTGTCAACCTGCCTACGGCTCAAGATGCCGATGTCATCAATGGCAATACGGGGCGATCGATACTCCGAATCGATAATCAATCGGTTCACTTGTTGCCGTTCATTGCCTACTACCATCAACACTCGTCGCGAACCTGGTCGATCCTGGCAGCTCAGCTGGACTTCGATACCAACGGCAATTCGTTCATGGTCGAGACCTCACCATTTTCAGGCGAATTCACGACGGTATCGCGTTTCCAGGAACAAAACTTTTTGTACCTCGACTACTCGGCCGGGCACTGGTTTTACGACAACACGCACGGTGGTGGATTCATTCGTCGGGCTGCGATCATTGGTGAGTTGCACTACTCGACGACACTCAATGACGCCGATTTTGCACAAGCCGGTCCGGATGATGGTGACATCGTTACCAACCCGTTCAACCGAATCGACGTCTTGAACGCAACCGGCGGGCTCCGTTTTCAGTTGGGTAACGACTATCTGCTTACAGCCGCCGTGGTCACGCCACTTCGAGAGGGTGCGGATCGCCTTTTCGACAGCGAGTTTGCCTTGCTGCTAACGAAACGCTTCTAAATGAGAATCGGCGTTCGCGTTTGCGGCATCGGTGTTTAAAAGATGCCGTTGCCTCGCCACTGGGGATTCATGAAGGTATCGTCGAATCCCGTTTGTAGAGGCACCGTGACACCAAGTTCGACTAAGCGGTCGTGAACCTGGAACATCACATCGCGGCGATTGCGTATGACCAAACGATTCTGGGAAACGATGATATAGTGGCCTGGCGTTTTCCAGCTTTCCGGTTCGACATTGCTGGAAATCAGCTTCCCTATTTTTTCCAACTCGGCGGGCGATAAGAGCGGTTCGCCGAGCTCATAAACGTTGGTTTTCTTTTCTCTGGGGCCAGAATACGAAACGGTAATCACTTCCGCTTCGGCTTGGTCGGCCTGTTTAATCTGCTCGGCTAATTCGTGCTCGGGTTGGTGTTTGCGGAGTTCGTGTAGCAGGATGCCTATCCGTTCGTGGACGCGTCGTGTTTGAGCAATCAACAAACAGTCTCCCAACGTGTAGATCAAGCAACTACCAGGCCCCCCGAGTTCCTCCCACGACTCGGGCTGAACGCAATGGGTGATGACGTTCATTAGTTGATGACCACTTGGTAAAGCGAGGTAATCACCGAGGCACAACGGGGCGAGTTCTTGTCTATGGTAAGGGGCACTCGTTTGCCAGCGAGCTAGTTTCAATAGCCTTGTTTGGACTGCCCGATCCTGTGGCTTAGGCCCTTTCCAAATCAAATCGCGTACGGGATAAACGTAGAGCGTTAGATCAAAGTCAGTCTCATCTACCGTCGTGATCCGCAGTACTTCTCCATCGATAAACCAGTCGATACCAAGAGACTCGCAAATAAGATTCAGGGTGTGTTGAAGTGTCCGTTTACGTTTCGGTAGCGAAACAGGCGCGATTGCTGCGAGTCCAATATCCTCCAAGGCGCGATGATCAATCCAGATCGTGAAGCCTCCTTGTTCGCTCAACGTATGAGCGACTTCCTCCAAAGGCGTATCTGAAAACTCGGTTGTGATCTCGACCTTTCGTAACTGTTGTGAGATGACCGTTTGCTCGGTTCGCCACGGAGTACAACCAATCGATGCAACCGCGTAGGAATCACTGGGCTGATTCTTAGCTTGGCGTAATGTTTCGAGAAGCAACCCAACCTCGGTATGGACTTCCCACGTATTCGAGATGATAAACTTCGATTCCCACACATTGATCGTGCCAGGACCGCCCAATAGCTCCCAGGTATCAGGTTCGATGAGTTGGTTGATTAACCCGGTAAGGTCTTCAGAGCGGACAATCTCGCCGTCGATGAGGTCGGATACATCGTAGATTTGCCGAATCAGTTCCAAGGAGGCTTCGTCTTTTGTGATAATCATCAACCCATGGGGAAGCACCATAACCGCAAGTTCATCGAGATGGAGCGCCATCTCAAATGCAGTTTTCGCGGCAACCCCTTGAACACGCAGACTAATAGGCAAGTCCTCACTTAGCCCCATGTCCTCAAGCGAAGCAAGGTCGATATCGACCGGTACTTCCAATTCATTCGACATCACCTCAGCGAACTTCTCCAGCGGCATTTCGTGAATGTCTAAGGTGATGCGCGTTTCAAGGAGTAATTGTTCGTGCTTGGCCAACTTCTCCAAGGACTCGCTGGCGACCTGATCGGGAATAATCGTCGTTGGCGTCCTGTCCGTTTTCAGTTCAGGCTCTTCCGCGTGAAGTTGCCCGAGCAATAAAAGAGTTAAAACAACAACGAGAAGCCGAAGCATCGGAAGGTGTCCTTGGAGAAGTAAGTTTGACACAGATTATCTGTCATTAATGACGAGAGGTCTAAAAGAATCCTCCTCCGCCTCCGCCAGAGTAGTTGGCGGCTGGTGATGCTTTGGAAGAGTCCGTTTTCGCGACAGGATGAACCAAGTCGAGTTTTATCAGCATCGTCAGAATCTGTCGCTGAACGTCGCGTCGCTGGCGGACAACGAGGCTATCGTGGGCAAAGCTGATCGATGCTTCCGGGATTTGCCATTGCGTTTCGCCGGTACCGGAACGAATGAGTTCCAGAATCGTATTCAATCCCGCTTCGTCAGGCTGCGAGGTTGTCGTATTCCAGGACAGCGGGTAACGTGCCGTGACGATCTCGTCGTTGGAGTCCTCGATTTGCTGAAGCAACTTGGCAGCCGTCTCAGGCGTTTGTTGCTGACGAAGGAGGTGCAGCAGGCGGGCGATTTCGTCGTGGGTCTCTGGCATCTGAGCGATCAGTAAACAATCGATTTCAGCCACGTAGCTTAGTGTGCTAGGGCCACCTAACACTTCCCAGGAATCGGGACGGATTGTCGATTGGATGACCTGTTCGAGAGACTTGTTGTCGGGAAGCTGCGGCAGACCGGGCGCACGTAGCGACTTCAAATAATCAACCGAGTTCCAGGAATCACCTTGCCAGCGGGTTATCCCTATCAACGTGTTCCTCTGACTGCCATTCTCAATCTTTAAACCGTGCCAGACCAAGTCACGCACTGGATAAAGACGAAATTCCTTGACTTGGTATTTGCGGGGATCACTCGTGATGACTGCCGAGTCGCCAGAGATGACGCACCATTTTAGTCCAAGCGAAGTGGTAATTTCGTTGAGTACACTTTTCGCGGAGTGACGACCGGCAGAGAGCGTAACTGGAAGCGGGCCTTTTAGGTCAACGGCACTTAACGACCGTTCGTCGATTCTCACTTTCATTGGCCAAGACTTGTTTAGCTCGCGAATCGCATCACGCAACGGCGCCTCCTCGAAGGTGACTTCGATTTCGGTCGTGACGATTTTGTCGCGAAGTTGTTGCGTGGCTTCATCTCTTTCCGAGGCCATTAGAGATGTTACTGGATAGTCATCGCTTGAGAACTGTTTGACTCGCGCTGCTAGATTCAGAAGGTAAGTGATTTCGGTGTGGACCGCTTTTGTTTGATTGACAATCAACGTCTTGTCGAAGACATAAATGGTGCCAAGGCCCCCTAATTGTTCCCATGAGTCACGGGCGATCTCGTTTGCAATCACGTTTCGCCAAGCGGTGACCGACTCTGTATGGTTACCAACGAGTTCGGCCAACGAATAGGTTTTCGTTTGAAGTCTCGAGTCGCTTTTATCACGCGAGGTGATCGTAACGCCGTTACCGTTCTCTTGGAAGGAAAGCCCCAGGCGATTCAGTGACAACGTGAGAACAGTTCGCGGGGAAAGGTTTTCACCATTGATTGAAATGGGACTATTCAGCGTGATTCCATTATTTTGGAGTTCGGGACGATCGATCGTCATTGGAACGTCGGCTTGCTTTGATAACTTCTCGATGAACTGGTACAGGGGCATTCGATCGGCATCGATCGTGATCGTCTTTGCCTCCATTCGTTGTTGAAACTGCTGAAGCTGTTCCAACTGCTCCCTTTGGTGTGCATCGGGTTGAATCGTAATCGCGCCGCTGGGAAGCGACGTGGCATCGTCGGCGAATAGCGTACCGCCAATCGCGAAGGCGACAACGCTGGTTAACATTGCTAGTTTCTGCATCAGATTTCCTTTCATGCGACTCATTGGGGATAATCATACCGCTGGGATCGGCCAACTTGTCTTAGTCGATCGTCGGTATGTTCGGGGTGTCTTCAATGGATGGCCCAGGTGGGGTAGGGGCGAAGCTGCCGTAAACAGGCCCGCGGCACGATCCGCCGTACATTGGCGGCTGAACGATTCCTAAGTTCACGAGCCAAGCGAGAACCTTTCGTTGGGTATCGCGTCGATTGCGAACGGAAAGTTTGCCTTGATCGGCTTCGATGAAACAGTCGTCCGACTTCCAGCTTTCGGGATCGACATGCGATTGAATTTGCCGGGCTATTTCTTGCATTTCCGATTCTTGAAACAAAGGAGTTCCATTGACGGATAAGTGGGGCTCGAACATCTCCGTGACGATCTCGGCGTTTTCCTTTTCAATCGCGGCCAGGAACTCATCCAGATCGAGCGGATGGGAGGCTTGTCGAATCTCTTGCAGGACGCCACTCAGTTGATCGTGCACCGAGGCCGTTTGGGCAACGACCAAGCAATCGGCACTCGGCAGGAAGGTGATGGAACCTGGTCCGCCCAACTCTTGCCAAGACTCAGGCGAGATGGTGGTCGTCAGGACGTCTTGCAGGTTCTCATCAGCAGGAATTGAATCGAGCACCGGTGACGGAAGAAGATACTTGTAGGGCAGATCTGGGTAGGGTAGTCGAATCGTAATCGGTGGATAAAATTTCGCTAGTCGCTGTTTGATGTGGGGATCTTGCTGGTCGAGCCCTCGCCAAACGAGATCGCGCACCGGGTAGATGCGGACATCTAGTTCTGCCTCGAAGGTGTCCCACGTTGAGAGGACAACTACATCGTCGTGAGCTTGCCAAGCTAAGGACAGCGGTTCCAACAACAACGTGAGCGAACGTGCCAAGCTGCGATTCCCGGAACGAAGCGAAACGGGGGCGTCCGCGTTCAAGCCAATATTTTCCAGGGCACGAATGTCGAGAACAAGATTCAGCTTCGTTTTTTGACGAATCGATTCGATTGCTTCGCCGAGCGGGACGTCGTTGAAACTTAATTCCACTTCCGAGCTCTTGATCTGCTTTTGGAGCTTGATGGTTTCCTGGGGCAGATGAGAGATGAGTCGTGACGCAACTGCGTAGTCGTCAGCGGGCATCGCTTGCGCTTCGACAAGCTGCTGATAGAGGCGACCGACGAGCAACTGCCGCCGCGCGGTCTGCATGATGACCATGCCGGAATTGATCGGTGCAATCGAGCCAGGCCCGCCAAGTTCTTCCCATGAATTGTCATCGACCGAACCCGTGGTTAGCTCAATCAGCGAGTCATAATCAGGGTGCGGCGCCCCCACGAGCTGCGGAACATGATGAAACTTCGTTTGCTGGTGAAACTCCTCTTCGTACTTCGAGCAGATGACAATTCCTTCCGGTTCCACATAGTAGGTGAGTGCGGCCTCACGAAGGGACCATTTTAAGACACTATGCAGAGAAGCATTCGTTAAGTTGCAAGAGATGGTCGCATCATGGCGAATGCCGCTGTCCTCAAGCGAACGTTCGTGAATTCTTACTGGAATTCTTGTTTCTTGCTCCACCCGTTTCGCAAAGTCGCCCAATGGTAAGTCTTGGATGTCGATGCTCAGACGAGTATCGAACACCTTCTGCTGCATCATTCGAGTCGCTTCGGTTTCCGACGGTTGTGCCATGCCGGAAGACGCGAGTTGCAAGGCAAAGATGATTGTCGTGATCGAAGCGAATCGGAACGTACTGGAGATATGAAGGGTCCTATTCATGTTTCTTTAAAAGAATCCCCCTTGTTGGCCCGCTGGTACAGGGTTGACTGGCTGCATTTGAGAAGTCGGCTGAGGATTCGACGGGCTCATGAAGCCCCCACCAGGAATATTGCCGCCGCCGGGACCATTCATCCCACCACCAAACCCGCCGTAACCACCGCCGTAGCCTGCCCCTGGAAACGGCCCGGAACGCGGCGAAGGTTGAACGTTGATCTGTTGCAAATACTTGGCGACTTCTCGCTGAATATCTTTGCGCGTACGAACGATGAGGCCGCTGTGCGTGGTATCGATGAAATGCTGATCGCCATCCCATGTGTCGGTGGCTACCAACGTTTGCACGCGCGCGGCAATTGCCTGAAGGTCTTCACGCGTTAGCTTGGGAGCCCCATTCTGATCGACGGGAGACTCAAACATGACAACTTCCATTTCGGCATTCTCTTTTTCGATCTGCTGGGCCACTTGTTCTGGATCGAACTTCCGCGGATGGCGACGGACATCGGCCAGAAAGGCCGCGAGCTTTTCGTGTACGTGTTCCGTTTGAGAGACAATCAGGAATTCATCGAACGGAGCGATGCTGCCAGGCCCGCCAAGTTCTTCCCACGAATCACACTCGACGGTGGTTGTGATCGACTCAATGATGCTATCGTAATCATTGAACCGGGGAGCGTGGGTTAGTCCAACTTCTCGCCAGGGCTCCCAGCCGAAGCTACCGAAACCCCGTGAGTGTATCGATTGAATCAGTTTATGGACCTCAGGCTTCGTAATATCCAGTCCACCCCAAAGTAGGTCGCGAATTGGATAGACGCCTGTTCTTATTTCCGCCGCAGCTTCCTCCTCAGTCGTGATCACCACCACATTGTCCAGCGTGTACCAGGCGAGTTCATACTGTTCGCGCAGTACCTCCAACGCTTGATTCAAGGAGACTTCCTGGAGGTCGCAGGTGATAGGGAGATCACTCGCCAAACCCATGTCTTCCAGGCGACGAGCATCGATAAAGATCGGAATCTCACTTGTTTTCGTCAAGTAAGTTATGGCATCGCTTAAGGGGGTGTCAGTGAACTTCAAGGTAACTTGGCGTTGATCCAGTTGCTGATGAAGCTTGGCCGTGATTTCTCCCAGCTGCGATATGCTGACAGCCTCGGTCGGATACGCGTCGCTTGGGTACGCCTTCGCTTGGCGGATCGCTTTGAGAAGTCCCGCGATGTGCTCGTGTACCTCACCGATTTGAGAAACCGAGATTCCATCGTTGATCGGGGAGATCGTTGGCCCACCATCGTCCCACATGTCGGGATCGATCGAGGTTGTAAGGACCTCAATGATGGAATCAAAATCGGGTTGAACATTTGGGCCAGCTTCGGCGATATAAATGATGTCATTCAGTGGATAGAATCGAGGCTCCTCACGCCATTCTGCGTCCTCTTGCGTGGTAATGACTACGTCATAGGGCGTGATGACATAGGTCAATTCGAGCTCGCGAAGGAGAAGTTTCAAATGCGTTTGAGCCCGCAGCCCGGACATGGCATAGGTAATCGGCATGTCTGGCGAGAGGCCTAGTTGCTCCATCGCGTGAGCGTTGAGGCGGACAGGCACCCCGAGATGCTTCTCCAGTTGTCTAGCAAACGTTTCCACCGGCGTATCGATCAGGTTTAAGTCGAACGTCTTGGTGCGCAGCGCCTCGGCGATGGCATCCTTCGCTTCGATATCCTGACGAGCAGACTCGTTAGGTAGGACGTTGATGACCGGAAACTTGGTAGCCTCCTGAGCGAAGACATTCGCGAGACTAATTCCCAGCAGAAAAGCAAGTGACAAGAACGCACGCATGACGACCCTCGAAGGGAAAGAAGAACGTGGTGATGTCGCTACCCTAGCTAAGTGGGGGTTTTGTTGCAAACATTTGGTTAGAATCATCTTATAAAAACTTGTCGTTGTATTATTTGGTCATATGACGCAACCAATATCATGAACTTCAAAGAAGCGTTTTGGGTCACTACGGCGATCGCGTTACCCGCGACCGCTGTGTGCTGTTTCGTCGACGTACCGCGCGGGATCGCTTTGTATATGCTTGCGGCGCTGCTGGGGTTTTTGGCTTTGGTCGGCAACATTAATTGGAATCGAACCGCTCGCCTCGGCGCTTCGATGGTGGTTGCCAGGAATGTGCCAGGCGTGCAGCACGTGACCGAGGATTGGGTCGACAACGCTCCAGAGAAATCACCACGCGAAACTCCCCGCCCAATGCCAGGCTTCATGACTCGCTGGTTTACCAAGCCACGGGAGGCCAGCGGAAGTGTGGTGCTGGTGATCGCCGGAATTGTTTGTGGACTGATCGTTACTGCAGTGATTGGCATCCACGATCTGAACGTCGAGGCCGCGAAAGAAGGTTGGGTTCTGCCGCTACGCGGAGTCCGCGACTCGCTGATGACTCAGGCATTTCTCATGGCGATTCCGTTTGCGATCTGGGGGGCAATGCTCGGCGGGATCATGACGTCCGCCTACTATCGCATCGCGATCGCAATTTGCGTTTTCGTGTTCGCCTATCTGGGCGTGATGGTCAGCTTTGGAACGGGCTTTATCTTTCCTGTCCTCAGTGCGGCTATCTGCACCGGAACTGCGGGAGGGCTTATCGGCGTGATTGGGGGCCTTGGGTTTGATCTGTCGATGGTCGAAGAAACGAACGACCCGCTCGAGCGAGAAAAGCGTCGGTTAGATCGGTATCGATAGTGGCAAAACCGCTCATGGTGTTAGTCGAGTTCTAATGAACCTCAGGAATAGGAACAGGCGGAACATCGTTCCTGTCGCCCGATATTTGCGGTGGGCGGTAACCGCCGGAATAGGGCCCTCGACAACCATGGCCCCGAAAATCATTGATCACGCCCAAATCAAGCAGATAACCGGTGACTTGGTTTTGGATCGATCGGCGATGACGTACGACAATCCGATCTTTCATCGCGGTTACATACGTTGTTTTGCCATCCCAACTATCGGGGGCAATACGATCGCGGATTTGTTCGACCAGTCGCTTCCGATCGCTTTCGCTAACGGATGGGATTCCCAACTCTTCGTTGCCAGAGATGATATGCGAGCGAACATAGATTTCTTGATTACGTCGATCGATCTCTGCTAGAAATGCCTTGGTATCGATCGGTTTTTGTTGCTTGCGCATCAGCGTGAGCGCTGCGGCAATCTTGCGGTGCACGGCCTGCGTTTGGGCGATGACCAGGCAATCGGCTTTCCAAGTGAACGCGTACATACTGCCCGGCCCGCCAAGTTCCGCCCAGGACTCCGCTTCGACGGTCGTTTTCAATAATTCGATAACCGCGTCGTAGTCAGGCAGATGAATCATGTGGCCAGGATCAGTGGCATCCGCGTACAGGTGAAGAAAGCCTGAGGTCGAGGAATAATTCTGATTCATTTCGGGCGGAAAGACGATGTCACGCACCTTAGGATCGGTAAGGTCTAAACCGCGACAAGCCAGATCACGTACCGGATAAAGGCGAACCTCTAAGTCGGATTCCACAACATCGGCATTGGCAATCACGACCATATCGCCAGCGATATACCAATCGAGCTCGGTTTGCTGAGTGATCATGTCCAGCAAACGCTTCTTGGTATAGGTTCCCTTGGATAGCGTGACCGGCATGGTTGTCGCGAGCCCATACTCTTCTAGGCCCTTAGCGTCGAGATAGAAGGTCATCGATCCTTGGTTGTCGAGGTGCTCGATGATGTCGATCAGGGGTGTTTGCTGAAACTCGACGGTCATCTGTTCGGCGTTAAGGGCCTTGTCGATGGCGATCGTTTGTTCAGGGAACAAGGATACCAATCGAGAGCTGGTCGGGTAGGGATCGCTCCGGGATTTTTGAAGTGCTTCCAGTTGTCGGAATAGTCGGGCGATACGAACCTGGTTGGCCTGAGTCTGGCCGACCATTTCACCGTTGTTAAAAGGGGCAATCGTAGCAGGACCGCCCAGTTCTTCCCACGAATCGGGTTCGACGGTCGCTGTTACCGCCTCAATGAGACTATCGTGATCGGCCGGATTCCCGACCAGTTCCGGCACGGCATAGAAATGGTGAAATAGTCGTTCCTGGTATTCCTTCTCGGTCGTTATCAAAAGGCTATCTTCTTCGGCAAAGTAGGCTAACTCATGCTGCGTCAGCGTCCAGCGTAGGGCACTGTAAAGTGAAACTTCGTCGACGCGAATCGATACTTCGGCATCAAGTGTTACTCCCAGTTCTTCAAGGGCCAAGCGATCGATCCGGATCGGAATGCCAGCAAGTTGTTCAAACTGAGTTATCGCATCACGCAGCTTTAACTTGGCGAAGTCGATACTTACCTGCTTCGCAAGTGTTCGGGCAAACAACTCGTTCGTCTGTTGGATCGAGTCGGTCAACCCTGATTCAAACTCGGGTATGACACGCCCTAACGGTTCCGCTGCAGGTTCTGGCTTCTCACCATGGACGAGCGTTCCACTCAGGCACAATAAGAGAGCCAACGAAGTCAACCAGCGCATGAAGAACTCCAAGGTGAAAGCTGAGGGCAGGGGAGCGAACGTTCGTCAATTAATGGACAGGGAGGATGGACAACAACGTTTTCGTGTTTGGTTCATTAATTCGATCCATCTTCGCTAAAAGACACCGCCACCGCCTGGGGCCTTGGCCTGAGGTACCGCAGGCGTTGGCTGGGCGGACGAATTGCCTTCTTGCTGTGGTGGTAAATAGCTTTGATTGCTAGGGAACATCATGCATCCCGAACCACTGATGATTTGATGGGGTGGAATGATGCTTCTTTCCTGTAGAAACTTCTCGATTTGTCGGTGAACATCGCGACGTTGCCGAATCACGAGGACATCGCCCAGCGACTCGATAAAAACAGAATCGTCCGACCAGCTTTCGGGAGCGAATTGCTGCTTGATTCGCTCGGCCATCCGCTGCATTTCCTCACGAGTTAACAGAGGCGTATCCGCTGTCTGCCGCAGCGCCGAATAGGTTTGAGTGAATATGGTGGACTCGTGCTTTTCGATGTCGGCCAACAACTTGTCGACGTCGATCGGCTGTTGTCGTTCACGGATTTGCGCAAGTGCGGCCTGAATCTGCATGTGAACGGATTCGGTTTGAGTGATGACCAGACAATCGCATCGGTTATCATAAATTCCGACGCTGCCAGGCCCGCCCAGGTCCTCCCACGAATCAGGTTTGATCGTAGTGACCAGGAGAGTAACCATGGCTTCGTAATCAGGGAGGCTGACGATCGAATCATTTTCCCAAGGATCCTTCAGCAATTGGGCTTCGATTTTTGGGTTGGTGATATCAATCCCTTTCCAAGCTAGATCACGAACCGGATAAATCTCGATTCCAAGTTCCCCGTCGGCCTCCTCCTTTGTGGTGACGACGATCAAGTCTCCGGCAACAAACCACCTAAGATCGTCGGCGAAGGACCGCGTTGAGATGTCTAAGATTCGTTTCAGCGAGGTCGACTTGGCTGGCGGAATAACGGTAACGTCGTCTTGGTTGTAGCCGAGGTCTTCAAGTGCTCGTTGGTCAATATGGACAGGACAAGATGTGTGCTTGCGAAATTGTTCGACAAACGTCTTCAAACTCATTTTTTCCGGGGCAAACTTGGCTATCTTCGACTGAAGTTCGCTGAGGATCTTTTGTTCCTGCTTGGCAAACAACGACACACGATAGCTGGCCGTCGGATACGGATTACTAGGGAACGCTTGTACCTGGTGAAGTCCGACGAGGAGATGATCGAGCTTCGTATGGATTTCCTCGGTGGTGCTGATCATCAATCCGTTTAGGTATGGGCAAATCGAACCGGGCCCCCCGAGATCTTCCCAAGAGTCAGGTTCAACGGTCGTCGTGATCACTTCGATCAAGATGTCGTGGTAGGCAGGATTGCCAATTAAGTTGGGGATGGCATAAAAGCGGTTCACTAACTGACGCTCAGCTTGATCGGAACCAGTGACGACGATTCGATCGACATCGATCATGAAGGTCAGGTCGTTCTGGGCGAGCATCCACTTCAGTGCGCTGTAGACAGAAACATCATTCAGTGCCAGCGAAACCTTCACCGACGAATCGAGCCCGTATTCTTCCAACGCGTATTCGTCGATGTGAATATCGAGTACGGTTTCTGCCGCGAGTTGTTTCACGGCATCACGAAGAGGTATCTCTTGGAAGCTGACACTCGTGTTCTGTGATAGAAGCCTTGCAAATAACGCTTTGCTATGCGCGTCACTCGACGTCAAGTCAGGTGCAATCTGCGGGATGACCTGTTGAATCGCATCGTTCGTCGAAAGCATCACCGTAAGAGGCTTCTTCGGTCGCTCATCTGTGCCCGAGGTCGAGCCACCAAACTGGGCGAATACCGGCGTGCAAAACAGGACGGAACCGACCACAAACAGCGATAACGCGCGCATAACAACGTCCTGGCAGGCAAAAAGGCAGGGGACTAGTATGCAATTACCCTAACCGTGGGGAGAAACGCCTGCAACGATTTGGCTAGATTCGTTGTCGATTGATCGCGTGCGAGCGCTAGGCGGCTCGGCGGGTGCGGCCCAGGATTTGGCTCATTTGTGGCGACAGCGGTGCTTGCTCTAATGCTGGATCGGTCCGCAAGGCTTCGAGAACCTGATCGAGCTGTTCGAGCGAAGAAAGACTGAGATCGAGAAAGATCCACCGCTGCCCGGCGATCTCGCAAACGCCCCCGCTTTGGCCTTCGAGCCATTCGCGGCGGATTTGGTATCCCAAGTCTTTGGCGGTGGCGATAGCCTGGTCGAGTAGGTCGAGCGTGTGCATCCGTGCGAACTCCGAGAATCTAGGCAGCTTGAATAGGCAGCCATAAAGACTGCCGATTGTTCCGGTGGTGATTGTAGCGATCATGCCCCGAGCGACGATAGAGATATCTAAGGGCAATTGCCTCCACTTGAACGGTTTGCTGCAGAAAGGATTCTGTGAAGCAACGTTCCCTGCGACTGCTAGCTCTTGCGCTCGCCCCACTGAACAAGACAAACATTGCCAGAAGGCTCACGGATGACCGACTTGCAAGCGACTTCTCAAGCATCAATCGTCGAACAACAGGCTAAGGAAATCGAAATCCTGAAACGCCGTCTGTTGGAAGCACAGAAGCTGACCGCGATGGGCGAACTGGTCAGCACGACGACTCACGAATTTAATAACGTGCTGATGTCGGTGATCAACTACGCCCGCATGGGGCTGCGTCACAAAGACGAACAAACCCGGAACAACTGTTTCGAAAAGATCTCGGCGGCTGGTGAACGCGCTGCGAAGATCACTACCGGCGTGCTGGCCATGGCGAAGAACCGGGGCAATCGGATGGAGCCGACCGAACTCTCGAAGATCGTTGACGACACGATTGTGTTGTTGGAACGCGAGATGCGCAAGTATCGCATCGAAATCGAATTCCAGAATAACGACGTTCCCCAGGCACTCGCCAACGGCAACCAGATTCAACAAGTCCTGCTGAACCTGATGATCAATGCCCGGCAGGCCATGCCCCAAGGGGGACGTTTGATTCTCCGGCTTTCGTACGACGCGGCTGATCACATGGTCGATTTGTTAGTGCGGGACCACGGTGTGGGCATTCCCAGCGACCAACTGCCCCAAATCTTCGATGCGTTCTACAGCACCAAAAGCGGCCCCGATGAAACGGGCAAGGGTGGCACCGGAATCGGTTTGGCGGCATGTCGTGATATCGTCGAGGCCCATCAAGGTAAGATCCGCGTGCAGAGCACAGTTGGTATGGGAACGGCGTTTACGATTCGGATTCCCGCAGCCGAGGCGAACCCCAGCAGTCGATCGGATGTCTCCCATGTTGTGCCCGTTTCCGGCGGCAGCATGCTTCCCACGTCGTCGGTGCGGCAATAGCCCGATATATGATTTCTGCGTGCCCGAGCAGAATCGGGCTTGTCACGAACGAAAACGCGCACATAATGAGTGGCATGAACAGCTGGCAATTTACCTTCGGTTACTTTTTTAGCTACTTTCCGAGTAGGGCCGAGGATTCTGTGTAACTTGCTGCTGCTAAACAGAAGAATTCCAAAGCCCTGAATCGGAAAGCGATTCAGGGCTTTTTTTGTTTCTATTGCCAACTTTTAACTATCTGACACCTCACCAAAATAGCCTGGGAAGAGAAAGCCATGATCATTGTTATGAAACGGGACGCGACTGAAGAATTAGTCCAAAAGGCGGCCGAAAAGGTCGAACGCATGGGGCTGAAAGCCCACGTGATCGTCGGAACCGAGCGGACGGTGATTGCCGCGATCGGCGATAAACGAGAAGAGATGCGTGAATCGCTGGAAACGGTCGCCGGTGTATCCAAGGTGGTTCCGATCTTAGCGCCTTACAAGGTCGCTAGTTTGGAGGTGAAGCCCGAACCAACCTTGGTCAAAGCAGGCAGCTTAGAGGTTGGCAACGGCAAATGTGGTGTCATCGCCGGACCTTGTTCGGTCGAAAGTGAAGACCAGATCGTCGCCACCGCCAAGGCTGTCAAAGCAGCCGGAGCGACGGCGCTGCGGGGCGGGGCATTCAAACCGCGTACGAGTCCTTACTCGTTCCAAGGTTTGAAGGAGGAGGGCCTCAAAATGTTGGCCACCGCCCGAGAAGAAACAGGCTTAGCCGTGGTGACCGAAGTCGTAGCTTCGGAAGACGTGGAACTTGTTGCGAAGTACGCCGATGTCTTGCAAATTGGTGCCCGTAACATGCAAAACTACCGCTTACTGGAAGAGGTCGGACGGGTTGACCGGGCGGTTCTTCTGAAGCGAGGTCCTTCTGCCACCATCGACGAGTTGCTTCTCGCTGCTGAGTACATCCTGAATGAAGGCAACACCCGCGTCATGCTATGTGAACGCGGCATCCGTACTTTCGAGTCGCATACTCGCTTCACTCTTCCACTGGCAACCGTTTCTTACCTGCATCAAAAGACGCACTTGCCGGTCGTGATCGATCCAAGTCACGGCACGGGACACGCGGCACTGGTACCTGATATGTGCGTGGCCGCCGTAGCAATCGGTGCGGACGGGATTATCGTCGAAGTGCATCCTGAGCCAGATCAGGCAATGAGCGACGGTTACCAATCGCTCGATCTGCCAACGTTCGATGCCACCATGCGGCGCTGCCGTGCGGTTGCCAATGCAATTGGCATTCAGTGTGGCGCTGAAGTCTAAGATCACGCAAAGTTACTGACCACGGATTTCACGGATGAATAGGGATAAGAAAAGGAACTTCGCCTCGGGCGAATCTTATCCGTGTTCTCGGTGTAATCCGTGGTTCATTGTGTTAGCAGCAAGAGTCGTCTCTTAAGGTGCCATCTTTCGCTGCAAGAAGTATTGCAACTTTTGGTGGTCTTCTTTCGAGAGCAGTGCCAACAAGTGTTTTGAAATGGGATCGTAGAGCACTTCGCCGTAGCCCGTTTTTCGCAGGTCACTTAGTTGCCGCTCTGCTTCGTTGATCATGGCGGTTGCCTGGGACTTTCCGAGGTTCATCTCGGAGAGATCATAGAATTCGAGCCACGGCATCACCGGCACGGACGATCGGCTTACCAACTGCACGGTATGAGCATTGATCGGCAACGCTTCCAACTTCCAGCTTTGGCAGAAGCGAACGAGCATTTCGCCGACCGTGTGCCCCGTCGATGAAACGGTTACTGGCGTTGCTGGGCCCAGCTTGTTCAATGCCAGTGAATCCCAATCGCAAAGAATATCGAGCCCCGTCTTCTTTTCCATTTGATCGATTACCTTGTACATCGGTGTCGGGACGACAATCTGGAGATTGACCGATTTCTGCAAGATAGGTTCGAGTTGATCACTACGGAGCTTCACGGCGAACAGTTCTGGGGCGTACTTCGATTTGGGCGAAAGCCCGCGCGCAACCCGCATCTTCTCGAGAAAGATCATTGACTTGAACTGGGCGACTTCGTTTTGCGTGATCATGATCGCATCGGGATCGACACGATATAAACCTTGCCCACGTGCGTGATTCCAAGACATCGGTTCGACAACGTGGGTCAACAAGTAGGCTAAATCAGCGACCTCCTTGGCATCGCTGGCCATGTCATCGACTTGAAGTCGCATGGTGCGTTGATGACCGTCGAGTGGCTGCGTGATTTGCAGTCGGGCACTGTGATCGGTCGCCACTACATCCAGGCCAAACGGATGGACCGCGGCACGCAAAATGCCTTCGACGGATGTCCGCGATTGCTGAATGGAGATCGGCTTGGTCGCATTGATCTCGGCGTAGGCCAGCGCCAGTGGATCAAGCGTGACTGGTGCCGTGCTCATTTGCGTTACGAACGAAGTGAATTCGTTGAGCGGCATATCCTTTAGGCTGATCTCGACAATCGGGTCACGCAATCTGGCGGCCACATCGACCTCTTGAATCGGAGGAACCAACTCGGGCGTCGGGGGTGGTTCGGCGACGGGAACCGCGGGATTGCCTTGAGCAAGCTGAGGAGTGGCGTTGTTGGCAGAGCCTTCGATGGCATCTGGATCGAAGATCGGGAACGATTCGCCGAAGACCTCGTACAGCGGATCATCCTTCAGTTCCAAAATCGATTTGGGCGTTGCGGCGACGACTGGTTGATCCGCGTCTGGCTGGGCAGGTTCCTCAGCCGGCGGTGAATCCTTGGGTTGGTCTTCGGGGTCACCGAAGAGGAACGGATTTTCTTCGGTCATAGGCGAATCGGTCGCTTGATTCGTCGACTCGTCTGGCTTTTCTTCATTCGTCGGTGCGTCGGTCACCTCTTCCGATTCGGATGGAGAATCGGTTGGTGTGGGGGGATCTGGCGTTTCATCGGGAGAACTGGGCTCGGTTTCTTGTGGCTTTGGTGGTTCAACGTTGGTTTCTTCCGTGACGGGGTCTTTCTCAGCGGGAACTTCAGCCTGCGCAACTTCCTGAGTGTTGGGATCGTCAGTGGGGACAGCCGGGGCGTTCCCCTCGGAAAGTACTGCGTAACCGATCACCGCGATCGTCGCCAAGGACATGACTGAGATACCACCGATCAGTGCCATATTACGCCACTTGCCGACGTTGGCATCGGAAGAAAACCTTCCTCCATCGATGGGGGCCGTAGCGGCCGTGCTTGTCGTTTCCGCCGCAGGTTCCACTGGGGGCGTTGCCGCAGCTACGGTTTTTGGAGGAGCCACGGATGCAGCGGACGAATCGGTATCGAGCATTTCGTCGATATCGTCGAACATCGCGTCCGAGTTGGAAACGTCGGGGGGCGTATCTTGCGTTTCCGCGACGGGTGGCGTGGTCGGCGTTGGCTCGGCAGGAGGAACCACAGGAGGCGTCACGGCCGCAGCTTTAGACTCCGCCTTCTCAGAGGGAGGAGTACTGCCACCTGGTTCAGCGATCTCGACCATGCTGCCACACTTCGGGCAGTTCACAATCTGACCGATCAGTGACCGGCTGGTAACTTTCAGTCGAGCATGACAGGTCGGGCAATGAACGCGGAAAAGGGTCACGCGGAATCTCTCTAGGCTTGAGTGCTATTTGATTTTGAACACGTCGGGCAGCGTATAATTTTCTCGTTCCGCTGCCTTGCGAGTTGTCACCAACAGCTTTTTGGCGTCTTCTGGCCCATCCATGGGATGAATGACATAAATCAGTTTTTGAACGTCGGTCCCTGGTCCTGGTGAAGCTTCGGGATTGGCCCGAACCATTAACTGAGCCAGGATCTCTCCCGCCGGTTTGTCGTCGAAATGGAAATCCTTGATTTCCTTGTTGCGCGTAATGCCGTCGAGTTGCAGATCGGTTCCATTGATCTCAACTTCGATCCCAGCTTCCTCGCCAATGTCGCGGAGGGCAAACTCGAGCGAGTTTTGAGGGAACGAGATACTCATCGTACTCGCCAATTTCTCCTCAATCGTCTCGGGTGTTTTCGCCGCTGGCATGTTGCCACCCGCCAGGGCCGTGGCACCCGATGTGTTGGCGGCCAACAGCAATTCGGAGGCCGCGACCAGGTTTTGGCCGGCAGCTTGTGGCAAGATGCAGTTGATCATCGCTTGATCATTCTCGACACCGCTGCGCGTATTTTGGTAAGCGAAGCGTACCATGCTTGGAAACTGCGTAGCCAGTCGACGCCAATAAGGGGTTGGATTGACCGACATGACCGACTCTTCCAGGCTTCTTGCAATACTCTTGATCTTCTCCTTCATGTTCGCTGCCAGCGACGGAGGATCAAGACTAAGTGAGCCAATCATGCGCATTTCGAGGTAAAGGTCATCGCCAGTGTGCCCGCTGAATAAAACGGCCCTTAGGCCTTCGCCGAGAAAATCTTGAACCGGGGTAGCCACTGCGGAGAGTTCTCCCGGGAATACCTGAGCTGTGTTCGTGCTGAGAAACTGGGGATCGATTAGCAAGTTGACCGTTTGCTGATCGTCGGACTCTCGGCGAAGTTGTTCCAGTTCGCGGGTAAGCTGGGGTGACTCGACGCCCTGATCGGCAACAGCCTTTACGACGGTGGCTGAACCAGCGACGAACGCCTTGTCTTCTTGTCCGGGAATCGGCATTACGGTCCAACCGTTGACCGAATACATCGGCGGAACGCTACCAGCGACCGGAGTGGGGTTACCCCATAATGAAGGCAAGTTAGCTGATTCTTTCAACTTCGCTACTAAGCAAGGTGGTCCGCCGTTGGTTGAAGTCCCCAGACCGACCGTCAAGCTTTCCAGTGTATCGAAGTCGATGGCCAAGTCTCCTTCGAGTTGGCCACGGACGGCGGCGAATTGCGGTCCGAGCCCACGGAGAATTCGTTCTCCCTCTGGGTTCATCGTCAGTTCGCTCGTACGCACGACCAGAGCGAAACGTGTGTCGTTGGGTAACCCGCTCAAATCAATAGGTTCGCCGGAGGTGGGCGAGGCCCACAACGTTTGGCCGTCGTCTTCCACCAATGGTGGCCCAGCAGGCGTTACCGTTTCTGGATTTGCTTCCCCTTCCGGCGGCACATCGGTACTGGGGTTTTGTTCTGGTTGAACGGGAGCTGGATTATCGTTTTTAGCGACTTCGTCGGCAGGAAAGACGATGCCGTAGCCATAATACCCACCGACGATGGTCGCGATCACCATGAAGCATAAGACCACAATGCTGGTGATTTTACGTTGGCGTTTTCGCTTGCGGATGCGTTCCGTCAATGCCGAAGCACGCCCCGTTCCTCCCTCTGCGGTGGTTGGTCCCACGGGAACCGCAACCGCGATTGGCGGCTGAGGCGTGGCGACCGGTGCTGCTGTTGGAGCCACGGGTTGAGGAACTGGCGGAGTTGCTCCCCCGGGAAATGGAGCCGTTTGAGGAGGGGTCGATTGGGGAGCGGCTTGCGGTGGCACGGGCTGCGGAATCGGAGGCTGCTGACCAGGGGTTGGTGGTCCAGGGGGGTGAGGCACTGGAGCGGCCGTCGGAAAGGGAGCCGCAGCGGGTGGTTGAGGCGTTGCGGCTGGGGCTGGACTCGCCGCAGCAGGTGAGCTGTTGGCTGCCAAGTGCTGCAAGTAATTTCCCATGGTCGACGGAGCTTCGGCCAATGGTGGCGACAACTGCGTCGCATCGACAAAAGGTCGCAACGCTTCGGCGACATCTCCCGCCGATTGGTAACGGCCAGATGGTGACTTTGCCAGCAAATACTGCAAGATCTGCATCATGTCAGCTGGGATGTACGGCGGCGTGGGAATCGGCGCGGAAGCATGCTGCTGCAATTTCTGGGCGAGTGTTCCTTCGAACAGCGGCTTACCCGTCAGCAAGTCAAACAAGATTGCCCCGAGCGCATAGAGGTCACTCAGCTTCGAAGGTGCCGCGCCTGCTTGCTGCAATTCCGGGGCGGCAACGTTGGCCAACGCTTCTAATCGAACCGCTTGTTCCGCATCGGACCACGGGATCGCTTCCACTGGGCGTACGGGCAGATGCAACAGTTTCAAATTGCCCGTCGATTCCAACCACAATTGATCGAGGCTGAAATCGCCAACGACCATTCCTTGACCATGCAATTGGGTCGCCCCGAGGGCAGCTTGGCGGCAAAGGCGAGCACAATCGGGGGCTGGAATTTGAATCCCTTCACCAGGACGGCTTTCCGCGAGAAGGTTTCCATCAAGCTGTTCGGTGACCAAGTGACTACGCTTCGAGCCTTCTCGAAGCTGGAAGCAGCGAATCAGGTGAGGATGGGGTGCCGCCGAACGAAGCTCACACATCCGTTGGACGATTGGATACCTGACGGAATCTTCCTGAATCTCTGGGGCAATCGGATGCAACCACACGGGGTGCCCGGTTGGTTGATGGGTGGCGACCAACGTTCCGAGAAGCGGACCGGAGTCAATGCGATCGGAGACTTGATATTCGCCGATGGTAAGGATCTTCGGGCGACCGGCCAACAACACTCGGGCTTGGTAAGGGGTTAGATGGCCACCTTTGATGAGCCATGTGGCCAATGCCTTCACGTCCCCATTTTGTGAGGACTGTTGATACCGATCGTGCAACGGCTTGCAGGTCTCTTTCGTCATGAGACCTGATTCCAGGATCAGTTTCCAGAAGTCATTCGGTTTCGTTACGGGCATAGCAGTCGGTATTGGTTTATGGCTTTCGCTCTTCCAACTTCCGCATAGGACGAATGCGAGGAATGACCAAGGGAAGACGCGCGGTCCCCTAATCGCTCGGCAAACAGAATTCGGAACAGCTACCCAAAGAGGGCGTAAGTCTTAATACATCAACGTATTAGTTTACCGCGCAAGTCACTTGGAGAGCAAAACTTCGGCCAACATTTCGTGCGTCCCCCAGTGAAGCCCGGAATGCCCCTTACGATCGGAACGACAGGAACCTTCGCCCCCGAAAAGGAGGACGAATTCGAGCGCTCGATGGTTCTCGCGTGGGGGACATGACCGACCATCGTCAACTAGGCCATGGCGGGTGAGGTTTCCTTGATAACCTCAATCGCTGCTTCGACTTGCGACGTGCTGACGTCAAGATGAGTGACCAATCGAATTTTCTGCGGCGCGGTGGCCAGGACAGCGACACCTCGTTGGGCCAGCGATTGTTGCCACTGGGCAGCGGTGCCCAACTCGGGGGCGATGCTGAAGATGACGATATTCGTATCGATCGGGTCGACATCCAAACTCAATCCATCGATTTCTCGAATGGCGTCGGCCAGCTTGGTCGCTTTCTCATGATCTTCGGCCAATCGTTCGACGTTGTTTTGCAGGGCGAACAAGGCTCCAGCAGCGATGATGCCTGATTGTCGCATGCCTCCGCCAAACAGCTTGCGAGCGCGCTTGGCCTTTTGAATGAACTCGGCCGGACCTGCCAGCGCACTTCCGACGGGCGCCCCGAGCCCTTTGCTGAAGCAGACGCTCACCGAGTCGAACATCGCACTCCACTTGTCGACGGAGATTCCGGTCGCAACAGCCGCATTGAACAAGCGAGCCCCGTCTAAGTGCGTCGTGAGGCCATTTTCATGCGCCCAAGAAGTGATCTGCTGGACGGTATCAAACGGCTGCACTTTGCCCGAGCCACGATTGTGCGTGTTCTCCAGGCAAACCAGGCGGGTCCGAACCAAGTGGTCGTTGATCGGGCGAATCGTACCTTCAAACTGATCCGCCGAGAGTACGCCCTGGATGCCCGGTAACGTTTTTGCCACCACGCCGCTCAACTGGGCGAACGCGGCTTGCTCGTAATTGTACACGTGGCAGTTTTCTTCGCAGATAAACTCGTCGCCCGGCTGGCAGTGGAGACGGATCGCAATCTGATTCGTCATGCTGCCTGAAGGCATGAAGATGGCGGCCTCTTTGCCCAGCATCTCGGCAGTTAGCCGTTCGAGTCGCTCGGTGGTGGGATCGATATCGATCACGGCGTCCCCAACTTCGGCCTGCGCCATGAACTGTCGCATGGCCGTGCTGGGCTGGGTAACCGTATCACTGCGAAGGTCAATGGAAGGTTTCATGGCAACCTGGTAAGCGGAGGAGTCGAGGCAAATGGCGACAAGGCCTCCCATCATTGTGCCGGGAGGCCTCATCCGTGCCAAGCCGATGTCTATGGCACGTGAATTTGTGTTGTCTTGGGCGACAGTTACCTAGGTATCGGTTTGCCGTCATTACGCAAAAACAACAGTCGCAGAAGCTCATCCGGGGCGGTTGGTGGTACCACGCGAATCCTGGCGTCACAGCACAAGATATAGGTGTCTTGCTGCTGCGACTTGGGGAGGTGTTTCGAGACGTTTCCGAGGTCGACTTCCAAATCGTCCGGTTTCGTCCAGATCACAGAAGCATCGTCGTTCACGTTGACAATCATGGCCGTGTTCGACGTTCCATCCAATATATCGGCAAAGCTGCGTCCCGTTTTCTGGTTGGGGGCGTTTGGCTCCTCGAAGACCATGTATTTGCCAACCGGTACTAGATAGTTGGTATGGAATTCGGGGGCAGCACTGTCTGGCGATCGGTAAACGTCAGGCATCAACTGGATCAGCTTTTTGTTGTGTTCGCTATCCCAAGGTTCATCCAAATGAAACCGCTCGTACAGGTCGTTTTGGTCGAGATAAGGAAGTAGATGGACACGCCACGATAAAAGCTTCTTGCCCTTCGAATCGGTCGAGGCCTGGGCAGGAAACCGATGCATCGTATCGTGAAATAAGTGCATACCGAGGCCAAGCTCGCGCAAGTTATTGGTCGCGCGTGCTCGTCGCGCTGCCTCGCGGGCCTGTTGGATCGCAGGCAAGAGCAGAGCAACCATTACGGCCAAAATCGCGACGTTGGCGCCGGCGACACTCCCCGGATCTTGCTCGTACTTCAAAACGAGCGACTTACCCTTTCGCTCTGGCTTCAAGCTGTCAAACAATTGCGTGGTACTTCGCAATTGGTATTTTCCCATGGCAACTTCGAGAGGATTATCGCTCTGGAGATCCCTTTCCGCGTCGAAACTGGCGCGTGCTTTCAACGAATCCAAGCTCGCATTAATAAACTCTTCTAAGCGTTGGGCGGCATCTTCGTCGATCGCGTCCAACTTCAAAACAGCCGAGGCTGACTCGATGAGATTAACGCGAACACTGATCGAGTCGGTCGACTCCCGCACCATTTGAACCTTTTCAAAGACGGGCAGGAATTGCTCGTTCGCTGGTTGGGGAGTAGGGGAATCGAGAAGTACCCTATTATTCATGATGGCCGAGAAGTCCGCGCCTTCGGAGTTGTCTACGAGCAGTTGGGCAGGATGTGTCAGGTGCTGCTGTGGTCCCGCCTTGGCGAGTTCGGCAACGATGGTTTCGCTACCAATCAAGAAGGTATGTTCATCCAGCAAATGGGCCGCGCACGTTTCGCCTGGAAAACCATCGATGGCGAATATTTTGCCTTTCAGACCAGGAAAGGTTTCTTGAGCCTCTTGGCTTGATTTCACGCTCTCGACTAACGGAGCAATCCCAGCGAAGAACGTTTCCTGAGTGAGGGTTTCGGATGTGTGGACGACACCATACATTCCGAACTCTTTCGAGCCTTCCTCAGGAGGTAGCATCACGTACGTGATCCCCGTGACCTTCATCGGATTGAAGCCGAGGTACTTTTTGCCGAATGCTTCGACCACTTCAGTTGGGTAGGCCCACAGAACTGGAGAATTGGCAAGTCGTTCGACCTGAAGTTGGGCAATCACCGCAGCGTTGTCGGGGACATACGGCAAACCGACAATCGTCGACTCGGCAACAGGAGTCGCGGGTGGTTGCGCCATGATTGCCGATGGCGGGAAAGCCATCATGGCGGAAAGGAAGCCGACCAGGATAGCGTGACGGATCGCATTCATTGCAAAGCTTGGCCTTGAATTACGGGAGGTAGAAAATCAGCGGTCGTTGTTTATCGCGACACAGCGACCGCTAGGTAATCGACACTCGTGCAGCGGCACCCGTCCCGTGGTATGTGGGAATGGTGCCAAGACTAGGACGACTTAATGTCGGCAGCGATTAACGCGGAAGCGGTTGGCCGTCGTTTCGTTGGAACAAAAGCTGAAGGAACTTTGCCGTGGTATTCGGCGAAAGCATTTGCACCGATCCATCACAGAACAAAACCTGAATGCCTTCTGGCGCGGTATCGTCCAGGTGGTTCCATGGATTCTGCAAGTCGACTTCCAGATCGTCCGGCTTTGTCCAGATCACGGAAGCTTCGTCGGCGACATTAACCGCCATGGCTGTGTTGGAAAGGCCGTCGGTAAACTGAGCGAATCGGGTTCCCAGTGGGAACTTTTCGCGAGTTTCCTTGGTTGGTTCTTCAAAGGCCAGATCCTTGCCGACCGGAACCAAATAGGTTGTTTCATTTTCGGGAGCGTTGCTCTTGGGATTGCGATAAACGCCAGGCATGTTGGCGATCAGCTTCTTGTTGTGTTCGCTATCCCAAGGCTCGTCCAGGTGGAATTGTTCGTAAAGAGCTTGTTGTTCTACAAAGGGCAGAATGTGCACACGCCACGATAGCAGCTTCTTTCCGTCCTTGTCGGTCGAGGCCTGGGCCGGGAGCTTGCCAAACGTATCGTGATAATTATGCATTGCCAAGCCAATTTGCTTCATGTTGTTGGAAGATTGCATGCGTCGGGCGGCACTGCGGGCCTGCTGCACGGCCGGTAGGAGCAACGCAACCAAGATCCCAATCACCGCAACGTTTGCCCCGGCAATGCTGTCCTTGTCTTGCTCGACCTTCAAGACCAGCGATTTGCCTTCGCGGGTAGGTGTCAGTGCGTCGAACATCTTGGCGGTCACGCGCTGCTGGTACTTACCCATCGCGACTTGAATCTCATCATCGCTTTGCAGCATCTCGTTGGCTTGCATCATGGTGACCTGCTTACCCATGTCCATCGCCGATTGGATCATGACTTCCAATCGCTTGGCCGAGGGTTCGTCGACGCCGTTGATTTTCAGCATGGCTGAGAAACCATCGAAGCAGGTCATTTGAACCGACACCGATTCTGTATAGTTCGGGATTTGCTTAAACATGCCGAATGGAGGCGGGATTTCCTGTCGACTAAGGGCCTGGTTAGCAAGATCTCGTACCGCACCAACGTTGAAGATCGCCATGACGTCCGAGCCTTGATTGCCTTCGGCCAGCATCTTGGCAGGCGCAGTTAGATCGGCATTGGGTCCTGCTTTTACGACCGTCGAAACCAATCCCATCGTGCCGATGATGAAGGTGTGCTCGTCCAACATATGGGCACAGCAGTAATCCATCGGAATTGCCTGCGTGTAGAAGGCCTTCCCTTTCAGCGTGGGAAAGTGGTCGGTGATATCTTCTTCGCTCACAACCTGGTCGACCACCTCGTCGATGCCAGCGAAGAAGGTCTCTGGATCTAGTGTTTCCGAGGTCTTCACAACTGCCAGGACGCCCGGTTGTGGCATCTGCTGGGAAGGAGCGGTCACCGCAACCGTCAGCGCGGTGATCTCCATCGGGTTGAAGCCCAAGTACAAATCGCCAAATGCTTTTGCGACTTCGACCGGGTATGCCTGGACAAACTTGTCCTGCAGAAATCGATCGGCCTGTAATTGAGCCACACCGACGGCGTTTTCTGGAATGTACCCTAAACCAATGAGTTTATCGGGCGCCGCCGCGGCAGGTTCTTGGGCCATAAGTGCCGGCGGTGGAAATGCCATGGTGGCGGAAAGAAAACCGATCAGGAGTGCATGAGCTAGTGGTTTCATGTAGGGCTTGCCTCGGGTGTCTACTTGTGATCGAGAGAAAAGCTGGCGTATTAGGAAAAGGTCACCTCCTACACGATTCGTCAAGCGAGTGCGTTCACGAGCCGAATTACGCCGGCGCCACCACGATCTCTGTGATATGCGGATCGATGGTTGTCGCCAGCGACGCGACCGCAGTCATGACGAGAGACGGTAGTTCCGGGTGGGACGAGGTTACTCCCACAAGTTATATAGAGATTACGCGTCCCTCGCGACCAGTTTTCGAAACGATTATTTCGCCATCTGTTGTTTTTTTCTTTACAAACCCACGGCTGTGCGGCTTGGTTTGGACTGGCAACTTCAAGGGGACCGCGTACCATGAGGGATTCCCTTTCGCACTCTGAGATCGAGTAATTGCGTGAACGAATCGTCTCCTCTCAATTTCCTGGCCACCACTGCCTTTGGTATCGAAGCGGTCACCGCACGCGAGCTGCAGCAGTTGGGCTATCAAACCGAGATTCTCGGTTCGGGGCGCGTGCGATTTCAGGGGACCCTCACGGATGCCATGCGAGCCAATCTGTGGCTGCGAACAGCTGATCGTGTGTTGATTGAAGTCGCTCAGATTCCGGCTGGTGATTTCGATGCGTTGTTCGAGGGCGTGAAAGAGATCGCCTGGGAAAACTACATCGATGTCGAAGGCGCGTTCCCGGTCAAGGGACGTAGCTACCAGTCGCAACTGACGAGTGTCCCTGCGATTCAGCGAAGCACCAAGCGTGCGGTGGTCGAGCGACTTCAAGCGGCCCACAACGCCGAGCTGCCGGAAACGGGGGCGACCTACACCATCGAAGTCGCGATCGCCAAGGACGTGGCGACGTTAACGATTGATACCTCGGGAGCTGGCCTCAGTCGACGTGGTTACCTCGACGAGCAACGATTCGCCCCCATGAAATCGACCCTGGCGGCGGCGCTCGTCCAGCTTAGTCACTGGAATCGAGAACGACCGCTCCTAGATCCATTTTGTGGCAGTGGCATTATTCTGATCGAAGCTGCACTGATCGGCAAAAACATTGCTCCCGGATTGCTGCGCGACTTTGCCTTGATCGATTGGCCAACGGTCGATCAAGATGCCTGGCTCGATATGCTTGAAGATGCCCGAGCTCTGCAAGTCGAGACGTTACCGGAAACGATCGTCGGCTATGACGACGATCCTTCTGCGCTTCGTTTGGCGCGGCAGCAAGCGATGTCGGCGGGAGTCGATCAACACATTCACTTTCAAAAGCAGTCATTCAACGAACTGACCAGCAAGCGAAAATATGGCTGTGTAATCACCAGCCCACCGTATGACGATCACTCACGTGCTCGCCGTATGGAATGGGATAAGTATCGCAGTTTTCCCGATGTTTTACGTCGGTTACCCACTTGGTCGTTCTTCATTCTCACGGCGTTTCCTGAGATGGAACGAGCGATGGGACAAGAAGCGAATCGCCGACGGAAGATGTACAACGGACGTGTTGAGTGCCATTACTTTCAATATCATGGACCTCCGCCACCGAAGAAGGACGAACGACCAGCCAAGGAAGATTCGTTAAGTGACGAAGCCACCATCGAGGAGACCCCGAAGCCAAAGCGAACTATCACTCCGGCGTTTGGTGGACTCGATGAGAAAGCTCGCGAACAGGCTCAACTGCTGAAGAATCGGTTGGTGAAGCGAGCCCGGCATTTCCGACGTTGGCCGAAGCGGGGCATCCATTGTTATCGCCTGTACGAACGAGATATCCCTGAGATTCCGCTCGTGATCGATATCTATCACGATTACCTGCATATTACGGACTACGATCGACCGCATGATCGAACGCCGGCTCAGTATGCCGACTGGCTCGACAATCTGGCCGAGGCTGCCCGAGAGTCGCTTGAAATTCCCGAAGGACATGTTTTCGTCAAGCATCGCACGCGTCAGGCGGGTAACACCCAACATGAGAAGGTTTCGGATGATTCGAAGATCGTGGTCGTCGAAGAAGGGGGGCTCAAGTTCGAGGTCAACTTGTCAGACTACGTCGATACCGGCCTGTTTCTCGATCACCGCAATCTGCGAGCCAAGTTCCGCGAGGAAGCCGCCGGTAAACGTGTGCTGAATCTATTCTGCTACACCGGCGCATTCAGCGTGTACGCAGCTGCGGGCGGGGCGATCTCGACGACTAGTGTCGATCTAAACGGTAACTACCTGGACTGGGCTGGTCGTAATTTCCAGCTGAACGGGCTATCGATCGCTAAGCATTACTTCATTCGAGCCGATGTGATGCAGTACCTGCCTGATCAACCGCCAGGAGCCAAATTTGACCTGGCAATTGTCGACGTCCCGACGTTTTCTAACAGTAAGAAGACAGACGACGTCTTCGACGTGCAGCAAGATCATGTCGAGCTAATCCAAAGGACGTTGGGATTGATGAGCCCCGATGGCGTCCTTTACTTCTCAAACAACTTCCGTCGCTTCAAACTGGACGAAGAGGCCCTTGGGGGGCTGTCGATTCGGGAAATCTCGAAGCACACGGTGCCTGAAGACTTCCGCAATCAGCGTATTCACCGCTGCTGGCGAATCAGCAAGGTGTGATCAACCTCAAAGCGGTTGAGTGATTTTGCGCAGATTGGTCCCCTATGTAGGGTGAGAGACGTTTGCCCTGCGATCAGCTACAAAGCAGATACCCCGTGGGTGCTGTACGCGCCCGAATCGTCCTCCTAAATCTTCTTCACTGCTGGGAATTCTCTCATCATGCATGCCCGAAAAGTTAATTGGCTGAGTCTACTTGGAGTCCTCTCTTGCTCACTCTTCGTGGGCTGCCCAGGTGCTGGCGATAGCATTCAATCCGAGTCGACCGTTACTGGTACCGTGACACTCGACGGCGCACCTGTGGAAGGGGCAACCGTGACTTTTCGACCAGAGGATGCGAGTGGCAGTGGTGCTTTCGGCATGACCAATGCCGAGGGAAAATACGAGCTGAACACCTCTACCGCTGTGCTTGGCGTAGCGCCTGGCAAGTATAAGGTTTCCGTAACTAAGATGGAGGCCGCGGCTTCCGATGCACCTTCCGAAGATGACCCGAGTTACGGTGGCGCGCCAAAGAAAGAGGCGGCTCCGAAGCATCTCATTCCCGAGAAATACAGCCGTATCGAATCGTCCGGTCTGACGGCGGATGTTACGCCTGGGGAAAACACGATCCCCTTAGAGTTGAAAAAGTAATGCCTCGTTTGGCCTAAGCGGTAAAGGCCTCGACTTAAACTCAAATAACAACTTCCCCGCCGGGAAGTTGTTTCTGGTGAGGGGTTGGCCTCTGGTTCTATAGTGCTGCTGCTCTTCGGTTTACGTCAAGTAAGTGACCAAGAGGTTCAAAGGCACTGATAATAATTTCTCTTTTTTGCCGCAAATTGTAGGAATGTCACTGGTATACCCAGTGATTTCTCATTATTTTATAATTGACCTACGGGTGGGGGTCGCGGCTCACTCCTAGGTGTTGATTCTGGCCTGATACTAGGCTTCGGCACCTAAGCACGACCTGCCCTAATTAGTAAGATTTCTTCTATAGGTTTGGCTTGAAGAGGTTTCCTTGGCCCCGATTTCCGGAGTGATCCCCTCACTCGGATATCGCGATGTCGGGTTGAGTCAACTCACCCTACCTCTGTTCCTGGTTTTTCTTTCATACCTTTGCCAAGGATCCATTCATGCCTGTCCCATTTTCGCGGCGCGGATTTACCCTCGTCGAACTCTTGGTCGTTATTGCCATCATTGGCGTATTGATCGCATTGCTTCTGCCAGCGGTGCAGCAAGCACGTGAAGCTGCACGGCGAATGCAGTGCTCAAACCAACTCAAGCAGTTGGGTTTGTCGCTTCACAATTACCACGACACCTACGGAACGTTCCCTCCTCGTAAGCAAGGAACGACCGGTCCGAGCGAAAGCACACGCCGAGCCCATAACTACGGTCGTGTTAGCGCCTTCGTGCCTTTGCTTCCCTACTATGAACAAGCAGCGATGTACGATCAGATCGTCGCTGGTGACGCAAACAATCCTCCGTACGGACCAGCCTCGTGGCAAAGCTGGACGGTGTGGGATATTCCTCCTGGAATGCTACATTGCCCATCGGCAACCTCGAAGAATCCCCAAGCGAACTCGACAAACTACATGTTTAGCGTGGGTGACCAGATCAACAACAATCGTGACGCGACAACACTCCGTGGTGTATTTGCCAATACGCTTGGCTTGGGCTTCAAGGACATCATCGACGGAAGCAGCAACACGATTGCGATGAGCGAGCGCCTCGTCACCAACTACGGTTTGGGTAGCCAGACTGGTAATATTGAAGTCCAGCATGGCACCGCAACCGGTTACTCCGGTCTGGCCACAAACCCTGGTCAGTGTGTCGCTTCGGCGAATGGTAAGTACTACAACAATGCCTCTTCGATTAAAGGTCGAACTGGTTATCGTTGGACCGACGGACAAGTCGAAAAGGTCGGCTTTACAACCGTGTTGCCGCCGAATGCTCCATCTTGCATTGACGGTGCCGATACCAACGGCGACGGCCAACATACGATCATGCCCCCCACCAGCAACCACCCAGGCGGCGTCATGGGGATGTTCTGTGATGGTTCGGTGACTTTCATTTCTAACACCGTCGATACCGGTAACCTGGCGAATCCGTCCGTCACGACCGGCATCAGCCCCTATGGTGTCTGGGGTGCGATGGGATCGAAAGATGGTGGCGAACCGATCTCGAAGCCGTAGTTCGCTGGTCTTCGGATTTGAATAAACAGAACGCCCGTCGAGCCTCGTTCGACGGGCGTTTTTATTTTCGAACGAAGCCCTTTCACTTCGACCCTCGAAACAAGCTTGGCAACTATTAGGGTTCCGTAACTAACTCGAACTCACAAATAACGGTCGTGTCCCTCGTTAGAGGTCCCTGGATGTGGTGGGATGTCGATGCTTGGCGAACGCTAAATCGACGGTAAGAAACGATCAATACCGGTTCACTTCGTTCGTTTCTACGATCGGTTTGAAATTAGTGGTAAAAGGATGTCCGCTAATCGTGTGAAAATAAGGCGCAAATAGTTATTGCAATAAATCTATAGTTTTTTGTCGACTTAGGGCGATTGGAAATGGCCTAAGTAGCCGCTGTTGTGGGGTTTGCATCCCTGGTTTGCGATGATGTTGTGCTAAAATGCTCAATTGAATCGAATTCTTTTTCGTGATTTTTGCCGTGATGTGTAGTTTTCTTACTGACTCGGTCGGCAAATTTTATTATTTTTTAGTGACAGTCAGCGCGGCCGTGATTTCGCTATCTGATCGAAATCGGATTAATGAATATTGATAAATGATGAATTGCCAGAGTGACCCTCTATTAGGTCGACTTCTGGTGTTTCGATCGGGTTCAGTTATCACGCACGCTCTTCCTGTCGGCTGCTGGTTCAAAGCAGTTGTGCGATTTCGTATTCGGATATTCGATTCTCTTTTTCTCGCCGTCACGAAGGGACCTCACATGCAAGTATCACCCTCGCGACGTGGCTTTACGCTCGTCGAACTTCTCGTTGTGATTGCCATTATTGGCGTCTTAATCGCTTTGCTTTTACCTGCCGTTCAGCAGGCACGTGAAGCAGCCCGCCGGATGCAATGTTCTAACCAGCTCAAGCAATTGGGTTTGGCATTGCATAACTACCACGACACGTACGGAACCTTCCCTCCGCGTAAGCAAGGGACCAATGGGCCATCGGATTCTGCTCGTATCGCCCATAACTATGGTCGTGCCAGCGCCTTTATCGCTCTTGCGCCGTATTACGAACAAGCTTCGATGTACAATCAGATCGTCGCGGGTGATCCTTCCATTTCGTATCCACCGTACGGACCAGCAGCTTGGAAGGGATGGGCCGTTTGGAACACACCTCCAAAGATGCTTCTCTGTCCATCTGGAACGGCGTTCAACAAGCAGAACAACGCCGTGAACTACATGTTCAGCGTGGGCGATCAGATTAATAACAACCGAGATTCCACGAACCTCCGTGGCGTTTTCCAGAACCGTGAAGGTGTTGGATTCAAGGACATTACTGACGGAAGTAGCAACACGATCGCGATGAGCGAGCGTTTGATTACGAATTACTCGTTGGGTAGCCAGAAAGGAAATATCGAGCCGAAGGCTGGCACAGCCACGGGCTTTTCCGGACTTTCGAGTAATCCAGGTCAGTGTGTCGCTTCGGTCAGTGGTAAGTACTACAACAATACGAGTTCTTTGAAGGGTCGAACCGGCTGGCGTTGGACCGATGGACAGATTGAAAAGGTTGGCTTCACTACGGTTTTGCCACCGAACGCGCCTTCCTGTATCGATGGCGGCAATGTCAACGGTGACGGCCAGCACACCATCATGTCACCCACCAGCAACCATCCAGGGGGCGTAATGGGATTGTTCTGTGATGGCTCGGTCACATTCGTTACCGATACGATCAATACCGGTAATCTCTCCGCCGGCTCAGTGACTTCTGGTCAAAGTCCCTACGGTGTTTGGGGGGCTATGGGCTCGAAAGCGGGGGGCGAGGCGTACGTCACCAAATAAGTCTCATCCAAGCCTAAACCCATTATGCAGAACCCACCGAATTCGCTTCGGTGGGTTCTTTTTTGCGCATCTAGTCCTCGCAAATGAGGTCGTTGTGAACGTTTTTGCCCACCGGTTCTCACTTGGAAGCCCCTTTTCGCGATAGCCTGGTCGTAGCAAAATAGGTGGTTCCCCCTTTTGTTTGTGTTGCCGCCTAACGATTACCCAGAGAACGCAATGGACCTGAAGTCGAAAATCGCCCGGATCGATACCCGGCACGACGACGTCGAGTCGCAACTGCAGCAAGTACGAAACAAGCTGAGCCCCAAGGGGGATGTGGTCAGCGAAGCTGGTCGACGACGAACGATCGAAGTATTCGGCGAACCTCTTTCGCCGCAGCAAGTTGTCGAGCGGATTTGTGCGGATGTCGAACGACGTGGCTTAGCAGCCGTCCTCGAATATGGTCAGAAGCTGGACGGAAAGCAGTTGTATGCTTCGACCATTCGAGTCTCCGACGAGGAGTTGCGTCTGGCCCACGAAGCGGCCGATCCGAAGTTTCTCGAGACAATCCGGGCAATTCGGGAAAACATCCTCCGGTTTCAAACGGCAATCCTGCACAAAGATGTTGAGGTTCCAATCGAGCATGGCGGAAAGCTTCGTCAACGCTATGCTCCTTTGAAACGTGTTGGAATTTGTGTCCCCGGCGGAGCGGCCGCCTATCCCTCGACGGTCCTGATGACGGCCGTTCCGGCGTTGGCTGCCGGAGTGGAAGAACTTGTCGTGATCGCGCCGCCAACACCGTTTGGGAGTTACAACCTCGATTTGCTGGCAACCTGTGTCGAAATCGGCGTGAAAGAGGTCTATCGCGTTGGCGGTGCTCAAGGGGTTGCCGCTTTGGCATACGGGGTGGAAGGAATTCCGCAAGTTCAGAAGATTGTTGGCCCAGGCAACTTGTTTGTAGCTCTGGCGAAGAAACATGTGTTCGGCGACGTCGATATCGATTCGATCGCCGGGCCAAGCGAAGTGGTTGTTGTCGCCGATACCACTGCCACACCGCAATACATTGCTGCCGACATGTTGGCTCAGGCCGAACATTCTCCAGGTAGCAGCGTCCTTATCTCTTGGGACGAAGCGTTGATCGACGCCGCACTGACCGAACTCGAAAAGCAGGTGGCCGTGCTCGAGAGATGCGACTTAACGGTACAAAGTCTGATCGACTTTGGGGCGGTCATTTTGACGCGCGACGAAGACGAAGCCTGTCGGATTGCGACCGATTTGGCCCCTGAGCATTTGCACATTGCCACGAAAGACAGCGAAGCAACCGCCGAGAAGATCTTGACTGCGGGAGCAACTTTCCTGGGGAACTTTACTCCTGTGGCAGTTGGTGACTACGCGGCCGGGCCTTCGCATGTCTTGCCAACCGGGGCGACGGCCCACTGGGCCAGCGGTTTGTCGGCAAACGACTTTTTGCGTTCACGAAGCGTCCTTCATTTCACCGAAGCAGGGCTGAAAGAAATCGCCCCGCTTGTCACCACGCTGGCCGATAAAGAGGGGCTGACGGCTCATAAGCGTAGCGTGACGATTCGCACCGAAACAGAGAACGGTTAGGAATACCCATGGGTTACTTTCGTCCCGAGATCGAAGCGATTGCCGGCTATACACCGGGCGAACAACCGCAAGGCGGGAAGTTCATCAAACTGAACACCAATGAGAATCCTTATCCCGCATCGCCGAAGGTGGCCGAGGCGATTCGTCAGCGGCTGGATCAAGGGCTCGAAAAATATCCTGATCCGGTAGGTACCGCGTTCCGTATGCGTGCTGCGGATGTATTGGGGGTCGAGCCTGATTGGATTATGTGTGGAAACGGATCAGACGATATTCTGACGATCCTCACTCGGGCGTTTGTCGGGGCAGGGCAGTGGCTTCGATTGCCGACTCCCAGCTACATCCTTTACAAGACGCTGGCCGAAATCCAAGGGGCGGACAGCGAAGAGATCCGCTTCAACGACGATTGGACGCTGCCTCAATCGTTTGGTACCGCCAGTAATCATTTGAAACTTGCCTTCCTTCCGAATCCGAATAGCCCGAGTGGTACCGTGGTACCGAAGCAGCAGCTGCGCGAGATCGCGGATTCGCTTCCTTGTCCTCTCTTGATCGACGAAGCCTACGCCGATTTCGCCGACGACAACTGCATTGATCTGGTCCGTGAGAACGAAAAGATCATGGTTGCCCGAACGCTAAGCAAGTCGTACGCCCTTGCTGGATTGCGTTTTGGTTTCATCGTCGCCCAGCCGCAAATCATCGAACAATTGATGAAGGTCAAAGACAGCTACAACTGCGATGCCCTTTCCTTGGCTGGAGCGTTGGCTGCGATTGATGATCAAAAGTGGGTCGCCGAGAACAAAGCGAAAGTGGTTGCGACGCGGGGACGCATGACGGGACGCTTGCGAGAAATGGGTTTCACGGTACCCGATTCGCAGTCGAATTTCGTCTGGGCGACACGACCAAACGTCAAACTCAAACCTGTTTACGAATTCCTCAAGCAGAATCACGTGTTGATCAGATACATGCAGTATCCTGGCATTGTCGAGGGTATTCGCATTTCGGTTGGTACCGACGGGCAGACCGACGTTTGTCTTGATCTGATCGAACAGTATTTCCAGCAGAATCCGTAAACTCCGCATAGTTGCTGCTTCATGACTCGCATCGCCAAAATCGAACGTGATACGACCGAAACGCAAATCAAGCTCGAGCTGAATCTCGACGGCTCCGGTAATTTCTCCGGTTCAACTGGTGTCGGGTTTTTCGATCACATGCTGCAGCTCTTCACGCGGCATGGTTGTTTTGATCTCAACGTCGACGTTTCCGGCGATTTGCATGTCGATCAGCATCACACCGTCGAAGACACTGGTATCTGCATTGGTCAGGCGATCCGCCAGGCGATTGGCGACAAAAAGGGAATCCGACGCTATGGTCACTTCACTTTGCCAATGGAAGAGACTTTGTGCAGCACCGTTTGGGATTTGAGCGGACGCTACTTCTTGGTTTTCAATGCGCCGTTCACCACCGAGAAGATCGGTGAATTCGATACGGAACTGGTCGAAGACTTTTGGCAGGCGCTGGCCGCCAACGCGTTGTGCAACTTCCACGTTAACATCCATTACGGACGTAACAACCATCACATCGCCGAGGCCATCTTCAAGTGCGCCGCTCGCAGCTTGCGAATGGCGGTCGAGCACGATCCTCGGTCTCCCGGTGTGCCTAGTACCAAAGGAACCCTCAACGGGTAGCGGATTGGATTCGTTTGCGTCACTCGTGTTGGCGCTTGCTGGAGCAGCGAACCTATTCGCGATTTCACGCTTCCAATCGCCGCGAGTCGCGTTCTGCGAGAGCCGTTCTGCTTGTTGCTTCTCGCTAGGTCGGGCGAGTGGATCGCCAGCAATTTGCCGGGGAACATCGAATGCGGCGTTGAGATGTTCTGCAGTAATTGGAATGCAAATCATCGGGTAATCCATTGACGCAAGGAGGAGCGAATTGTGATTGGGTTTGCGAATCATGCAACTGCCGAGAAAGTCCACTGCGGTCAGTTTCTCAATCAGCAAAAGTAAGTTGACCGTCGGTTATCTTGATCGCGTGTCAACTTCGCAACTGTTTTTTGGAGATGGGACAACGCTAACCCGTTGCCCTGAAACAGGAAGAAAATATTTTTGCTTCGTCGGTGTCACACCCGCGTCGAAATAATGTCTGATCTTTGTCCGAGGCATGTTTGGCTGCCGGGAGAGTCAAAGTTCGCCCTCAGAGTTTAGGGCCCATGAGGATGCTTTTCCCTTTATTTCCGTTGCTCTTCCCGTCCGTAATAACCTATCCTCTTGATGAGTAGTGGGTGATGCGGAAGTCATTGATTTTGAAGCTTCTCAGGGGATGCAAATGGCTGGACCTACATTTCGGGGTGGCGACCAGAAGATTCTCGGGTCGCGGGGGACGACGGGGTCGCCCGATAATCCTCAGGCACCTTTCTTCACGCCTGGTCCGTTAGGCGTGGGCGATGGGAGCAAAGCTTCGATCGATGGGGCAGGTGTGAATTCTCCGCCGTACGAATTCATCATGCTCTGGAAGGAACGATTCGTCGCGCAAGCCACGGACACCTATCTGACCCCGATGGTTGGCTTCCCCGTAGAAGAGCCTGGTTTGCCGGATGGTGAACTGATGTTCGGACAAGACATTCGTTTCGGTACCCGTGGCGGCCAACGCAAGAGCCAATCGGTCGGAACCGAGGAGAGCGACTTACGAAAGAAGTGTGCTCGCTTGATCGAGGTCTTCGCGCCGGATGACGATACCGGAATGGCCAAGCGGTTAATGGATGCCTTTCTGATGAAGCGGCATACCGTACGGCTATTCGAAGACGACGACATGAACGAGTCGATCGCCAAGCATCCCAACTTCAAATCGTTTTCGAGTCTTGTGCTTTCCGCGCCTGGCACGCCCGGTGTGAACACCACCCGCGTACGACTTCATCAAGCCCTCAAACAAGCGAACTGGGACATCAACGCGATTCCGTTCATCGGCGACCTGGGAATCTTGGCTTTCAACAAGGGAGACAAATTCTGGGGGACGGAAGACTTTGCCACCGGGCTCGGTTTGATGATCAACGGCGTGCAGTATGCGCTCGTTTACGCGACCAGCTATCTCTACAATCCAATGACCGGAACGTATGACTTGCACCTGAGGTTCGTTTTTTATGACGTCTTCGGGCTCGATGACGACGACTTGGACGAGTATGGCGCCGAGAGTGGCTGGAACGTGTTTAACTCGCAAGTTGGCATCACGGCATGGTGGCAGTTACAGCATCAGTTCAACTATGCACCGCTGGTGACGCGAGCCGTTGTCACACGTAAGTACCTGAACGTGCCAGCCATCTAAGCGTTAGCAGGCTGTTAGGCTTGGACGTGAACATCTTGCGAACGGAAAACGTGTTGCGTCTCGATATACTTCTCGACACTACGAGGAACCATGTAGCGGATCGAGCGACCGTCGGCGATCCGTTGTCGGATTTCCGTACTGCTTAAACCGATTTGCGGCATCTCGACAAAGTGCTCTTTGATTTCCATCATCTGGTCGTCTGTTAGCACTTCGGGAAGGCTACCCCAGTCGTTCAAGTCCGAACCAGGACGTCCCACTGTGCAGATCGTGGCGAGCTCGCATATCTTGTCGATCGCTCGCCAGTGTGAGAAGCTGGCAAACGAATCCGCGCCGACCAGCAAGAAAAGTTGGGCATGCGGAACGATCTGTTGGACCTCGCGAAGCGTATCGACCGTGTAGCTAATTCCGCCTCGTTCTAGTTCGATCGGGCTGACTTTGAATGCTTGATTCCCGGCAATCGCCAGCTCGATCATCGCCACTCGGTGTGCGTTGGAAGCGGGATTGGCGTCCTGCTTCAAAGGACTGACCGCCGCAGGCAGAAACCAGACTTCATCCAGCTGGCATTGTTCGCGGCACGATTCGGCCAATAGCAAGTGGCCGTTGTGAATGGGAGAAAACGATCCCCCGTAGATTCCCAATCGCATAGCGGACCCCCTATTTGTTTGATCGTCGTAAATGGACGAGCCGTTCGGTTCGCGGCTGGGAAGGATATCACTTACCTGTTATCGTATCGGTCCTGGCCAGAATTGGCTAGGATTCTCTGACGGAAGACCAGTCCCCTAGTCAAGTGTAGCCCTCTATCACGCAGTTTTGGTGAAGAATCAAAAAGGACTCTTCGGCGACGATTCTACCCCCTGGGAGCAGGACGATGCTCAGACAGGGCTCGTGGCTTCTGTGGTCATGTCGACCGGACCCGAAAAGTCGTTCGACTATCTGGTCCCTGACGAGCTTGTTGGCGAGATCTTACCTGGGCGTCGGGTTTATGTTCCCTTAGGGCGTTCCAATCGCCGCGTGATGGCGTATTGCGTTGCGGTTGAGCGGAAAGAATATGGCCAACGTAAGCTTAAGTACGTCATGGCGGCGCTCGATCAGCAAACGTTGGTTTCGTCCCATATGCTGTCGATGACCCAGTGGATGGCTGATTATTACTTGGCTAGTTGGGGACAAGTGTTGGAAGCAGTTATTCCTGCCGCCGTTCGTGGCAATGCGGGAACGCGGGAAGTAACTCTATTGAGTGTTCCGTCCCAAGTGGCCATGCAGCTGGCAACCCTCAAGCTGACGGAAAAGCAGCAGAAAGTCTTAAGCACATTGGCCGCTGCGACCAAGCCGATGACCCCCGGCGACCTGGCCGACAAATGTCGCGTGACCCAAGCCCCCATCACAACGCTGCGGAAAAAGAAGTTGATCACGTCGGAAGTACGCCGCGTGAGTCATGCCCACTTCGACGATATCGACATCGAGCGTGAATCGGCCAAGACGCTGAGCGAAGATCAAGCGGCTGCCTTGAAGACAATTCTCGATCAGGTAAACGCTTCACAACCTAAGCCCATTCTGTTGCATGGGGTAACGGGTAGCGGAAAGACAGAGGTCTATATCCAGGCCATTCAAAACGTGATCGACCAAGGCAAACAGGCAATCGTCCTCGTGCCGGAGATCAGTCTCACGCCGCAAACCAAGCAGCGGTTTGCTTCCCGCTTCGATCGTATCGCGGTACTACATAGCCACATGAGCGATGTTGAACGGCATTGGCAGTGGAAACGGATTGCTTCAGGGATCGTTAATGTCGTGGTCGGTGCTCGAAGTGCGGTGTTCGCCCCGACACCTCATTTGGGCATGATCATTCTGGACGAAGAGCACGACACATCGTTCAAGCAAGATTCGGTACCACGATATCATGCGCGCGAGGTCGCGGCGAAGCGAGCTGAGTTGGAGAAAGTGCCGCTGATTCTCGGTACTGCGACGCCTTCGCTAGAGACCTTCTATCGGGCTAAGAAGGGGCTGTATGAACTAATCAGCATGCCGCGGCGAATTGGAAATCGCCCCCTTCCCGCGGTTCGCACCGTCGACATGCGATATGACAAGACAACCGGTTATCGCGGGGCGATCAGCCGCCAGCTATATCAGTCGATTCAACGAACGTTGCAGCAAGACGGACAAATCATTCTGCTGCTAAACCGCCGCGGGCACAGCACGCATATTCAATGTCCCGCGTGTGGGCACATTGTGAAATGTCCGCACTGCGAGCTTCCGTTGACGCATCACATTACCGACGGCAGCACGGTTTGCCACTATTGTGATTTCCGTAGCGTCGCTCCACGAGTCTGTCCGGACGTTAAGTGTGGCTATTCTGGTATTCGATTTTCGGGCATCGGAACGCAAAAGCTGGAGCAAGAGGTCAAATCGAAATTCAGTTCGTACCCGATCATTCGAATGGACTCGGATACGATGAAGAAGCCGGGATCACACGAAGCGGCTCTGGAGAAGTTTCGCAATCAGGAAGTGCGGATTTTGGTCGGGACCCAGATGATCGCGAAAGGGCTCGACTTTCCGAACGTGACGCTGGTCGGCGTGATTAATGCCGACACAGCCCTGCATTTTCCTGACGTGCGGGCCGGCGAGCGGACGTTCCAATTGATTACTCAGGTTGCCGGCCGCACTGGACGTGGTGACCTGGGAGGCGAGGTGTTGGTACAGACCCTCAGCCCGGATCATCCCGCGATCGAGGCGGCAACCCGGCATGATTATGCTTTGTTCGCCGAACGCGAGCTTCCGTTCCGTCGTGATTTTCAAATGACCCCGTTTGCCCACATGGTGAGAATTATCGCGCGTGGCCCCACTCAGCCTTCGGTTGAGCTATTCATGCAGCAAGTGTCCGAAGAGGTAGGGCGATTCGCCGCAGAGAAGGGGGGAGATATCTCCCTTCAAGGTCCCGCCCCTGCTCCGATCGAAAAGCTGCGGGGTAACTACCGCTATCACCTGCTTTTACACAGCTTTGATCGCCAATTGATGCGGGGGGCGGTGCTGCATTGTCGTGAGAAAATTACCGTTCCCGAGGATGTTTTGTGGATCGCCGATGTCGATCCAATCGACATGATGTAGGTTCGTGTGGAAATCTGGGTAGTTTCAGAAAGCCAAAAGCGCTAGAATTCAGGAACGATCGTTATTCTTCCCCCGTGTTCCTTCGCGGTCTCTTCTGGCTGAACACGGATAACTGAGTACTGAAAACCGAATATGTCCTATCGTTCCATCAAGCGCGTTCTCGGCGAGACCAATCTCGAACGAAAATGCCGTTTCCTCTACGGAACGTGCCTGTTGCTGCTGATTACTGGAAGCTTCTGGTGGTATGGGCAATCGACAGAACAGTTGGTGCACAGTAATAACCTCAGCACCGGTCGGCATTTGGTGGATGCGGTGTTACTCAAAACGCATTGGAAGGACGATGCCGGCAAGACTTACGGCTACGACGAACACATTCAAGAAACCGGCCTCGACCTTGAGTATGTCTCGTATAAGTGGCAGGTGATGACGCTTGATCAGGCCGATCGGGAATTAGCGGCGACACCCCATCGCGAGGAACGTATCCATCTTCCGGCCAACGAAGAAGAAGCAGAGATCTTGCGGCGGTTGAAGGAGATTCAGGAAACGCGCGATAAGGATATCGTTGAAAAATTCCTTCGTACGCCTGAACCGGAAACTCGAGAGGTGGCGGATGAACTGGCCCAGGTGCGTCCTCATAATCCGGAAGGGAATTTGATTGATTACTCACCTGCCTCGGAAGCTTATTACGACGGCGAGAACGAAGAGTACATTTATTATCAACCGATTTACTGGAAGCATAACTGTGCGATCGCTTGCCATAACAATAATCTTCAAGCGGCCTTCCCCGCTGGCGTGCTGGTCGAGAACCGGTTGCCGTTCAACGTGATCAAGATCATCAAGAAAGATGCGATCACGCAATACGCGTTGACCAAAAACCGAGCCTACTTGTTGGCGACTGCCATTATCACGGTCGCCTTGTCAATGATCGCGTTGTATTTGATCGTTCGCTATATCATTGTCAAACCGCTGACGCATCTAAGGGACGTTAGCGACGAGGTCAGTCAGGGGCACTTGGATGTGCGTGCCGAGATATTTACCGGCGACGAATTTGAAGACCTCGCCACGTCATTCAATCGTATGTTGGCTCAATTGATCGACGCGCAGAATAAGCTTACGTACGTCAACCGCGATCTGGGAGGTAAAGTCGATCAGTTGGCTCAAGCGAATATGCAACTGTACGAAATGAACTGCCTGAAGAGCGACTTCCTGGCCAGCATGAGCCACGAATTGCGAACGCCGCTCAACAGTATTCTGGGCTTCTCCGATGTCTTGCGTGGTATCGATAGCTTGAATGACAAGCAAAAGCGTTATGTCGAAAACATTCAGAAGTCAGGCCGATTATTGCTCGACATGATCAACGATATTCTTGACTTGGCAAAGATCGAGAGTGGCCGTATGGAAGTTCGCGCGACGCGATTTTCCGTCGCCGCGGTCGTGAGTGGGGCTTGCGACATGGTCCGCTCGTTGACCGAAGAGAAGAACATCGATCTTATTTGCCAGGTCGATTCCGAAGAACAGCCAGCCCTGCAGGATCAATCAAAGTTCCAGCAGATTCTGACCAATCTACTTTCCAATGCGATCAAGTTCACTCCCGAAGGTGGACGGATTGGTGTTCGGACACAGCGGATCGACAATCGAATGCATCTGTCGGTCAGCGACACGGGTGTGGGGATTGCTGAAGAGGACCGCGAAATCATCTTTGAGAAATTTCGCCAAGGGTCGGTTTCTCAAGGAGACACGCTCACCCGTGAGTATTCTGGCACTGGCCTCGGCTTATCGATCGTTCGAGAGCTTTGCCAATTGTTAGGGGGAACGGTGCGTGTCGAAAGCGAACTGGGCAAAGGAAGTACTTTCTTCGTCGACATTCCTTGGGAAATAGAAGAACAGCCGGACATTCACGAGAACTCGTTTACCTCGCGCATCGACGAAATCACGAAATCAAAGCATGGCGATTTCGTGAAAATTCACGGCTCGCGCTTGAGCGAATCGCCCGAGACAATTGATTCCTCGTCGGGCAAATAGAATTCGTTTTGCTGTCATTTGAGCTAGGAACTTCGGTTCTTCTGGTCCAGGGTCGTTTGATTTCTCGCCTGAAGCTAAACTCCCGCTGGCAATGGCGAAGGTTTGCTTTAAATCGCTGGCGTAGCCTTTTTCCCTGCGGCGCAAAGAGGCATAATTGGTCGTTTGAAAGTCAAACCCCAGGGAGCAGTGCATGGCGGCCTCCACCTTCGAGCCAGAAGTTCTTCTTTACACCGACGGAGCGTGTAGCGGTAACCCAGGACCTGGGGGCTGGGCGTTTATCTTGCGCCATCCGGGGACCGGAAAGGAAATGGAGAAATCAGGCGGCGAGAAGGTCACAACCAACAATCGCATGGAATTAATGGCCGTCATCCAAGGTCTGCAAACGCTGAAGCGCCCCTGCAATATCGAGCTCTTCACCGATAGCGTTTACGTCGGTAAAGGGATCTCGGAATGGATGCCCAAATGGAAAAAGAACAACTGGCGACGCAAAGAAGGCAGCCAGTGGAAGCCGGTTAAGAATGACGACTTGTGGCGGCAACTCGATGAACAGTTAGAAAAGCATCGCGTGAAGTATACCCGCGTTGCCGGTCACAGCGGCCATCCTGAAAACGATCGTTGCGATGAACTTGCCGTCGCCGCGTATCAGCCGTATCGGTAAATCGGTCGCTAAGTTGGTGAGGACTCGATGCCAGATAGCCGTGCTTCGACACCTCTGGAACGTCTGCGGACGCCGGTTCAGTTCCTGAAAGGAGTTGGACCGCAGCGCGCTGAGAAACTTGCTCGGTTGCAACTCTACACGGCGCTGGATCTGATCTTTTTCTTTCCCCGAGACTACCAAGACCTGCGGGAACTGGTTGCCGTGGAAGATCTGATCGAAGACGAGCCTGCTTCCATCTCCGGCGTGATCGAGCAAGTCGACTTTCGCGGAACTGGGCCAGGTCGATCTATTCTTGGCGTCCTGGTCCGTGACAATCAGGCCTATCTCCGCGCCATTTGGTTCAATCAGCCCTTTATGCGAAAGCGGTTTCACGAAGGCCAACACGTTGTCGTTTCCGGCAAGCCACGTTTCGAGGGCAATCGCTGGGAGATGGCCCATCCGGTAGTGGACATCATGGAGATGGGGGAGATCCCAGAGGGAGGCAAGGTCCTTCCCGTCTATCCGCTGACCGAAGGAATTCGCCAAGGCGTAATGCGGAAAATGGTTCACGCGGCGCTCGATGCGTTTGGAAGTGATTTGGAGGAGGTGCTTCCCGAGTCATTCTTAGAGCAGCACGAGTTGCTAACGATTCACGAGGCTCTCAATAAAATTCATCGACCGCAAGCTCGCGAAGAAACGGACGTGGCTCGGAAGCGATTCATCTACCAGGAATTGCTTGTCTTGCAGTTGGCCATGTCACTGCGCAAACATCAATTGAACGATCGCCGCAGTGCCATTCCGATTCCGGTTGATTTCCGAGTGGATGAACGGATCCGTCGACTTCTTCCGTTTGAATTAACCGAAGATCAGAATCAAGCGATCCACGAAATCAGTCACGATCTGGGGCGCACCATTCCCATGAATCGGCTGCTACAAGGGGACGTCGGAACTGGCAAGACAATGGTATCTGTCTATGCCATGTTAGCTGCCGTCGCAGCCAAGTCACAGGCCGCGCTGATGGCCCCGACCGAGGTGTTGGCTAAACAGCATGCCCGCACCCTTACCAAATTGCTGAGCCACGCCAAGGTGCGAATTGGCGTGCTGACAGGATCGTTATCCGATAAAGAACGAGAGAACTTGCTGAAGCAAGTTGCAGCCGGAGAGATCGATCTTCTGATCGGTACCCAGGCAATCATTGCCACCGAGATCACTTTCAAAAAGCTGGGCTTGGTCATCATTGACGAGCAGCACAAGTTTGGTGTGCGACAGCGAGCGGCACTGCGGAGTGCCGGCAGCGATCCACATTACCTGGTGATGACCGCTACGCCGATTCCCCGGACGGTCGCCCTTGGAATGTTTGGCGATCTCGATTTGTCGACCATTCGCAAGGCTCCTCCTGGGCGGCAAACCGTGAACACGTACATCGCTGACGAAGATCAGAGGGCCAAGTGGTGGGACTTCTTTCGCAAGAAGTTGCGTGAAGGACGGCAAGGCTACGTGATCGCGCCCTTGGTCGACGAGACGCAGCGGGAAGATACGCTTGGTGGCGTGGAGCAATTGTTGGAACATTTAGCCAACGGCGAACTCGAAGAGTTCCGTCTCGAGATGCTTCACGGCAGAATGCCACCCGCGGAGAAAGATGCCGTGATGCAGCGATTCGCCCGTCACGAAATCGATGTGTTGATCGCCACCACTGTGGTGGAAGTGGGCGTGGACGTTCCCAATGCCGTGCTGATGACGATCGAAAGCGGGGAACGTTTTGGACTGGCTCAGCTTCATCAATTACGAGGACGGATTAGCCGTGGTCAGCATCCCGGCTATCTGTGTGTTTTCGCCAACCCGGCAACCGATGCCTCGAAAGAGCGTCTACAGGCGTTTGCCGGCACCACCGATGGCTTTGAATTGGCCGAAGTCGACTTTCAGCTGCGCGGGCCCGGCGATCTGTTCGGCTGGAAGCAACACGGGATGCCACCACTACGCATTGCGGACTTGCAGCGCGATGGCGAACTGTTAGCAAAAGCTCGCCAAGATGCATTTTCGATTACCGACACCGACCCCAACCTGGCCGGGGCCAAGTGGGAAAAGCTGCGGCGAATGGTGATGATTCGCTATGGAAAGTCGCTTGATATTGGCGACTTGGGATGAGGCTGGCTTAGCAGCCTGTTGAGTTTCTCAATTACTCGCTAACGAAGCAGAAAATCAACAGACTTTTAGGTCGAGCAATCGACATCATCCCAATCGGCGTTCCCGAAACGAATGAGCCAATTCAATGCGTGATGACGCTCTTGAATCACGCCAATATCGAGACCGGCTGGGATCGGTTCGCCTTTCAGAAAAGGCTGGCGGGCGATCCAGTGGAGACGGAAGTAGCGATCGACCTGGTCTAGAATCTCGCTGGTCGGGCGTAGTTCGGCCGTGGCAATCATCATCGTCAGATCACGGTCGAATATGTCGTCAGCAACTTCTGGCACGCTGCAGATTGCGGTTGGAAAGTTGAGTTCGTCGAAATGACCAAGCGCCCATTGAAGGACAAACAACGCTTCGTATCGCCAGGCATGATCAATCACCGCCTGTTCGTCAGGCGTGGACGCATCCATAAATTCCTGTTCAACAGGTGTAAACGAGTCAAATGCCGGGGCGAGCAGTTCCCGGATCTCTGCAACGGGAATCGGCTCTTTCATTGCGATCTTCTCGGCCCTGACAGCGACGGCCATCAAGGCAATCGCCCGGCGAGCGACCTCGTCGGCCGGTCGCAAGTTGACTTCGCATTCGGCGATTACGGGGGGCAGACCGTCGTACGGGTGGAGGTCAAGTTTGCCAAGCTCGGCGGTGATGCGTTCTTTTCGCTGAAAAGCCTCTTGTGGGTAGGGAACCTCCGCATCGTCGTCGCAACTGCCGTCGGTGTGCGAGACGAGAAGTTTGCCCGCTGGATCGCAGACGTTGAAGTCTTGCATCAAGAACACGGCGTTGGCGGCTTGACCCCAGCGGCCCAACTCGTCGAAGTGTTCCGGTCGAATTTCAAGGCTGTACTGATTCTGTACTCGTTCCAGGTGCTGTATCACATGATAGAGCGTTTCGGTCATTTCTCGCTGTCCGCCTTGCCAAATGAAGCCGATGAACTCTTGTAGATGCGGCGCCAATTGCGAGTCGTGGTGATTGCGGTGACTGAGTAGTTGGTGAGGGAAATCGAGTTGCGGAGGATTGCGATGCGTGCAGTATGCATTGACCAAGGTGGGAGGGGAGCTCATGCGGCAGAACTTTGCAATCGAGGGGTGATAGGTGTCAGGCAATGATCATTCTAAGACAGTGCCGTCGCCCGAACGACCAAAAACATCCCTATCTCCTTACGCAATAAAAGAAAAACGTGCCGCTTTTTAGCGGCGCACAATTAAGCTGCTGCGTAGCTCTGGATCTGTGAAGAAGGCAACCTTGTCTGGTGCCTTGTCGAACTCCGCAGGGGATTCGTTTTAACGACCATCGTCCGCGAATAAAAGAAGCGTGACGAACATCACCAGGATCACCAGAGGAACCAATCGCCAAGGACGGTAGCGACATGTCAGGTACATGGCGGCGAGCTCTTGGTTAAGCAAGAGATGATAACGCGTTCGCAATTGGAACTCCGCTTTGAGAAACCCTTGTTGAGGTATCTGGCAGAGAAACTCGATGCCATACCAGGCGAATCGAAACAGCGCGATAAGGTACTGCACGATCCAGCGAAAAGCAGAAATCAGCGTCCACCAAAATCCCAGGATGAAAATCCGGAAGAGGACTCCTAGGCAGCCTTCTAACACCTGCTAATCCGACTTTCCAAAACGGAACTTGAAGGGGATCTTAAAGCCTTCTTTTTCTTCGCCATTGGTCGTATTCGATTCACCTTGCGACGTTTGCTTAACGATGATTTCTCCGGCGACGACATCGGTCGCTGCGTCGAGTACTTTTAACTCTTGTTCACCAGCAGGCTCTTCAGTGCCTTCCTTGTTGCGGGTGAATAAGGCCTTGATCTTGTCTTTTGCTTTATCCGCTCCACGCTGAGCTAGTTCGCCACCTACCTGTTCCAAATTACTCCAGTTTGCACGAACCGATTTGACATCATCCGAAGTTGCTGGGCGACCATCCGGTCCGTCCGAGCTTACGACGACCCACCAGCCGAATAGTGATTTTTCCGTCTCGAGTCGCAGCGGTTTTCCCCAAGCATCGACTTCGTTCAGTAGTCCGTTGTCAAATTGAGCATCGGGTTTGGTCGTTTCCTGGTAATACTGCTCAGCTAAGCGATCGACTCGTTTTTCGGTGGTCGCAATGCGTTGGGCGTTAGCCGAATTCCACGCATAAAGAACACAACTAGCCGAGCTAACGCTCGCAAAAAGCAGGCCAGCGGCCGTCAAGCGGATCAGAAGTGGAGAGATACCATCTGCTTGTCGACGGTTGCTACGGACCAATGCTTCAGTGTAGCCATATCGGATGGCTTCAATTTGAAAGATCACGGAACGGAGAACAATTTCCGCCAGAAGGACGAAGCCGTGGATCACGGCTCCAATCAGATGGACGATTGCTTCCATGGCTGGCAGCCTTATGTTAGGGGATTGCGATTCCCCCATAGCGTAATATGCTTGCCAGCGTGACGCAATCGTTCGGACTAACCCGCTTCCACCGGTTCGCCAGTGGTCCATTCTGACATGTTATGCGGATCGCGGATCACGCGGTTATAGACGGTGTCCCGTTCGATCGGTTCGCGTCCAGCTTCTTCGATCAAGCGACGAATGTCGTCAACCGACATGGCTTCTGGCGTCGTGGCACCCGCATCGTGATAGATCAACTCGTGCCGCACGGTGCCATCGATATCATCTGCACCGTACGAAAGGGCCGTTTGAGCCGTTCCCAGGCCGAGCATGATCCAGTAGGCCTTGATGTGCTGGAAGTTATCGAGCATCAATCGCGAGATGGCCATCGTCCGTAGGTCCATCAAGCCGGACGGCTTCTTAAGCTTCTTGAGTTCAGCGAGTTCGGTGTTGTCGGGGTGGAAGGCCAGAGGGATGAACGTCTGGAAGCCACCGCTAACATCTTGCGTTTCGCGGAGACGAATCAGATGGTCGATGCGGTGATAGGCGTTCTCGATGTGGCCATACAGCATTGTCGCGTTTGTCTTGATTCCCATCTCGTGCGCGGTGCGATGGATCTCGTGCCATTTGCCGGTGTCGGCCTTGTGTTCACAGATTTGGTCGCGCACTTCACGGTGGAAGATCTCGGCACCACCCCCGGGCATGCTGCCGAGGCCAGCATCCTTCAACTCTTGCAAGACTTCACGAACTGACTTCTTGGTGAGGAACTCGAACCAATTGATCTCAACCGCAGTCCAGGCCTTTAAGTGTAGCTTCGGGAAGGCGTCGTGCAGGATTCGCACCATGTTGACGTACCAGTCAAACTTCTTCTGGTGGTGCAGGCCGCCGACAATGTGCATCTCGGTGCAACCGTTGTCGACCGCTTCCTGGCCACGAGCCAAGATCTGCTCGTCGCTCATGACGTAACCACGTGGATCTCGCAGGTCCGCTCGGAATGCGCAGAAGTTGCAGCGGTAAACGCAGATGTTGGTCGGGTTTAAGTGCGTGTTGATGTTGTAGTACGCGAAGTTCCCGTTCTTCCGTTCGCGAACCATGTTGGCCAACTCGGCGACTTCGTTCAATGGAACGTCGTCGTTGTAGAGGTAGACCCCTTCATCCAGGTTCAAACGTTCGCCGTTCTCGACCTTCTTACCGATGGTATCCAACGTGATTTTGTCTGCTCGAATCATTCCAGGTCGCTTGATCCAATGAAGGTGTAAGAACGGTTAGCTTACGATTGAAACCGCACAGTTCGGGCGATCGATAACCTTTATGGTCGTCGTTTGCCACTTTCCCTGCAAGGCGGGTCAATTCCAAAGCAGGTCGATGCTGGTGAAAATCAGCACTCCGAGGCCAATGATCGTGTTCACATGAAAAAATGCCAAGTTCACCTTCGAGAGGTCTGACGGGCGAACGAGAGCATGTTCGTAGAACAGTAAGCCAGCAACCGCCGCGAGTCCCAGCCAATAAATCACGCCCAAAAGTGGGGCAGTGAAGGGGAGGATCGCAAATGACAGCACAGCCAGAAGGTGGCTAACGGCGGCAATTCTTAGGGCTCCTGGAACACCGTATTTCGCCGGCACGCTGCGAAGTTTCGCATCGCGATCGAATTCGGCATCTTGGCAGGCATAAATAATGTCAAATCCAGCGACCCAAAAAAGGACACCCAGTCCCAGCATTACTGCAGGCAAAATGTCGGTCGGATGCTGCAAAACGACCTGACCACGAATCGCCACCCAAGCACAAATGGGGGCGAGCATCAGCGAAATTCCGAGCCAATAGTGGGCCAGCGAAGTGAAACGTTTCGTATAGCTGTAGCCGCACAAAAACGCCAATACCGGAATTGAAAGCGCTAGCGGCAACCAATTGGGCCAAAATAGGAGTGTCGAAGCGACGAAGCCGAGACTGCAGGCCAAGGTAAATAGGACAACGCTTTGAACCGACAGGAGCCCCGCAGGTATATGCCGTGAGGCGGTGCGTGGATTCTCGGCATCAATTTTCCGGTCTACCAGGCGGTTGAACGCCATGGCAGCGCTGCGAGCGAAGACCATGCACAACACAATCCCGAGGCAGGTTTGCCAGGTGAGTGTGACACTCTCGCCGCTCGGAGTCGGCAGGCACCACGCCATGATCGTGGCCAGCACGGCAAACGGCATCGCGAAGACCGTGTGGCTGAAACGGATCATCTCGAGAATGTGGCGAATTCGCTCAGGCATCGTCTCCCCAGCGGTGGATCAAGGCGTGTGGAATGTCGAGTTGGTCCAAGATTCTGGCCACCATGAAATCGACTAGATCATCCAGCGATCTAACTCCGTGATACCAGCCAGGCATCGCCGGCATAACAACCGCTCCGGCTTCAACGGCTCTTCGCATATTGTCGATGTAGCCAAGGGAGAGAGGCGTTTCACGAGGAACGAGGATTAGCTTACGGCGTTCTTTCAAATGAACTTCAGCTGCCCGCTGAATAAGGTTGGTGCAGTTTCCATTTACGATGCCGGCTAATGTACCGCCGGAACATGGGCAAACAACCATTCCTGCTGATCGCGCGGAACCGCTAGCCATGGGGGACATGAAGTCGGCAAAGTGGCAGTAGCGAAACTCACCTGGCTCCGCCGCGTGATTTAGTTCGACGGTCTTCGCGAGCTTCGTATCGTTCGTCTCGACTTCGGCCGAAACAAGCGTCCAGGGATCGAAGTTATCGAGTTCCAGCCGAATCCCCAGTTCCTGCTGAAACACGGTTTGGCCAGAGGTGCTGATCGACAGTTGAATGTCGTAGCCCGAGTGGTGCAGCACGTTGAGCAGACGCCGTGCATAGACGGCTCCGCTGGCACCGGTGATCGCCACGACAATCGGCAAGCTCATTTCGTCCCCACGTACAAAGTCGCCACGCCAAACGTGAACGGCTTAAAGAAGACATCCTTGAGACCCGCCTGACGCATGCGTTCGGCCAAGGCCTCGCCGTGGGGGAACTCTCCCACGCTATCGGGCAAATACTTGTAGGCGTCTTGCTTGTTCTTCGCCAATGCCTGACCAACGCGGGGTAAGATGTTCTTAAAGTAGAACTGATAGATTCCGCGAAATGGCTGCCAGCGAGGCTGCGAGAATTCCAGCACGGCAACCTTGCCGCCAGGACGGCAAACGCGAGTCATTTCTTTGAGACCAAGGTCGGTATCGGCAACATTTCGCAGGCCAAACGCGACCGAGACGATCTGGAATTGGTCGTTATCGAATGGCAACTGCTGGGTGTCCGCCTCTTGGAAGCGAACCTGGCCGTTGATACCAAGTTTCTGTTTTTTGACCTCACCAACCTCGAGCATTTCAGGGCAGAAATCGGTTGCTTCGACGTTGATCTTCCCTTGGCCAGCTTTGTAGTAAGCCAATGCCAAGTCGCCTGTGCCGGTACAGACGTCCAGAATCGGACTATCGCCAGTCGGGGGGACGATTTTGACCGTTCGCCATCGCCAGTACTTGTCGACATTCATCGACAGAAGGTGGTTCATGCGGTCGTAGTTGCCCGCAATCTCAGAGAACATCTGACGGACACGGGTTCCCGATTTATCGATCGCCATGCGTTTGAGGCCTAGGGGTTGGCGTGAATTGCGTTAAGAAGGTGTCAATCCTGGCAAACAGCACCGAAATCGGAAGTCTAGTCGTACCCAGGACTTCCCGTTTCGAGCGATTGTAGGATGGTTCGTAACTCTATGGTGCCAAACTGTTTAATTTACCGAAAAAGCGTCGTGCTGGTAACATGGCCGCGCCAAACGGCATGGTTTCGAGCGAAACCCGTTGTTGCGTGTCCATTTGCGATTGTCGACCAGCTTCCCGAATTCTATAATCGTGGGTTTTCCAGCACATCAGGGGAACGGACCGGCGCAGGGCTCGTCCGCGAACTTGTCCCGGAGTGAGAAGCGATGAAAGAAAACATCCATCCAAAATATCAGGAAACCGTCGTTAAGTGCGGTTGTGGCAACTCCTTTACAACGCGTAGCACCCGGAAGGAAATCGTGGTCGACGTTTGTAACGTTTGCCATCCGTTCTACTCCGGTAAGGAACGCTTCTTGGACTCGGGCGGTCGTATCGAGAAGTTCAAGAACAAGTTCGCAGGCAACTACGCCAGCTTGGCCAAGAAAAAGAAGAAGTAGCTTCTTCCAACTCGAAAATCGTCGGCACGCGAGAATCCTCGGTATGGGGACTCGCGTGTTTTCGTAGATTCCCGCAAACGGCCTGCTTCCCCGCTAGTTATGGCAGGCCCCTCTCAGGACGGTTTCACCCATGCGCGAGATCCTGGAAGAAAAACTTTCTCGCTTCGAGTTCCTCGAAAAACAAATGAGCGACCCTGATGTGTTGGCAAACTCGACACTGATGGCGAACGTCGCGCGCGAACACGGATCACTGGCTCGAATTGCCGGTCGGTACCGACAGTTCAAGCAGTTGGTGGGAGAGATCGAAGACGCCCGCGAATTGATGGAAGGGGACGACGCCGAGATGGCCGAACTGGCCGAGGCTGACTTGGTCGACCTCAAGGCAAAACGCGAGAAGATTTGGCGTGACCTGTTGGATATGACCATCGGGGGCGAGGACGCCAATCGCGATAAGATCGTCTTGGAAATTCGTGGCGGCACCGGCGGTGACGAAGCGGCACTTTTCGCTCGCGACTTGTACGAAATGTATAAGCGTTTTGCGGAATCGAAGAAGTGGAAGTACGAGATCATGGAATCGAATCCGACCGAATTAGGTGGGTTCAAAGAAGTGATCATTTCGGTCCACGGCGAAGGTGTTTACCGCGAAATGCAATACGAGAGCGGCGGTCACCGCGTGCAGCGAGTTCCCGACACCGAAACGAAGGGACGCGTGCATACCTCGGCGGCAACCGTTGCGGTGATGGCCGAACCGGAAGAAGTCGAATTTGACCTGAGCCCAGACAGTTACACGGTGGAGCGATACGCAGCGAGTTCCGGTCCAGGTGGTCAGCATGTGAATAAGACTGCATCGGCTGTCCGTCTTATTCACCAGGAAACCGGCGTGATCGTGCAGTGCTGTGAAGAGCGAAGCCAGCACAAGAATCTTGATCGCGCGTTGCGTTTGCTGAAGACCAAGTTGTACGAAGCACAACGCGAGAAGGAAGCCAAAGAGCGAGCGGACGAGCGGAAAAGTCTCGTCGGTTCCGGCGACCGTAGTCAGCGTATCCGTACTTACAACTTCCCTGAGAATCGTCTTAGCGATCATCGTATCAATCTCACTCTCTACAAGCTCGATCAAATTATGGCTGGCAACTTGCAGCCTGTGATTGATGCATTGATTGACCACGATCGAGAAGAACTTCGCGGTTCGATGGGGGATCTCGACTAAACCCGACGATTCCTCTTCATTCGCCCACTTCAAACCCGAAGGGATCACAAAGCCCGAATGTCGACTGCCGAACCATGGACGATTGGCCGTCTGTTGAACTGGACGACGGAGTATCTCGAATCGAAGGGAAGCGATGAGGCTCGCCTCGAGGCACAACTTCTGTTGTGTCATGCGCTCGACTGCCAGAAGATTCAGCTCTACACCCGGTTTGAAGAAACGGTGGACGACGACAAGCGGTCGAAATTTCGGGAGTTGGTCAAGCAACGTGCTGCGGGTATACCGGTCGCTTATCTCTTGGGAACGCGCGAATTCTATTCGATGGAATTTGCCATCACGTCCGATGTGTTGATCCCTCGCCCCGAGACCGAACATCTCGTGATCGAAACGCTCGATCGCCTCAAGGCTCGGTCCGGAGAAGAAGGGCTGCGGTTTCTTGAACTGGGCACTGGCAGCGGAATCATTGCCGTCACAGTTGCGAAGCATGCCAAGCAAGTGACTGGTTTAGCTACCGATATTAGCAAGAAAGCTCTGGAAGTTGCGCGGGGAAACGCAGAGAAGCATGGCGTCGCGGAACGCATCGAGTTTGCTTCGGGTGATCTTTTCGACGCTGTCCCAGTTGGAGAGAAGTTCGACATCATCGTGAGTAATCCACCCTACGTGGCTGATTCAGAAAAGTCGATGATGGATCCTCAAGTGATCGCTCATGAACCGCATGTGGCGTTGTTTGCCGATGAAGAGGGAACGGCTGTCTTGCGGCGGATTCTTGAGCAAGCCGTCGACTACCTCAAACCTGGTGGTTGGGTGCTTTTAGAGTTTAGCCCGATGATTGCGTCTCGTGTTGCGAAAATCGCTGAGCAACTTGGGCACTACCAACAGATTTCGATCGGCAAGGATCTCGCCAAGCACGATCGATATCTTGTCGCTCAGAAGGCAGGGTAAACGCGAGTTAGTCGCCAATCCGCACGATTCGTGGACGGACTGGATACTCGGGCGGATCAATTGGTTGGGGACCGTTCCCCTCATCAATGAAGGTTCGGTTTCGGCCATTTTTTTTTGCCGTACGCATGGCGGTAGAAACCCGAGTTAATAGCTTGGGCACCGTGTCTTTCGGTGCCACTTCGGTAACGCCTGCACTAACGAACAGTTCCAGTTCTTCGCCGTCGTACTGAAAGCTGGTCGCTTGAACGGTTTGGCGAATGCGTTCCACGGCACTGGTTGCACCACGCGGCCCAACGTCACCGAAGAACAAGATGAATCGCTGTCCTTCCAACCGCATTGGGAATTCAAAGCCACGATCACTTCGCATGATGTCGACAATAAACTTGCCGATCGCTTTGATTACTTTATCACCGATTTCCGTGCTAAGTCGCTCGTTCACCTTACGGAAGGCGTCGATGTCGACGATGGCGATACTCAACGCACGTTCTCGACGTATGTCGTCACGCCACCATTCAAACAGCTGACGTTCGAAGCCCGTACGATTTCGCATACCGGTCAATCCGTCGATCTGCATCTTTTTGTCGACTGTGCCTAGCCGCTTTTCGGCACGCAGCACAGTGACGATGGTTTCGGTCATCTTATCGCGTAGATCGTGGCACAGGTCGACCAATCGTCCGACTTCCAGCACCAGCTTGCGGCAAACGTCGTTCAGGCTATCGACGAAGTCCAGTTGTTGGAGATTGCTCAGTGTCGTTTCGATCTGAGCTGTCTGATCGAATAGCGTATCGCAAAGTCGTTTGCCGACGTCGGAGTAGGCTCCTAATCCGTCGGTACTTCCATCTAAATGCTGAGCGGCTTCGGCTTGTTTGTCGAGCCAATCAATGTTGATGGCATCTAATTCGTCTGCGATTTCTTGTAGTGCTTCTTCAGTGGGCTGATACCAAACTTCGCGGAGGCGATTTTCTAGGGCAATTAGTTTGGCGCGATAGAGGCCGATTTCGAGACGAAGCACCTGGGCTGTTGCTTCGACCAAGCCGCCCGCTTCAACCGCTTCTGCCTCGAGGATCGCAAGGTATTCGTAAGGAATGACTTCCTCGGGTTCTTCTTTCCTGCCGTGGTTTTTATTTTGGGAATTCGCTTCGGCAGGATCTTCGTCTTCAATCTCACCCAAGAATGTATCGGCGGTTTCCACCGAAATGATCGCTGGTTGATGCTGAACCAATTGGCGGACACGCACAGCGGCGCAGAATCCGACCATCAGGTTCGCGGCGATCGTAAGTATTAGATAAAGAAACATCCATTGACCCCAAGTGAGAGCACGGCCTTATGCCATCCGTCCAAAAGACGGGTCTCTTAAGGGTAGACCACGATTACGGTCTGTCGAAAAAGAGGGTCAGAAAAAAGAGTCGGGCTATGCCGATGATTCCGATTCCAATGGCAATTCCCCCCGAAAGACCCTCCGCCCGAACGGATTCCGATTGGGAATCACCACGTCGTTTGTCTCGGCCTGCTCGAAGGTTTGAGCAAGACGGTAGATGTTTCCGTCGAGTTCATCCGCCCAATAGACGAGATTGGCTTCCCAAGTCATGGGCGACTTGGGGCTACCGTGTTGAGGAGTTCCTTGATGGCTGACAATCAAATGTTCCAGTCGAACGAGCCATGGGGCGTCGATTTCCAGTTCTTTTGCCATGTCACGGATGATGTCCCGACCCAGAGCGATATGCCCGATCAGTTCTCCTGCTACCGTGTAGGCCGTGTTGCCGGCATCTTCATCCAGTTCGCGAAGCTTGCCGATATCGTGAAGCAGTGCACCAGCCAAAGCGAGCTCTTGCGTTAGCGGATCACGGAGTGAAGGATGCTGGCCACGATACATTTCAATGAGATACAGCACGTTACGCGTAACGCTGTATACATGTTCGAGGTAACCGCCAGCGTACGCATGGTGATGATGCACCGCGCCCGGCAGGGCTTCAAGCCGTTCTCGATTTTGCTCGAAGATGGCGATAATCAGTGACTTTAAGTCTTCCGTCGTAATCTCGCGTTCGACGAGATCTAGCAGATGATCGAACATCTCGCCCGAATCATTTTCTGCCACAGGCTGACAGAGCAAAGGATCGAAGCCTGAATCTGCGTCAGCTTCTTCCACGGCACGGATGCGGAGGATTTCGATTTTGGCCCCGTAGGCAGTTTCCTGGAAGGTGCCACGAATCTTATAAAACTGGCCAACCTTCCACTCGTCGCGGCAGGCCAATTCGTGGGAAGAACCTTCCCAGATCGCGCTCGTGGCATTGCGACGGTTATCACGAAACTCAACGGCAAAGAACGGACGACCTTGTCGCGTGGTGGCCGAATCCTTTTTTATCAATTGAGCGAAAAAGTCGGCCGATTGTCCATGTTGAAGCTCGCCAAGTTGCTTAACCGTCGCCATCTCTTCAGTTCCCCTGGTAAATCTGCAGAAGCAGGTCAATGCCCATCATAAGTAGGGGCTGTGGGGGAAGCCAGAAAAATTACTTTGGCTGATAGAGCTTCGATTCCGTTTTCAGCTCGCATAGTTTCGCACGAAGTCGCTGCTGAAGCTCTTGCATCAGCGGATCTTCGTCACCTCGAGGGCGTCGGTCAGGGGAAACGATGATGGGTTCGTCGACGTCAATAATCACATGTAACGAGCCGTGATAGGTAGTCGTATCCTTGAGATCTTCCTCGTATCGCTCGATGGTTTCGAGCAAGCGATCGACGCTGGGGAAATCGCGAAGATAGTTTGGGATATAGCAGGAGATCTGCTGAGCGACGTAGATGTCTTCTAATTGCATCCAGCGTCGGTTGCGTTCCTCGGGGGATAATGTCCCCGCCACCATATCAGGTAGCATTCTCGAACGAAGGGCCTTGATCCGTGGCAGTACGCTGCCGACCCCTTCTTCCTTGAGCCACTCTTTTTCCAGTGGATGAAGAATGGCGTCGATCAGGTCGGCCGTTCGCAGTGCCAGGTCGATTCCCGATTTTGCGTGGCCGGCGTAGCGGATCTCTTCCAGGGCTAATAGACCTTCTCCCATGCGTTCGACACGTTCCAGCAACGGCAACTCTTCTGAGGTTCGCCAGCCCAAGCGATGTTCGATTTCGTGTAAAACCGGTCGAACCGTGGCGTCGATATCACCTTGAAAGACATACTTGATACCAATTGGGTGGATCACCGTATCGCTCAGGCCTTCCTTAGCACGACGTTTCGCCGCTGATCGTGCAACGAAGGCAACGCCGTCAAGAAGATCGTGGATGTGATCATTCGTTCGTGTGGTGGAACCTTCTGGGAATACGACCAATGGGCGTTTGGCCTCGACCATGGCATCGACCGCAGTTGCAAGCGATTTTCGATCGACCCCTTCACGGTAGATACTGAACCCGCCCATCAAGCGTATCGCCAAAGCTTTGAACCACCCTTGGTTGAAGAGGTGCCAGCTGGCCATTGAATAGAGATGACATCCCGTCTCTCGGCCCAGGAAGCCCAAGACGAGCGGATCGGACATTCGACAATGATTGGGGGCCAGCAAGATGCCGTGCTGTGCGTCCAGCGACTTCTTCAGACGGTCACCGTTGCGGACCTCATACGATTCGACACCCTCAAACAGTTTGAGGTAGCGACCATAGAGATCGAATCCCTGGATGAAATCAGGCCAAAGCGTTCCACGATGGGGAGGAACGAATCGATAGGGCTTTTCAATGATGATCTTCTGCATGGGATCCGCGGGCGCCTTGCGATTCGTCGCAATTGTTCGCTAATCGGCGAAACCTTGGGGATGGGCTTGATGCCATCGCCAGGCGGTTTCAATCGTTTCACGTACATCCAAGTACTTCGGTTTCCAATCCAAAATTTTACGGGCCAGCGACGGATTGGCTACCAGGGCAGGCGGATCTCCGGGCCGACGTGGGGCAATCTCCGTTGGGATTTCATGCCCTGTGACCTCGCGGCATGCCGCGACGATCTCTTGCACACTATTGCCACATCCTGTCCCAAGATTCAGCTTGAGGCACTCGTCTGGCGTGATCTTTTCCATCGCTAACAGGTGAGCATCGGCGAGGTCGTCGACATGGATGTAATCGCGCACACAAGTACCATCTTCGGTAGGGTAGTCCGTGCCGAACAGGCTAATTGACTTGCGCTGACCCAAAGCAACTTGCAAAACGACCGGAATCAGGTGTGATTCCGGCGTGTGGTCTTCGCCAATATCCCCGGTGGGGGAAGCTCCGGCGGCGTTAAAATAGCGTAGGGCCGCGTAGGCCATTCCATAAGCATGCGAGTAGTCTTGCAGGGCATGCTCGATGGCTAGTTTCGAGAAGCCGTAAGGATTGATCGGTGCTTGTGGGAAGCTTTCGTCGATCGGTGACGAGGCTGGAATTCCGTAAGTGGCACAGGTGCTTGAGAACACAATGCGGCCAACGTCTGCCGCTCGCATCGCGTCGAGAAGGCTAATCGTGCCACAGATATTGTTGTTGTAGTAAATCGAAGGGTTGGTGACCGACTCGCCCACTTGGGCGAACGCAGCGAAGTGGATTACTGCTTCGATCTTGTTCGATTTGAGGGTCTCGGTCAGCAGTTCTCGATCGATCAAATCTCCGACAACCAGCTTCAACTCGCCGACGGCGCCGCGGTGGCCGTAAGAGAGATTATCGAAGACGACCACTTCGTGGCCGGCAGTTGCCAGTTTGCGAGCCGTGTGCGAGCCAATATAGCCAGCTCCTCCGGTTACCAGTACACGCATTGGACGAAAACCTTAAGTTTCTAAATCGAGATGGGATGTGCCGTGGAAGAAATCTTATCCCACCGTTGGCTGGTGAACTGGCAAACGACCAGATTCTGATCCATTGTGTCCATACAATCAATACGACCGGAATTTTCCGATGCAAGCTTGAACCCATCTCCTGAGTTGTCGATGACAGGAATAAGCGATGGTCTGATCTTCTCCTGCAAAAATAGCTCGGGTTCTTGATGAAGCGGAAATTGAAACTGAAGCTCAAACGGCCGCTTCCTCAGCCGCAAGGTGAGCGAATCGAGCGATTGATCGCTTCGCTGATCACGTATTTAACGACGGAGTGTCATCTTTCGCAAAACACCATCCAAGCTTATTCGCGAGATCTGCAGCGATTTCGGACATGGGTGGGTAACAAAAACCCGAAGGATTTGACGATCGTCGAGCTATCGGATTATGTGGCTTGGTTGCACGATCAGAAATTGGCTCCTGCGTCGATTGCTCGACATATCATCTCGCTGAAGGTCTTTTTCCGCTATCTTCAGTTGGAAGGTGTATTGCAAGATAACTTGGCGGAACTGTTGGGCTGTCAAAAGCTGTGGCAGAAGATCCCGACGGTGATTCCGCCCCACCAGATCGATGACTTTCTAACCGCCCCGTGGAGTGAAGACCCATACTGGCGACGGGATCGAGCAATTCTCGAAGTTCTGTACGCTTGTGGCTGTCGAGCTTCCGAGATCGCAGGTCTCAAGGCGAATGACGTTCACCTCAGCGAAGGTTTTTGTCGACTTCATGGCAAAGGCAACAAGCAGCGTCTGGTTCCGCTCGGCGAAAAAGCGGTTGCTGCCTGTCGCGAATATCTCGAGACCGAGCGTCCTAAATTGGCGTCGCGTGGTTACGACTCGCCTGAGTTCTTCCTCACACGCACGGGGCGTCCGCTCCGGCGCGAAGCGATTTGGGAGATGGTAAAGAAGTACGCTTTGCGTGCCGGGATTGATCCCAATGTCAGTCCGCACACCTTACGGCATAGTTTCGCGACCCATTTGCTCGCTGGCGGGGCCGACTTGCGGCAAGTGCAAGAATTGCTCGGTCACGCGAGTATCGCAACGACGCAAATCTATACCCATGTCGATCAATCGCGGCTAAAGAAAGTTCACGCCACGTTCCATCCGCGAGCGTGAACTTGAGTTGTAACTCGAGATACGAAGAATTAACCAGCTCCAGCGCCTGGGGCGAACTTGATCTTTTCGATCAACTTCTGAACTTCCCCAGTCTTGGGATCAATGCGACCGGTCACGGCCGTAATCGCTTGAATGACGTAGTGGTACTGCAATTGGTAGTCGGCATCGATTTCGATCTCCGACTCTTCTTGCGATGTACTAGGACCATCGTTCACGCCTACCTGCTCGACGATGGCGTCTTGTAGCTTTTTGAACTTCTCTTGCACCGAGCCCTCGAAAGGGGGCAGATTGTTCAGCGAAACGGATTGCAATGCACCGCTTGGTCCTGCACGCAGAGACAAGGTGAGTGCGATTTGGGTGGTACTGGGCGAACCTTGAGCGGCTTGCGGCATGTTGATGTTGAAGTCACCCTCCATCGCGACGATCTTGAACGTCATGATGAAGAAGACGAGCAGCTGAAACACGATGTCGATCATTGGCGTCATCGGGACTTCGACTTTTTCTCGTCCGTGGACTTCGTTCTTGCGAAGTTTCATGAGATCGAACCGTTGCCTTAGTAGGGGACCTTTTCCTTCGCCCGCAAGGCGAATTTCTCGAAACCAACATCCTGGCAAAGCTTGATCAACTCTTGGACTTTGCCTGTTTCGACACGTCCGTCACCACGAATGATCACGGTCACCGTCTTGGCTGCGCCGCCTTTATCTGCGTTAAATTCGTCGGCGATCTGTCGTTCCACCACCAGGGAAGGTCGGAGCGATTCAGGCGTGTAATCCTTGCCGTCGAAATAGACGTTGCCGTCCTGGTAGACCTGCAACGTGATCGCGTTTTCAAAGGGTACTTCAGGAGGTTTGGCCAACTCACTTTCGGGGAGTTTGACGTCCTTGTTTTGATCGGCTTGCGTAAAGTTGATCAGCACCATAAAGAAGGCGATCAACTGAAACGTCATGTCGATCATCGGGGTCATGTCCCCCTCTTGGACCTCCCGTCGGTTCTTTTTGATCTTCATGTCGTACTCATCTTCTCGCGAAAGAGATCGAACGGCGAGTCTAAGACTACTTGCCCACGTTTTGGAATCGGCTCATCAGCCCTTCGCTGGTGATACCAACTTCCAAGGCCAGGCGATCGACTCGATTGCGAAGGATGTTGTACGCGGCGATTGCCGGGATAGCCAACGCCAAACCAACAAGCGTGGTGAATAGAGCGGTCGAAATACCTTCGGCCAGCTTGGAAGCTTCCGGAGTCGAACCACTGATGGCAATTTCACTAAACGCTCGAATCATACCATCGACCGTTCCAAACAAGCCGATCATCGGGCTCAGTGTACCGATTAATGCCAGGTAACTGAGGCGGTGATCAAGCTTCATGTTCTCTTCTTCGCCCACTTCCTGCATTGCTTCGATCGCTTTATCGTAGCCTTGCGAGACCTTCTCGAGGCCGGCCGAAAGGACCTTGCCGAGGAACGACTCGTCTTCCTTGGCCATGTCGTAAGCTTCCTGAACCTGGTTTTCTTCCAGGCATGCCTCAAAGCTTTCGACCAGAGCGAGCGGCACGACATTTTCGCGACGGGCGTTCATGATGTTCATGACGAGCAAGGCCACGAACACAATCGAGATCATCAAGAAGATCCAGAAGTAGTACGTCAGGGCCTTATAGGTCCATGCGAACAGCGACATGGGCTCTTTTTTCTTGGCGGGGGCATCGGCATTGTCGTCACCAGCGGGTGCGTCGTCAGCAGCAGGGGCTTCATCCGCGGGAGCCTCCGCAGCAGGTTCTGCGTCAGCGGCGTCTTGAGCGGTAACGCTCGGTGTGGTCAGAAAGACGCCCACCATCAAGGCAACCAGGGCCAGGCAGAAGGGAAGGGAGTACTCGTGGGATCGACGCAACATAGGGATCTCCAAGCGATGCGAATATCTGAGCTAGGACCTGGATTTATGGGAATAGACGAGGTATCTACTCATCTCTTGGTAAACAATAGGTCACAGGAGAGAGTAGATTTCGGGCTAAATTGACTGGAAAAGCTTGTATTCTAGTTTGGGAAAATCAACCCGAGAAGCAGTTCAATCGTGAGTCGGCCGTTGTTTTCCGGCGAACTCACCCTCTTAATCGTAACTCGACGGGCGAATTATTGCCGATTAGCCCAAACACTTCCTGGATATTGGTTAACTAGCATATTTCGGGCAGCAGTTGCCTCGTCTGGGGAGTTAACCTCCTTCCAAAGGTTGGAGAGATGGTACAGGGCTTCCGCGTGAATCTCGGGATCGCGGTAGAAGAGGATGTCGGTATGCAGGTAAGCCAAAAGTGCTTCTTTCGGCTGGCTTTGTTTGGTGTAGCACTGTCCCAACGCGTTGTAGGCTCGGCCGAACAGCTCTTTGTCTTGTGGGTCGGCGTTTTCGATGACCTTTTGAGCCAGCTTGACACCTTCGCCTGCTTTGCCGGTCATGGCCAACGCCTGTGCCTTACCAACCGAAGCAAAGCTCTTCTGGCGAGCGGCTCCTGAGACGGAAGCATCGGTCTTCAGCACGTCGTCAAACTTCTTGATAGCCTCGGCGGCTTTGTCTTGGGCCAACAAGGCGCGTGCTTCGAGCACGTTGCCTGACATCTTCACGTCTGGCCAGGGGGCTTTGGACAAAGCGGCGTAATACTTCGTAGCGGAATCGTAATTGCCAGAGCTAACGGCGAGATCGCCCAGCATGCGAGCGACATCGTAAAAGTGGAAGCTGCCAGACGCTTGCGACGCGAAGTCAAGCAATGCCTTGGAGGCAGCCGCTTTATCCGCCGAGCCAGCCAGGGCCAGCTTGCCCATCGAGTAGGCCCGCAGGAAGGCAATCTCCTGGGTCACAAGTTCGTTCTTCCCTTGTTCCCCTTTCAGCTTTTCGATGGCATCGGCATACTGGCCATCATCGACCATGCGGCGAGCCGACTTCACAGGGAACGATTCATCGTCGAGCGAGATTTCGACCACTTCATTGGAAGGAATCTCGACGGTCGTTCCCCCTTTGCTTAGCTTGATCACGTCGGCAGTCGTACCGACGATGGTGCCGGACTGTGGTGTACCGGTGGTGGTGCGAACGGTGTCGGCCAGTAGTGGCCCGCCAGCGACGAGGGTCGCGACGGTTGCCAGGAAAAGATACTGACGCATGGTGATAACTCCTCGAATTAATCGATCGTTGTGTGATAAGTTTGGTTGGCCCTGACCGGGAGAGTACAAGTTACTTCTTGTCGAGTCCTGATGCGGTACCGGTCAGATCCTTTTGGATCAATTTCATGAGCGTGTCGAATTTCGTCCACAACTCTTCACCGCCTAGGGACGGATCGAACAGTTGGGTCGACGTAATATCCTTAGCCGCCATGGCCAAGTATTGCTTTTTCTTTTCAGGGTCCGTCTGGGCCAAAGCAAAGTGATATCGGCATTTGGCCAGATAGTAGCGGGACTCGTAGAAGACCTCTTTGTAAGGAGATGGGGCTGCACCTCGCTTGGCATAACGAGCCAGGATCGATTGAAGTCGTCCCCAGCCCCAGATCACGTTCTTCTTGGTTTTGGGATCAGGGTGGGCACCCATCATTGCCTCGACGAACGTCTTCGAATCGCCCCCGTTAAGGCCCCATAGATAATAGGTCTTCGCGGCTTCGACTTGAACGTTCACGATCATCTGGTTCTTTTCCAGCACGTCAGTGAACGTCTTCAAGGCTTCCTCGTATTTGCCGGTCTCGCGCTGAGCCATGGCAATCCGCACACGAACTTGTTGAAGTAACGCGGCATTCACATCGCCACCTGCAGGGGCATCTAACACGCGTTGGTAGGCCGCAATGGCCTTTTCATAGAACCGACTCGCGTCACCCATGTAGCTAGGATCTTCCGAGAAGCTTTGCCCAACGTTGTAGAAGGTGTCGCCAACCCAGTTCAGTACGTTCGGTTCATTGCTCGATTCGGCCAGGCGGTCGAGGAATGACTCGAAAGCTTTGCCGAGAGTTTCCTTCGTGCCAGGATCGGCTTCGTCGAGTTGTTTCTTCAAGTCGCTTGCCAGCGAGATATAGATACGAACCAATTCCTTTTGGCTGTCCGCATCAGTGCCGGCCAGATTCTTGAGTTCGCCCATCGCCTTTTCAGCACTGGCCATCAGTGCTTCGGTCTTGGCGGAATCTTTGGCTGTCGGAACGGCTGAAATATAGGCTCGGACGGCTGCCTTCTGGATGAACTGTTCGACAGCGGGTATTGTGGCGAACTTGTTGTCTGCTTCGATCAGTTTCATCAAACCGAGTTTCGGCTTCTCAAACAGTTCGATCGCTTGATTCGGCTTGCCGATGTCGGTGTAGACCTGGGCGAGTGAAATGGCTCCGCTAACGTAGGTATAGTCCGCGTCATCACCTTGGAAGCTATTCACCCCGGCAGCGAGGATCGACTCAGCTTGTTGTTTGATCGCGGCGAGTTCCTCATCGGTTGGTAAATCGTTTGATGTGGAATCATCCGCTGCAGCACGCTTGAGGGCACTACCACGGCCGAACAGGCTCCAATAGGTCTGACCAACTTTCAGCTGAGCCTCCGCTTTGGCGCCGTTGTTGTCCGACATCTTGGAGACGATTGCTTCGGTGTCGTCAACGAGCTTTTTCTGATCGTGCCAAGGAAGGTCCTTTGAGTCCGCTTGCTCAAGTTGGATTCGCACCAATTCCACCAGGGCCAGGCCAGCTTCCTCAGAATCAGGCCACTGCTTGGCAACGAAGTCGGTCACTCGCTTCACCTGCGAGAGCTCGAACGATCGATCATCGGGTGAAGCGTTTTCAAACAATTGGTGAGCACTCGCCAGGGCCATTTTGCTGCACGACTGAGCACTTGGGCTACCGGGATAATGCTCGGCGATGAAGGTCGCCCGAGCGTAGGTCTTCCAATAGTCGCCATCCTGATAAGAAAGGAACGAGAGGAAGTATTGAACGTTATTGACTTCATCGCGTGGGGTATCACGATCGGCTAGTCGTAACGCTTGCTGGAAGTATGGCTTCGCTTGTGCGTAGGCATCCTGAACTGATTTTTCTTCCGCCTCAATTTGGTTGGTAAGCTCTTGCTTGGTGGCGTCATCCGACGTGTTGGCTAAATCTTTCTTGAGCTTGCTTATCACAATCCGCTGCTGCACGCTCGCTTTGTTTAGTAGTTCCCGACCGGCATTCACCGCTTCCTCGAACGTTTTTGGTTCGGGCATTTCCTGAGCAACCGACTCGGTGCCTTGCAATTCTGAACGTAACTGGAGAGCGGGCTTTTGGAAGTCGCTGGGGTATTTACCGATATCAACCAAGAGCTTCACTGCGGCCTTGCGATAGTCGTTGTACGACTTGTCCTTCGGCCCTAAGGCTTCGGCGTCGGCGATGTAAGCCTTAGCGACGAGATAGCGGAACTCGAGCCATTCCTCGTCACGTTGGTCATTGGGGCGAAGTTGCTGCGAGTCGAGCCAAGGTGCGAGTTCATTCACAACCTTGGGCGCACTTTCTTCCTTCAGCCAAATCGTGGCCAAACCGATGGCGGCTTTGAGTTTCACACGACGAAATTGCTCTGGCTGATCTGGCAGCAGCATCAAGTCATCTTGGTAGATCGAAACCGCTTCTTTGTCCTTGCCGAGGGCTTGTTGAGCTTCGGCTTCGTACAAGCGAGCGAATAAGCCTGCCAGACGCGATTTGTATTTGCTGTAAGTTTCTCCGAATTCTTTGGCAGCCTGTTCCAGTTGTGGTTTGCGCTCTTTGTCCTTGGCGTCGAGCGTTTTCGCAGACTCCAAGAGGCAGCTTGAAGCTAACATCTGAGTCTGAATGTACGAGGCTCGCATCTCGTCACGGAAGACGATTTTTGCAGCGTCCTTACTAGGATCGAGCACCTTGCCTAGCTTTGTCAGTGTCTCACGAATTTGAGCGTTGGCGTCTTCAAAAATCTTGCGAGCTTGTGCGTACTTGTCGCGTGCTTCTTTAAGCAGAGGTGCCTTGGCGGCATCGGTCATTTCCCTGCGAGCGCGAGCCTGAGCCAGTCGGGCTTGATCGGAGAGGACATTGCCCCGCTGAATTGTGGCGTCAATTGCACGATCATTTTCTGGGTGTTGCTTCAAGAACTCAGCCAGATTCTTATCGGCGTCGCTGAACAACGCTCCCCTTTGATCGAGATTCGGCAAACGTCGAGCCGCATCAATCTGGGCTAGGGCTTTGTTATAAAGCAGTGTTGCTTTGACGTCGTCCGGCAAGCTGGGGTCGTTGGCAACCGAGTCGACATACCAAATTGCTTGCTCGTAAAAACCGCGTTGCAGCAGCCCATCAAAGAACTCCTTGAAAGGTTCTTCGGCCTGAGCCAGTGGCGCAGCGACTAGCAGGAGGCCAGTAGCAAGCAATGATTGTTTGAAAATCCGCATCGATATACATCCTCGTAAGACAAGGCGAATCCTCTACCTGTACCCGGTCAAAGGCTTCTCGGTTTAAACCGTCGCCTCAAGGCAAGCTCGAGTGAAAAGGCGAAAAGGTAAATTCGTCCTCTCTGAAGCAAGTCGCACGCATCGACGCCAAGCTTGTCCAGAGACTAGATGAGAAGAGTAGGGGAGGAGTGCTGTTCCTTTACCAATCTATTATAGACTCAATCCTGAGGCTTCAAGGCTGGTCAAACTATGGGGTGATCATCCTGAACTATGGTTGCGAGGGCGGCAAAAGAAGTTCCAAACGGGGGTAACTTGCATGCCGCATGAGGGCCGGGTTGATGGCCGACGCCCACTTCTCTAGTTCGTCAACCGTGTTGCCACGACGACGCGAAAAGTACGAATTCTGCTGTAATGACAGGCATTCGGCCGTCAATTGAGCTGCCTGAAGTGAAAGGGGAGAGGCTGGCCACGATGAGGCAAGTTGGAGCCGACTCACCTTCTGCGTTGACTTGCGTGCCTTTCCGTCGGCGTCCCGCCATTCCAGTTCAATCTGTGCAACCTCGTTAGGTCCTTCTTCCGGCAAAATCACTTCAAACAGAACCGTACCGGAGTCAAATGCATGTAGCTCTTGCGTCTGGGAAGTGGGCATGAAATCGCCACCGACTGGCTGGTAGCCGATCAAGCGATACTGAGAGACCGACTTTTCGTTCCACTTGATGTTGATTCTAGGATTCGTCCCAACCAAAGTTGGAGCGTTGTGAATCTCGTGATCCAAGAGGTGGCACAAATCCTTTAATGAATTGGTTACGGTCCAAGTGCCCAGACCTTCTAGCGAAGATGGCGCGGGCGAGATCGACGCAAACTGGCGATCTTCCAGCTGAACCCATGAGAAGTCAACATGTTGCGAGGTCGCGTCTTCGACCAAGGGACGCAATTGACGATTGGTCGCTTCGTCCAACGCGGCAAACCGATCGGACAGGACGATCAACGGTCGCCGAATGTCACCAAAACCAGGTTTGCTAATCGCCGTTGCAGCCGCCAGGCGAATTCCCTCGGCCAAGTTAGATTGGGTGCCTGCGTCGATACGATCTAATGCTGTAAACCAAAGCTCACTATCAGCGACTGCCGCATCTTCGAGCATCACATGCGGAAACTCGGACATCACAACTAGTGTGATCGTGTCGTGCGGCTGCAAATGTTCGATCATCTCACGCAGGGCAATCTTGACAGGAAGCCAGGTACGCATTGCATTGGCAGCATCGGATGGAGGGGTAACCGCTACCGTAATATGAGCTGGAGGGCGATCGACTGGATCGGCCGAGCCAGCAACGACCCCAATTTGCAGCAGTTGGGTTCGATCACGAGCAAATACCGCAGGTCCTGCCGCAGTACGAAGTTCGACTTGGCCAGGTTGGGCAGGTACATAAAACTTGCCCGTCGCGGCAAGCCATTGTTCCATCCGCGCGTCGGCCAATAATTCGGCTGACCAGGGCTTTTCGGTGAAGACGACGTTCTCGTAACTTTCCTCAGCGGCCGAGATCGGCAGACGCACGGATCGGAGGGAAGCTTCCTGGGGAGAGGCGAACGGTTGGACCGATTCTCGCATCAGGAAATCGCGATCATACTCTTTCGCCGAGGGCACATACGATACCGGCGAGGTCGTTGCCAAGATCATCTGGGGACGCCCAGTCTCAGCGGAGATCAGCGGATTGGCACCCAACGGTTGAAACCGCATCAGGAACGTGCTGGCCAACGGATCGCTGGGAAGTTGGTCGCTCAAGGAGCGGATCCTTAGATTGGATGCGGGTGAGTTATCGGGCGCATCCGGCAATTCCAATTGAGAACCAAGCAGTGCCAGCTCATCGGAAGAGGGTAGGGGGGCATCTAAAAGACGCTGCTCGTTGCTTTCTGGGCCAAACGAATCAAGCCACGCGAGTTGTGGTTCACTGTCGGGGGTGATTGCCGTATGGGTGTTGGTTGGAAATGGACTATCTAGATCTTGCTTCGCGAGGTTGTTGTTGGAAAGCGTGTAGACAAACCAGCTAACCCCAATCGCGACTAAGAGGACTGCGGCGACACTCCATATCGTTGACACCCATCGAGCAGGGCGGTGACGAGACGCGTCAGTTGGCTGCGGTTCTGATAGCGATACCGGTTCTGAAGTCGCCGCAATCTGATGCAATTTATGTGTGAAATCCTGGGGAACGGCGACGGCATTGAGCTCTGCATCGATAGCCGCTTCGATCTCCGTAGAGTCTGGGATCGACTTGAGACGCGCAACCAGATCACGCGGAACCGGTACATTCCGAAGCTGTTGATCGAGTTCGAATTCTCGGTCAGAAGGATTCACGTCGAGGCTTGTCTGATTTTGAACGTTGATTGAGGCTTGTCTATTGGAGCGATCACACCGACCACGAGTTCCAGGCTTTGAAATCCACTCCGGTTACGAGGTGGATTGGCTGGAAAGCGCTTTGTGAAGTTTCTTCCGGGCACGGCTCACGCGAGAGAGGATCGTTCCTAGCGGCACCTTCAACAGATCCGCAGCTTCCTGGTGGGTCAGTTCCCCGACAACAACCAGGAGGATGGCTTCCCGTAAATCCTTGGAGAGGCTGGCCAAGGCGGTCTGCATTTCATCACTGAGGCTCTGATCTGGCTCGGCAGGAGCTTCCAACTCGGGCGTATTTTCGTCGTGGTCGGACAGGGGCATGGGCTGTTTCTTTTTCCGCCAGCGATCGACGATACGACGCCGCAGGATGGCGATCAGCCACGCCCTTTCTCCCTTTTCTGCGTCGAATCGATCTCGGCTGTCCCATACCGATCGAAAGGCGTCTTGAACGACGTCTTCGGCATCGTGGCGATTGCCCATCAAGCGAAACGCGACACGGTAAAGCGTCGGTCCGTGTTGGTCAACCAATCGGTGAAACTGCTCGGCGGAAAGAGCCAACGCAAACTCCGAGGAAGAATCGAAAAGGGAATACCAGACGAGGTCGCGGCCCCGTTGTATCCCGCTCGACAACTCCTCCTAGCTAATCATTCGTGGACAAAAGCCTCGATTATTCCCCAAAAGAGGAGCCTAATTCGAGATAAAACCCATAATACCATAGTGCTGTGGCAAGGCGGTTGGCTCCGAAATAGACGTCGTTCGATGCGTATGTCGGTTGCCGTATCTACCTATAGATACTAGATTTAAGGCGAGTGCCCAGGTCCCTTTAAGCCCTGCCGGCGGTTGAGGATGGGGCGTCATGATGTAACCTAGCTTGGTTACGGTCGAGTGTTCGTCGCCAAAACCTTCCGTTGCCTATAATAGTTGTTGCCATGTCGCGTTCTTCCCCTGAAGCATCTGGTTCCAAGCGTCCTCCCCCGCGCGATTACTTCGCACGGAAAGAGCAAATGCGTCTCATGATGCTGGTCGGGGCCCTGGGGTTGGTACTCGTGTTGATCATGCGCGCTTCCGATCCGAATACTTGGAGCTGGATTGTACCTCCCGAGGGTGGATCGCAGGTTGAAGCTGATCGCCGTGCTCCTGAGATCACCCGCGAAGACGTTCGTGTCGAGCGAAAAGCAGTCGCCGCCGATAATGGAATCGAAGGAGAGTTTCGGATGGCGGCCGACCGACGGCCGGTGACTCCTTACACGTTAGGAAGCAAGGGAGAAAAGGAAGATGAGCCGGATGACGCCGATCAGTGGGCCAGTCCGGAAGCATTGGCCGCCGTTGAAGATAACAGTCCATTTCGTGCGAATGGTTTTGAGGCTTGGAAGCAGATTCGCGATCGTTTGAATGCTGCGACTCCAGCTGAGATCGCGTCTGCCAAAGCTCCCTCGGTCCAATTTGGTCAACTCTTTCAACAGTCCGATCTCTATCGAGGACAACTGGTAACTGTCAAAGGTACCGTTCGCCGCTGTGTGCAGGTGCCGCCCAACAAGCTGGACGATGAGTCGGGTGAGATGTGGCAGTTGTGGTTATTTGGCGGTAGCGACAATTTTCCGATGGTCGTCTATTGCCTCGACTTGCCGGAAGGATTTCCGGTGGCAGAGCAAATGGCCCAGCGAGTCACGATCCGGGCCGTCTACTTTAAAAAATGGGTGCACCCAGCAAAAGGCGGTGCAACGACCTCTCCTTTGTTGTTGGCGAGGTCCTTTGAGTGGGATGCTCCTGTCGATATCGCTCGCACTATTTCTTCGACCGAGATTTCCCTGGGAATCATGCTCACGTTGATGGGTGCCTGTGTGGTGGTTGGCTTCGTTTGGTGGAACAATCGCAACCGAGATTCCGAAGTGGAAAAAAGAATTCGGGCGAAGAATCGAAAACAATTCGAAGAGCATTCGAACGAACTTGACGTGGGAGTGTCCGTTCGCGATCAACTTGGCGCCCTGGCTGCGCAGCTGCAACAAACCTCTTCTTCAAACCAGCCAGATGAAAAATCAACTGACTAAGATTACCGTATCGATTGGCCTGCTCGTGACGGCGTGCTCGTCAGGGATTGTGGCGCAAGCTCCCGATTCGGTTAATGAACCGGCCTCTCATGAGACGCGTTCCGCTGACTCGGATGTCGCGGGTGAGACTCGTCCTGACTTCGATGCGATGTCAGCCCGGGAATTCTTCGAGCTGATTGACTTCGGCGATAGTTATTTGGCGATGTTCGTCGACGGCGAGAAACTCGGTGTTGGCGAGCAGGAAGCCGTCATTCGTGGACTTACGAGAATTCGGCGCCTGCAGCCGCATCGCATCACGCATTGGTTGCAACTCGATGTTCCGTGGAAAGAACTGACCGACAATCCGGACGCCTATCGCCTCGACGTATTTCTTTTGACAGGGAAGGTCGAGGGAATTCGTAAGATCAACGTGCCGGAAGAAGCCGCGCCGAATGTCGGTATGTCCGTGTATTTTGAAGTCGACGTCTTGCTCAATGGGCCTGATGGACCGAAGCAAGGGATTTTGGTCGTCGAAAACTTACCTGCGGCGTGGGCGGCGAATTTAGGTCAGCCGGCAGTCTTCGATGGGCAGCCATTTAGTTGTCCTGGAATCTTCTTGAAGCCTTACCAGACAGAGGATAATGAGCCTGGATATATCTTCGCCACCTCGAAGATTTCCTGGCATCCCAACCAGGTTAGTCCTGCGCTTGGCGTCACGTCTGCTAAGGTGCGGTTTGCCGAACAAGGTGTCGATATCGGTGAACTCTCCGCGATTCAAGATCGCGCCAAATTCGCCGGCCGCGAGCGTGAGCCCTTCTACCAAATGTTGGCGACGGTTGGTCGCTTGCCAAGCGATCAGCAGACGGCAACCGTGAATAAGACGGTCTCCGAATTGCTAACACTTCCGCAAGATGGATTGATGGTTGCCCCGGAAGCGTATCGAGCAGAGTTCATTGATCTGTCAGGTGTTTGTCGTCGGATCACGCGGATCGAAATTGATGACGCCGACATTCAGGCTCGATTAGGCATCGACCATTATTATGAAGTTTCGGTTTTCGTACCTATTCCCGCGCCAATCGTATCGCAGCGGCCTGGGGATGAATCGTCTCGCAAAGAGTTCGCGCACGAGTATCCTGTGCTTGTGTGTGTTCCGGAATTGCCAGAAGGAGTTCGACAAGGGGATCAACTCCATCTCTCGGTGGCGATGACGGGAGCCTTCTTTAAATTGTGGGCCTATCGAACTCCGTTCATGTCGGGGGAAGAGCATACCCGGCGGCAAATTAGTCCTTTGTTTGTGGCCGGTTCGCTCGAGCGGGACACTGAGGTGAGCGAACCGCAGGTGAATCAGTTCGTTTTCGCCATCTTGCTTATTTTGGCTTTCGTCATCGGGGTAGGTGTTACGATGGGCATGATATTCTCGCGGAAATCGAGTTCTCGTCGCCGCTAAAACCCTGTGATTACCGGTCGGACTGCGTACGACAGAAGTCAAGCCCTCTTGATAATCGTGTGCGGCGCGCCCATATTCAGCAGCAGAATCGGAATGTGCCAATCAATTGTCATGACCGATCTTCTTGCGGACATGCCTTCAACCATGCTTCCCCAGCGCCCGCTGGGTCAACCAGGAGTACCTTCCCATGAAACGAGCCAAGATCACAATCGTCGGTGCTGGAAATGTCGGGGCGACGACCGCCCACTGGTGTGCCGCTGCCGAACTGGGCGACGTTGTGCTGTTGGACATTCCGCAAACGGAAGACATGCCCAAGGGTAAGGCCCTCGACTTGATGCAGGCCTCGCCAATTGTTGGCTTCGACAGCAACATTGTGGGTACCACCGACTACGCTGATACCAAGGACAGCGATGTTGTTGTGATCACCGCCGGTATTCCTCGTAAGCCAGGCATGAGCCGTGACGACCTCTTGGCGACCAACGCCAAGATTGTCACTGCGGTAACCGAACAAATCAAAGCTACGAGCCCGAATGCTTCGATCATCGTTGTCAGCAATCCGCTGGATGCGATGGTTCAACAAGCTCAGAAGGTAAGCGGTTTCCCCGCAAATCGCGTGATGGGCCAAGCAGGTGTTCTCGATACGGCTCGTTATCGCACGTTTATCGCCATGGAGCTTGGCGTGAGCGTTGAAGACGTCTCGGCCATGCTCATGGGCGGTCACGGCGACACGATGGTTCCGATGCCATCTTGCACTTCGGTGGGCGGCATTCCTGTCACGCGGTTGATGGACGAATCTCGCCTGGAAGAAATTGTGGATCGTGCTCGCAAGGGTGGCGCGGAAATCGTCGGTTTGTTGAAGACCGGTAGTGCTTACTATGCACCGGCCGCAGCCACCGCTCAGATGGTCGAAGCAATCGTTCGCGACAAGAAGCGACTGATCCCCTGTGCTGCTTACTGCGACAAGGAGTACGGCGTTGGCGGTTACTACGTCGGTGTGCCGGTTATCCTCGGATCCAATGGTGTCGAAAAAGTGGTTGAGCTTGATCTGACCGAACAAGAAAAGACCGACTTCCAAAAGAGCGTCGACGCCGTGAAAGGCTTGGTCGAAGCGATGGATAAACTGTTAGCTTCGTAAGCGAAGTGAACTTGCAACGGGCATCGTGCTAGTTATCGCTAATTTTACGCGGCGTCAAGCCTTGCTGACGCCGCGGGTTCGAGAAGAAATTTCTCTTAAATTGGGACTCGCTAGCAAGATTGTTTCCCTTCTCTATTCGTGTTTCAATGCTTGTTCCAACGGAGCGACAAGGACGTCGCGCAGGACGCCGGAAAACGATTTCTCGTCGTTGGCACGAAACATGAGCGAACAGGCCCAGCCAGAAAAAAGAAGCCAAGGCTGACCTTGACCCAAATGGCGAACCAAGCCACATTTTGGTCTTCGCTCTCCGCACAACCAACATCGAGAGTTCTCAGAACGTTTTCATGAAACGCTTAGATACGCCAGCGCCACCTACGAGTCACAGCTCTAACCTCAGCGTCCAGCAAAGCAAGATCTACGAGTTTCGCATTCGGCGAGATTCGTCGCAAAGCTGTCCTCTGGAGCTGTTTTCGCCGGTGCATTACGAACCTGGATACGCCTATCCGCTAATCGTTTGGATGCATGGGGCGATGGACAACGAATCGCAGCTTCGCCGGATCATGCCGCTGACCAGCACGCGAAACTTCGTGGCGGTTGGACCACGCGGGGTTAATCGTCACACGCAGCGTGCCAATGGCTTCCCCGCCTTCTATTGGTCTCAGGATGAAGCGAGTATCGATGCCGCTTCGCGCCGTGTTGAAATGGCGATCGAATCGGCAACGGATCAATTCAACATTCATCGTCGCCGCGTGTTTCTCGCCGGTTACCAGGATGGAGCCACGATGGCCCTGCGGCTCGCATTGCAGAACCCGGCTGACTACGCAGGCGTGATTTCGATCAATGGTCCTTTGCCGACTGGCAACGCCCCACTCCGAAATCTTGGCTTGTGTGAAAAATTACCGATTCTGTTGATGCATTGTCACGAAAGCACCTACTACACCGAATCGCATCTATGCAACGACATTCGTCTCGGCTATAGCGCAGGCTTGAGGATGGATGTCCGCGAGTACCTATGCGGAGACGGCATCATGACCGACATGTTGGAAGACATGAACGGCTGGGTCATGGGGCAAGTGTTAAAATAATTTGCAGTCCCAGGTCGTCGGCTCACCGAAGTTCAAACCCTTGGTTTTTATCGAGGGTTTTTTCGTGCGCTATGGCTACCGAGCGGGCAATGCTGTCACTGCTGTCGCCCCTCTTGTTGGTCCGGTGCTTAGGATCCGTATTGACGCCTTTCGTCGATTTTAGATACACATCGTCCCGCGAATTCTCGCGCAGTGATTTCGCTCGTGCGCGGCCAACAGTTTTTTATGGCTGCTTTGCGAGAAACGATGTCCACACCGCCCCATAGTCGTTATCGACTTGAGGCCCCTTGCGACTTGAGAACTTTTTTTCATGAGTACCGATTCGGCACAAATCGAGGACACCGAAGGAGCAGAAGTCGCTGCGCCACGCGGTGGACTGATGGGCCTATTGGGAAACCGAATCTTTTTGATTACCACGCTGTTTGCAGTTGCTGGTCTCGGAACGGGGGCCTGGTGGGTCTTGCTGTCCGGGAAAGAGTCAAAAGAACAGACCTTAGTTCAGGCGATCGCCGATTACGAGAACGACGAGTCCAACAAGGCGCGTGAAGTTGCCCGGAATCTGGTCGATGACTTGAGTGTCGAGCCGCCTTACCAGGGAACTGCCCCATTTCTGCTTGGGGCGATTCTGGCCGAGGAAGCTCAAGACTACCTCAATCCGAAAGACCGAGAAACGGTTTATCGCCTTGCTGCTCAGCATCTGTTGACCGCCAAAGAGCGTGGCTTTCCGCCAGGTTACGAGGTGAGAGGTGATTACCTGCTAGGTATTAGCCAGTTTCATGCCAAGCAGTACGAGCCAGCGATCAAGATCCTCGAATCGATCTACAAAGACTATCCCGTTCGGCAGATGGAAATCGAAGATGCCCTGGCGGAATCGTACTTGGAACTTACGCCGAGAACCAAAGAGCACATGGAAGCTTCGCTCAAGTGGAGTGAGTTAATTCATGCGCACTCAAATCTAACTACCGAACAGCAATCCAACGCCCAGTTGCGTCTGGCGAAGATTCAATACGAGCTTGGTCAGTACGACGACGCAATGCAGACGCTTGAAAAGATTCCACCCACATCATCACGTTACGTGGACGGGGTAATTGTCCAAGGCCTGGTCAGTCAGAAACGCTATCAAGACTTCTTGGATGCCGGAGAAAAGGACAAGGCTCAGGACGAATTGAACGCCGCGATTCGACTATTCCGTAAAGCGGCCGGTAATCAGTTAGTCGCGGCTGATTCGACACGTAAAGCTTCCTACCTCTTGTCGGTGATGCTGCGAGCCAATGGACAGCTAACAGAGGCCCTCGATCAAGCCGCGCGTACTCGAAAGATCTACTACCGTACGCATGAAAGTGTGGCCGCCGGATTGGAAGAAGCGGAATTACTGCGAGCAGAAGGTAAAGCCGAGGAAGCGGTCGAGATCTATCGCCGCATTCTTCGTGAAGCAAATGCCAGCGGTCGCTATGACAATCCTTGGATTGGCGAGATCGAGTTTCGGCAACGTATTACCCACGCCGTAGATGATTGGAAGTCGGCCCAAAACTTTGAACCGGCCGTCGAAGTCGCAAATGTCTTAAGACCGATCTTCCCAGACGACCAAGCCCTGCAGATCGAAGCAGAAGTCGAATACCAGTGGGGCGAGTACCTGGAAAGTCAAGCGAACAAGGTTCCCTTCGACGAGTCACTGGAGATGCGAGCCCAGTCTCGCTTCCATTTCCGGCGTGCAGGAAGCGTCTATCTTGATCTCGCTAAGTTCCGCTTTTCGACGGCCGAGTACACCAATGACCTTTGGAAAAGCGCTTCAGCCGATCTGCGTGGACAAGACTTCAGCAAGGCGGTCGAGATCTTAGCGGAGTATCAGCGTTACGAAACACGCGATCATAAACCACGGGCATTGGTAGCGACCGCACGTGCATTGATTGCCTTGGACAAAGCAGAAGAAGCCCTCGGCCCGATCAACGAATGCCTCGAGTTCTACCCCAAAGACCCTTCGGTATACGAAGCACGCGTGCTTGGCGGTGAAGCTTACATGGAACTCGGCAAGTTGGCCGAAGCGAAAGAAGTGCTCGCTGCGAACCTTGACGATGGTCACCTAGAGCCAAGCAGTCGTGAGTGGCAAGACTCGCTCTTCTCACTCGGACAAGTCCTACACTTGGAAGGAGAAATGTTCGAGGCACAAGCTCGCGTGAAGGGAGCCTTGGAAGTGGCCGAGGCAATTCCGCGTGAGGCATTTCAGCTGTTGGAACAAAGTAACGCTTCCTACCAGGGTGCGATTAAGTACTTACACGCCGCCGTGCGACGTTACCCCGAAGATCCACGTTCGATCGGAGCTCGCTACCTCATCGCGGAATGTCATCGCCGGTCGTCGATGTTGCCGAAGAAAAAGTTCCGTTTGGTGAATATCGAAACGCAGCGAATCAAGTTCGACAAAGAGGTGAAAGATCACCTGGAACGTGCTGCTGAGATCTATAACGAATTGATTAACGAACTGACCAACAAGTTGGAAGAACAAACACAACTCCATCCGGTGGAAGCCAATATCTTGCGGAATAGCTATTTCGCTCAGGGGGCAGCCATGTTTGAGTTACAGCGATTCAAGGATGCGATCGAAGCCTATTCGACCGCTTCAAATCGGTATCAAACCGAAGCGGTTTCGTTAGAAGCGTTTGTGCAGATCGCTCAGTGTTATCGCTACATGAATCAATCGGCCGAAGCTCGCGGTACTGTGGAGCAGGCCAAGATCGTATTGTCTCGCCTGGCAGAAGGGGTCGACTACTCGGAAACGACCCACGCCTCGCGGGACGACTGGCAAAACTACCTCGATTGGTTGGCAACGTCCCTTTAACCGAAAGCCTAATGGAATGCCTTCAGTAGAGGAAACCGATCAACTCGTTCAACTTATTGATCAAAAGCACGAGGTGCTGACACAGCTGCTTACGCTTTCGCAATATCAATTGCGATTGGCCGGGCACGATGATCACATTGTAGATCTGATGCGTGTCCTTTCGGCGAAGCAAACCTTGATCGAACGTTTGACGCGAATTGATCGAACGATCGATCCGTTTCGGCAACAAGATCCCGAGGCACGTGTGTGGCGAAGCAGTAGCGATCGCACTAAGTGTTCGCAGACAGCTCAGCAGTGCGAAGTGCTTTTGACAGAACTGAAAACGATTGAACAACGCAGTACCGACGCTGTATCGTCGCACCGAGATGAAATCGCCGCGATGCTTCGCGAAACACATACTTCCACCGACTCCGTAACTGCCTACAACAACCTCGACAACCGCAACACCAGTTGTGGTTTCGACCTGACCGTCGAGTGAGAAAGGGCTGAACCTAGATGCAAGAATCTTCCGACAACAACGCCTCGTTCAATGCGAATCGAGTGTTTCCTTTACCAGGCGGAGATGAATCGCTCGATCTGCGCGATTTGCTGCAATGCTGGGATAAGGCCACGGCCCGTTTGCAGGAAACGCACGAATCGCTTCGCAAGGAAGTGACTCGGCTTACGGACGAATTAGAAGTTAAGAATCGCGAATTGGCTCGCAAAAACCGCTTGGCCGATCTTGGTTTGGTGGCCTCGCATATTGCCCACGAAGTTCGTAACGGCTTAATGCCCCTAACGCTGTACACAGGCATGCTTAAGCGAAATCTGGGTGCCGATCAGGAAAGTGCCCGCGTGATCGGGAAGATTGAGTCGGGGCTGACCGTCCTCAATACGACTGTCGACGATCTACTTCACTTCACTGCCGATCGCCAGCCCAATCGCAGTTATGTGCCAACTTCCGAATTGATTCGAGAAGTTTGTGAGGACCTTGCTCCCCAGCTGCAGGCTCAAGAGGTACAGCTTCGTCTCGACCTTACCGATCGGGACATGCTGTTGTCTGACAAAGATATGCTCAAGCGAGCCTTCTTGAATCTCACTCTGAACGCTTTGGATGTAATGCCCAAAGGGGGCATCCTGACCATCACATCGCAAGTCAACTTCGGCCACCTTGAAATCGAATTCGCCGATACCGGATGTGGAATCACCTCCGGAGATGTTCGCCGAATCTTCGATCCGTTCTTCAGCACCAAGAGCACCGGCACCGGTTTGGGGCTCGCCATCGTTCAACGTGTCATGGAAGTTCACGAAGGCCAGGTCTCGGCCATGAACTGTCCCGACTTTGGCGCTGCATTTACGCTCATGTTTCCGATCAAAGCAATGAAGGCTGCTGCATGATTGATCTCAGCAAAAATCGCGAACCAGCCCATTCGGTCCTCGTCGTCGACGATAATCCCCACTCGCGCGAAAGTTTGTGCGATGCGGCTTGCCTATTGGGCTACGCAGCCGTGGCGTGTGGTAGCGGCAAGGAAGCTTTGGACCATTTGGCGAAGCGTCCTTTCGACGTGGTAGTAACCGACTTGCAGATGCCCGGTATGGACGGCCTCGCGTTGGTGCGGGAAGTACGTGCTCGCCATGAGAAGACACAGTTGGTTATGGTCACCGCTCACGGCAGCGTCGGTACCGCGGTTGAAGCGATGCGATACGGAGCGCTCGACTACTTGGAAAAGCCAGTGCAAATCGAGGCCCTCGAATCCGCGATTGCTCGAGCGATCGAAGCAACCAAGCGGGGCGATCGAGCGACCACCATTCCGCCTGGCGGCGCAAGCAACAGCGTAGTGATGGTTGGAGAGAGCCCCGCCATGCAAACGCTTCGTCAGCGAATTGCCTTGGTGGCTCCCACGGATGAAACCGTCCTGATTACCGGCGAAAGTGGAACGGGTAAAGAACTGGTTGCTCGTTCGATCCACCAGGCCAGCCGCCGTAATGGCCAGGCGTTGATTAGCCTCAATTGCCCGGTTCTTTCTGCCCATTTGATGGAGAGCGAACTGTTCGGCCACGAGCGAGGCGCATTCACCAACGCCGATCATGCTCGAGTTGGTCGTTTTGAACTCGCCGACAAAGGGACGATTCTCCTCGACGAAATCACAGAGATCGACTTGCCACTTCAAGCCAAGCTGCTGCGGGTTTTACAGGAAAAACGATTCGAGAAGGTTGGCAGCAGTTCGACCATTGCTGCGGATGTTCGTGTACTGGCGACTTCCAACCGAGATTTGTTAGCGGAGGTAGCTGCAAATCGATTTCGGCAGGACTTGTATTACCGCTTGAACGTTGTCCCGATTGAGCTGCCTCCCCTGCGTGCTCGCATGGAAGACATTCCGCTTCTGGTAAAACATTTCCTGGATGCGGCGGTGGCTCGCGTAGGGCGCGAACCACTGGCAGTTACAGACGGGGCAATGAATCTGTTTTGCAGCCACCCATGGCCAGGCAACGTGCGGGAATTGGACAACATTGTTACCCGTGCTGCCCTGTTGACCATCGGTAATCAATTGACGGCCGATCAGCTTCGTCCTTGGCTGCTAGAGAACAGCACGGAAGAGATCTCTTTAAACGCCAGTGGTAATGTCTCGGTGGTGGGCATGCGGTTAGAAGAGATGGAGCGTCAACTGATTGAACAGACCCTGGAGCATTACGAAGGGCACCGCGAGAAAACCGCTGCAGCGCTTGGTATTAGTGTCCGCACACTCAGCAACAAGCTGCGAAGTTACGGTCTCGCACCGCGCGCTCGGACGTTCGCTCACGTTTAAAGGAAGAAGACGCATGAAGGTGCTATCGGCAGAATCTTCCGGAAAGCGATCGGCAATAGTTGCCGATTGCCGAATCTGCAAAACGTGCCGATTCGGTGGGTTGCCGCAAGAGTTGCCGCTTTCAGCAATGTTTGCCGGGCGTGGCGACACGTGTCGCATGCAAGCATCGAATTCGGTACGCATTTTGCAATTAGAGATTCGACTCGTTTAGGAAACCAGTGATGGAATCTTCGATCTTCAACGCGAACACCACTCCCGTATTGGAGCAGGTCGTTAACTTCGCACAGAAGCGACATTCCATTTTGGCGACCAACATCGCCAACCAGCGAGTACCTGGTTACAAGGGACGCGACCTGAACGTCAATCGTTTTCAGGAAGTCTTGGCTGAAGCGATCGAACGAAAGAATCACCCAAATGAAGAGATCTCGCCAGGATTGGTTTCCACAAAATCGGGCGATCCGATGCGGGAAGTGCGTGAGTCACTCGATGGCATCCTTTTCCATGACGAGAGTAACCTCGACATCGAAAAGCAAGTTGCCGAGTTGACGAAAAACCAAGTCATGCACAGCATGGCGCTGACCATCATGGAAGATCAGTTCAACTTGTTGAACGTGGCTATCAGCGAACGAATCTAACTTAACTCAATTCAATACCAGTCAGGAAAGGACGCCTTATGATTACCGCCCTGGATATCAGCACCAGCGGGCTTATCGCCCAACGCGAACGCCTGACCACGATTTCACAAAATATCGCCAACATGTCTTCGCTACGTGACGCCAACAACCGGTTGGGGCCTTACAAGGCAAAGCATGTCGTATTGGAAACCGACAACGAGCTTGCCACTACCAGCGGGGCGGCAGGAGTGAAGGTATCCGAGGTTCGCGAAAACAATGTCGAGCCACGTCGTCGTTGGCAGCCAGAGCATCCTTTGGCTATCAAGGAAGGACGTTGGAAGGGATACGTCGAGTATCCGAACGTTGACATGACCGAGCAGTTCGTCGATGCCTTAGAAGCAACTCGGGCTTACGAATCGAACGTTGGTGTCATCGAAATGACCAAGAATATGACCAATCAAACACTTCGTATTTTGGCGTAATCGGTTAGGTCCCCCCCATGACTTCGATCAACGCAATTCAGCAGCAGTTAAACCTTCCGCAAACGCCGAACATGTTGCCCGGCAAACCGGAAGAGACGCCTGATTCATTCGGCAAGTTTCTGCTCAAGGGAATTCAAGAAGTTAACCAGATGCAGCAAGACGCCGACCGAGCGGTCGAGTCGCTGTTCACCGGAGGCGATGTGAACCCGGCGGAAGTTTTAACCGCGGTTCAAAAAGCCGACATGTCCTTCAAAATGATGCTTCAGGTCCGCAACAAGATGATGCAGGCCTACGCAGAAGTGAAAGACATTCGGATTTAACGTCGACGGCAAATAACTGCCGAAGGATTCGGCCGTTCGTCCAAAACTAACTTACATAACTTCGCAATTTAAAGGGTCCACGGATGGACTTTTTGAACAAGGCGTTCGAGCAGGTCAAAGACCTCTTCACCTCAATGACTCCCGGTTCGCGGATCATTGCCGGGTTGTTGGTCGTCGCCATTGTGACGAGCGTTGCTTTCTTGTTCCAAGGCGAGATGTTCGAAAAGGAAGTACCGCTTCTCTCAGGTGCTTCGATCTCTCCGGCCGATCAAACAGCAATCATGGCTGCCTTTTCCATGGAAGGCCTCGATAACTACGAGGTTAAGGGAAGCCAGATCTATGTGCCGCGCAGCCGTCGTGTGGATTACATCGCGGCTTTGGTTCGACATGATGCCATTCCACCTGGCTTTCAAGATGCCGTTGATAAAGCAATTGGGGAAGCGAGTCCGTTTGAATCGGAACAGCATCGCGCTGATCGACAGAAGGTCGCTCGCGAGAAAGAAATGGCCCTTGTTCTGCGAAACATGCGTGGGATCGAATATGCCTCGGTACAGTACGACATCGAGGACAAAGGCGGTTTTCCGCGACGCAAGGTTTACACCGCCTCTGTCGTGGTCCGACCAACTGGCTCCGCCGATCTCGATGCAAAGACCGCGAAGAGTATTCAAAACTACGTAGCTCACTCCATTGCTGGTCTGAACGCCGAATTCGTTTCGGTGATGGATTTGAACAGCAGTCGTACCTTCAGCGGTGGAATCGATGACATGGAGTCGGTGGGGGATGATCCTTACGCGGCTCGTAAGAAGTGGTTCGAGAATCATTGGACCGATCGACTTCAGAACGCCTTGCGTGACATCAAAGGCAGCAACGTTACGGTCAACGTTGAGATTGATCCGGAGATGAACCGGATCGAGAAAGGCATTAAGTACGATCCTCGCCCGACACCCTTGGCACAATCGAGCGAGAAGTCGTCCGAGATGCGGAAGTCGCTCGCCGATGGGGGACGACCTGGGCTGCAAGCTCAGGCACCCGCGAACGGTCAAGCAGCTGTCACTCCACAGCCACTCAACGAGCAAACTTCAGAATCGAATCGAGAAGAGACGTTAGCCGTCACGAATCAAGACTACACGCAAATGCAAATCGCTTCCCTGACGCCGAAACGCGTAAAGGTCTCGGTGAGCATTCCCAGTCAGTATTATGCTGATGTCTGGCACGCTCAGAATCCAACTCCAGAAGGGCAGGCGTTGCCGACGCCTGATCCGGGAGAGTTGAAAAAGATCGAGGACGAAACCAAAAAGTCGGTCGAAGAAACGGTCATTACGCTCCTGCCCGAGCAACCGAAAGGGGATGACCCTTATCCGCAGGTGTTTGTTCGTACCGCGCCCCAGATTTCTGATACGCCAACCCCCGAGATTGCCGTTGCCGACACCGCACTCGCCTGGCTGGCCACCAACTGGCAAACGCTGGTCAGCATTGGTTTTGCCGTGATGGGCATGATGATGTTGCGAAGTATGCTTACAAGCAAAGGTGGGAGTGCGGAGGAAGAAGGCTCATTTCGTTTGGAAGATCCCGCCGCGAGTAAGGGAGGCGATGGAGCTAAGAAGGATGACCAGGCGGAAAATAATATGCAGGGGCTTCTGAAGAAGCGATTCGCTCAAACGAGCGGCCCAAATCTCAAGAATGAACTGGCCGAAATGGTCAAGGAAGATCCGGATACGGCCCTCGGTATTCTGCAAACCTGGATCGGAAGTCCCAACTAGCGGAACCTAGCTGAAATACATCATGACCACGACACCTGAAACCATCCGTAAAGCCGCCATCGTGATCGCCAGTCTCGATGAAGCCTCGGCCGATCGTCTGCTCGATAGCATGCCGGAAGAGATTGCCTCGCAAATTCGCTGGAAGTCAATCGAACTCGACGACGTTTCGGACGAAGAACGCCAAACGGTTCTCGATGAGTTCCTGCGAAACTCCGGTCGCTCCGCTCCAGTGGAAGATGCCGGCGTCGAGATGGAGTTCACTTACGAGGAACCTGCCACTCCGGCTAAGCCTGCGACCACGGCCCCTACGCCGCCACCTTTCGCGTTCCTGAATGATGCTCCCTGTGAAATGCTGGCTCCGTTCTTCGAGCAAGAGCATCCCCAAGTGACCGCCGTAGTGATGAGCTATCTTCAACCGGAGCGAGCTTGCGATATCTTGCGTCAGCTTCCTGCTCGGCTTCAAGCCGACGTCGTCCATCGCATTACGCAACTTGATGAACCATCGGAAGAGATCGTTACCGAAATTGAATCACGCATTAAGCAAATCGTCTCACGACAAGCGGTATCTTTCGAGCGTCGACGACTCGGCATGGCCGCCGCTCAAGCCATTTTGAAAGCGTCATCGGGTGATCAGGCTCAGCAGCTTTTAGACGAACTACGTAACCGTGGATCGCAATTGCTGGAAGACTTAGAGAAGTTTCAGGCAACTCCAGTACTGGATCCGGTAACTGTAGCTGCGAAACCCCTTACTATCGAACCGGTCGCCGAAACGGTCGAACCTATTATCCCAATATCAAGTGGGGCGGTCGCCAAGCCGGAGCCTGTCGTACCGATGACTCCTGTGACACCTAAGCCGAAGAAATCAGCCCCTGCTCCTGCCGAATTGCCGCAGCCTAATTTTCCATTTGAATACTTTGCTCGCTTGGATGATCAGTCGTTGGCTAAGGTCTTGCATCAAACAGGACCTAAGGTTGTCCTGCTTGCACTCTGTGGTGCTTCGCCGGCGGTCATGAAACGAATTTCGCGTGGGCTAGGCGCGGGCGACTCGAAATTGCTTTCTCAAAAGATTCGTCAGATGCAACCCGTGTTGCTGTCTGACATTGATCGTGCCAAGCGAACCATGTGTCTGGCCGCCGATCATCTGCTATCTCCTTCCGTATCATCCACCCCCAACCGCCTGCAAGCGGCCGCGTAAGGAGAATTGATTATGGCAGTCATCAAATCAGGCAACTTGCAAGGCGAGTCTCGGAACTTGTCCTCTGTCGCATTTAACTTGAACGATGTCTCCTCCAAGGCTCAAGCCGATTTGAATGGAGTGAAGCTCAAAGCCGCAGACATCGTCAAACAAGCGCAAGAAGAAGCCAAGCAAATTCGAGCCAAGGCGGAGGCTGAAGGACGTCAGGCCGCCGAGCAGAAGGCTCGGCAGTCTCTGAAGACCGAAGTCGATCAGCATGCCGCGACACTGCTTCCTGCGTTGCGAACGTTGGTGCAGGAGCTTACGACAGCCAAGCAAAACTGGCTGAATCAATGGGAACAAGTTGGCCTACAAGTCGCGGTTGCTATTGCGGAGAAAGTCATCCGCCGCGAGATTGCTGAGCAGCCAGAAATCGCCACGACACTCGTCCGCGAATCGCTGCAATTGGCGTCCGGCTGTGGAGAGATTCACATCCGAATGAATCCGCAAGATCTCAGCAGCATGCAGAGCGGCGAATCGATGATGTGTGACGAGCTCAAGAAACTTGCACCGGCTCAGATCATTGCCGATAAGCAAATATCGCGCGGGGGATGCATCGTCGAGACCAAATTTGGTTCGATCGATAACCGTATCGAATCTCAACTTAACCGCATCGCGGAGGAATTGGGAGGCACGGTATGATCGCTTCACTCAAGAGTCGTCTAAGACAAGTCATGCCAACGGCGGTGACCGGAAGTGTGGTTGAAACCTTGGGAACTACCACAGCCGTAGCTGGTTTCCCCGTTCCCATTGGCGCCGTGGTAGAAATCGACTGTCAGTTCGGTTCACCGATTCCAGCGGAAGTCATTGGCTTTCGTGGAGATCTAACGCTCATTTATCCGTTGACTGGTGTGCAGGGTGTACGGCGAGGTAATGCGGTTCGGTTGCGACATTCTTTCCGTACCGTGGGTGTTGGCCCGCAGCTATTAGGGCGCGTCCTTGACGCACATGGACACTGCTGCGATCAATTGCCGCAGCCAGTTTCGGAAGAGCGACTAAGACTTGATCGCGATCCACCCAGTGCCGTCAGTCGGCCACGGATTAATCAAACGATTTCGACTGGGGTTCGCGCGATCGACGGAATGTTGACCTGTGGTCTCGGACAACGCGTGGGTATCTTTGCTGGGTCTGGCGTCGGTAAGAGTGTAACGCTCGGAATGATGGCCCGATATACGTCGGCAGATGTCAACGTGATTGCCCTGATTGGCGAGCGTGGTCGTGAAGTAAATGATTTCATCGAGCGAGATCTCGGTCCGGAAGGAATGGCTCGTAGCGTAGTGGTCGTCGCGACGAGCGACCAGCCGGCGATTCAGCGAATGCAAGCCGCACTGACGGCGACCAGCATCGCGGAATACTTCCGCGATCAAGGCAAGAACGTGCTGTTCATGATGGATAGCGTTACTCGCTTTGCAATGGCCCAACGGGAAATTGGATTGGCGGCTGGCGAGCCACCTACAACCAAAGGTTATCCGCCTTCCATGTTTGCTTTGCTTCCACGACTGGTAGAGCGAACAGGTCGAACACCCAAGGGAAGTATCACGGCATTTTATACCGTCCTGGTCGAGGGTGACGACACGAACGAGCCCGTCGCCGACACGGTGCGTGGTCTATTGGATGGCCATATCGTTTTGACTCGTAAACTAGCAGGCAAAGGACATTATCCAGCAATCGACGTGATGCAAAGCATTAGCCGATTGATGAATGACTTGGTTGGCGAGGATGTTCGGACCGGAGCCCTGGTGCTGCGTGATCTGATGTCGACCTATGCCGAGAACGAGGATCTGATCAATATCGGGGCCTATCGACAAGGATCGAATCCGCGAATCGATATGGCAATTCGGTTGAAGGATGAAATCGACCGTTACTTGCGACAGGCAGTTGACGAACAGGCCACCGTTGAAACGGCTCACCAGCAATTGTTGGCATTAGTACGCAAATGCAGCATCGCTCAGCCGAGTGTTGGAGCAGGCAAAGTTCCCCGTATCGGTACGAAGTAGTTAGAGAATCACCATGGCAAAGTTTCGTTTTCGACTCGAGACCTATCTGCGGCTGAAGATAGCCGCACGAGATCAGTGTCGCGCGGAACTTGCCGAAGTGTTGGAAGCGGAAGAACGGCTGAAGCAACAACAGGTGGAGATTCAGGAGGAGATCGAAGGTCAACACACATACGTGCGCGAAGTAACTCAGTCAGGTAATGTGAATCTTGACTTGGTTACCGCGTCGCAACGTCAAGTGATGTTCCTGAAAGCAGCCGGCCAAGAAAAGCAGATGTTGATGAAACAACTTATGCCGCACATTCAGCAGCGTCGGCAGGCCCTCATCGACGCCGATCATGAAGTTCGCACCTTGGAGAAGTTGAAAGAACAGAAACGCGAGCAGCATATCCAAAAGGAAGCAGCTCTGGAAGCGAAACAGATGGACGAAATTGCCCTGACGGGATTTCGCCGTAGAGGAGTTTAGCCATGGCCTTGGTTCGCATGGCGGGTTCATTCTTCGCCTACTTATGTGTGGCAACCGTGTTAGCACAGATTATTTGTGTGACCATGTTTGCCAACTCAGGGACATTTACGAAGGACAAACTTTATTCCTTGATGGCCTTGGTCTACGGCATCGACGAAGAAGCGATTCGGGAAGAAGTTCAGAACAAGGATCAGCCTGAAGTCGATCGGGAAGAGCCCGACATGCAGCAAATCATCGACGAGCGAGCAGAGCGGCATCTTGCACTCGACTTCCGGATTCAAGCACTCGATACGGGGATCGAGAACCTGCGAAACATGCAATCGCGGTTGATGGAAGAACGCCGCCGTTACGATCAATTAAAAAACGGATTCGATCAACGACTTAAAGCCTTGGAAGATGGCGTGCTCGATGACGCGATTCTAGAAGTTCAACGAACGCTCGAAGCACTCGATCCACGCCAGGCAAAAGAGCAGATCTTGATGATGTTGGAACGAGACGACAAGGCAATGATCGACGTCGTAAAGATCATTAAGGCTATGTCGACCGACAAGCGTAAGAAGATCATGGGTGAATTTCGCACTGAGGACGAACAAGAGAAGTTGGCCGATATCTTGGACGAAATTCGTCGCGGTGTGCCAGATACAGAAATACTGGGAGACGCTCGGGATCAGTTGAAGCAATTTGAGCCTGAGGCAAAGTAGGGGTGAGTTTCATGGAATCGTCATCATCTCAATCGGTGAATCCAATTCCAAGTTGGGGCAACGGTAATCGTAATCAGTCGACTCGCTCGGCCGATCCGATGGCGTTCTTCGATTTGATCATGGATTCGGCACGATCCTCGCTGGGGCAGGGGAGTAAATCACTCGATCCAGTGGCACCTCTCGCGCCTTCAACAAGCCAACAAGACAATTCACTCAGTTCATCCTCGGATAACGATCAGTGGCAAGATGATCGACACGACGATCCGTCTGCATCGTATGTTACGACAAACCCGACGCCGCAGGATGTGCCGTCTTCTGAAGAAGCTGAGCGAAGCGACATCGACCAGGACGACATTGCCGCCATCGCCGAACTATCGAGTGACAAATCGGACGACGAAAATTCAACCGAAGAGGCCGATCAAGCTGCCTTAGACACCGCTGGATCGGCGGGACAGACCGAACAATTACTCGGTGCTCCTGATACCTTGGACTCAGGGGAACAAGTCAAAGAGAGTACCAGCAAGGAAGTCGCTGCTGACGATGTGAAGAAGCCGGTCTCTGTCGAGCAAAAAGCCAGTCAAGCTGGAGAAACCGATCAGCCTCTCGATACCTCGGCTGAGACAAATGAAGGTGAAGACGAACAGGAGGGATTCAGCACGACTGAAATCGATGCCGTGAAGGCCGATGATTCTGTGAAGGAAGAGGATGAATCTTCGACGCAAGAAGTTGAGGAGGTCTCAATAGAAGCAGAACCGACCGAATCGACTGCTGGGACTTCCGAAACCGCGAAAGAACGCGAGACGACAGATTCAAGTGTGGAGACCATCGCAGGCGAGTCAGAAACTTCGGCAGCCGACGAATCGCATGTCGAAAGTGAATCTCGCGACGATTCGCCACGCGGCCGTGACGACTCTCCGCAAGCCCGACGGAAAGAAAAGCAGGACGGCCCGGGTCAGCCAGTCGTGTCGACCGAAACCACGAATACCTCCACTCCTGCGGTGAATCAAACCGCCCAAGGCGCCGAGGAAACGATTGTAGCAAGCAATGCGACATCGGCATCTGGCTCAAATCAGATCGGTTCCACAAGTGGATCGACGTCACCATCGACGAACAACATTACCAATCTGGCATCACTCCTCCAGCGTGGACTTCAGCGTGGTACGTTGCAGAAATCGACGGAAGCTAAGTCCACACCACACCTCGATCCAAAACAACAGATTCGCTTGATTAATCGCGTTGCCCGGGCCGTTGAGTCAACGCCTGCCGGGCAATCGATCAAGATTCGCTTGAATCCTTCCGAGTTAGGGCAGCTCAAGGTGGAGATCAAGCTTGAGGATGGCAACATGGTGGCGAAGATCGAGGCCGAGAATCCCGCTACGCGTCAGGTTTTGCTGCAGCACCTTCCGCAGCTTCGCGATCGGCTGGCAGAAAGCAATATCAACGTCCAACAGTTCGACGTCGATGTGATGGGGCAACACGATTCGAGCGACGGCGGTACAAGCAATCTTGGCGATCAGCAAGCCGATAGCGGAAACTCTTCCGGCAGCTCGCGTCAGTGGAGCCCTGCAGGTAGTGGTGAAGAAGAGGCTTCAGTGCCAAGAGCAGAGCAAGTCAATAAAGAGGCCGAACGAGAAAGCCGCAACTTGAACATTACAATTTAGGCTGCGTTATTCCTGATAAGTTATTTCGTAATAAATCAATAAAACCGATCAGATCATTGTGAAGTGGAAGAATCATGTCAAGTGTCGACACTAGTTCGTCGAACTATACTTCGGGTAGCTCGAGTGCTTCAGGTAGTTCGAGTACTTCGGGTAGCTCTTCGACTCAACACGGATCCGGGATCAACGACCTGGATATGGATGCGTTTCTGCAGCTGATGATTGCAGAACTGCAGAACCAGGATCCGCTCGATCCGACGAAGAACTCGGAAATGTTGCAGCAGATCGGCCAGATTCGAGAAATCGGTGCGACCGATCAACTTCGCTCCTCGCTGGAGTCGATGCAACAAAGCCAAGGTATTTCAACGGCCAGCAGCTTGATTGGCAAACAAGTGCAAGCCTTGACCGACGATGGGTATGTGCTATTTGGCGTGGTGAATAGCGTGCAGTTGTCGCCCAACGACGACGGTACCCGAGAATTGAGTCTTAAGGTCAACACGGGTGATCAAACGGTGGATGTGAAGATGGAAGATATCTTTACGATTCTACCTGCAACAGGAAAAGCTTCCGATGGAACGGATGGAACCGATACTGGCTCCGACGGCAGCACGGAAGATTCGAGTGGCTCTGGCAGCGATGCCGCAGACGAAACAACGACATAATAACCACGCTCTCCACGGAATTGGAGAAGCTATTACCTTTCAAGGAGGTTAACCATGGGTCTGGCTTCAGCACTTTCGACTGCGTTGACCGGCATGACCGCGGCGGAAACTCAGATCGACGTCACCGGTAATAACCTGGCCAACTCGCAAACGGTTGGTTTTAAGGCGTCCGAAGCTCGCTTCGCTACGCAGTTCTTGCAGACCCAGAGTTTGGGATCGAAACCAACGGATTCCAACGGTGGTACGAACCCGCGACAAACAGGTCTCGGTACCAAGGTTGCGGAAATCACTCCGAACTTCACGCAAGGTACGATTGAAGTTAGTAACAGCCCGTCCGATCTTGCGATCCAAGGTGACGGTTTCTTTATCGTGGAAGGTGGCGCGGGAGAAACACTTTATACCCGCAACGGTATTTTCAAGACGAACTCGCAGAACGAATTGGTGACCATCACCGGTCAACGTGTGCTCGGCTTTGGGATCGACGAGAACTTCCAAATCCAACGTACCCAGCTAGTGCCGTTGACGATTCCTCTGGGTGCCAAGAGTGTGGCCAAGGCGACCGAGAACGTTTATCTCGAAGGTTCGCTAACAGCGACAGGCGACTTGGCAACGCAGGGCCAGGTGATTGAAAGCGCGATTCTTGGTAACTCTGCAGTGCCACGCCCCGATACCACCAGTACCAACGTTTCAGTGGCTTCGCAGCCAAGTATTGCCGCGACGACAGGAGTATCGGCGGTTACGCCAGACGTCAGCTCGCTGACACCTGCGCAAACTGAAGGTGCGGGTGGTTCCGTCCCGGACGGCGCCTACAACTATCGGTTTACGTTCTCGAATGCGGGACTGACAGGAGAAACGCTGGCCTCGGCCGATACGGTTGTGAACCTGGCTGACGGCAACGCCAGTGCGAACGATAATACGGTCACCTTCGGCACTCCGCCGCAGTCGAGTTCGTTCTCGCAAGTCAACATGTACCGCAGCAACGATGGCGGTGCGACTTACTTCCTGGTCAATTCGTTTGCCATGGGAGCGACCGTCGAAGATACTTCCGCGGCTCCTACCGCCACCCAGTTGGGTGCTGCCAAGATCGGCGGAACAGGCGTCAATGGCACGCTTGATGGTGGCGATGTCTATCAGTATCGCTACACGTTCCTCGATAGCGACGGAAATGAAACCGCGCCATCCAATCCGCAAACGGTAACCGTGTCGGGTAGTCCTGGCGATGGTAACGGCTATTCGGTTGTTCTGGATAGCATTCCGACGAACACGGATTACGACTCAGTTCGTATCTATCGTACGACTGCGGGCGGTTCGGACTTCTACGAACTTGATACCTTGACGATGGCAGCTGCGGCGAGCCCTTACGTTGATGATGGCTTGACTCCGCTGAGCACCAATCAGTTGGATGGCCAAACGATCAATGGAAACTATACTTACCTGGTTACCTTCGCTCGTTCTGGTGAAGAGGAAAGCCGGCCTTCGCTTGCCCTAGGGCCACAAAACGTTGTCAATGGTCGTATTCAATTGAGCAATCTGCCAATTCCGCCAACACCTCCGGCGGAAGGTGGTTTCCCGGCTTACGACAAGGTTCGCATTTACCGTAACTTGTCAACTTCGTCCGATACGTTCTATTTGGTCGACGAACTTGATCCGGGCGAAGACTTTATTGATACGGTTCCCGACTCGCAGATCTCTGATCTGACCGTGCCTGGTAATAAGACCATCGACTTAGATGGTCCTAAGATCGACTCCAACACGCTGCTGGTCGACGTCGTTAAACGCGATGGCTTGAACTTTGAGAATGTGTTCGAGGAAGGTGAGCTGAGCTTCACCGGCTATAAGGGAGATCGAAAGCTCGACACGAAGAATTTCACGATCACCTCGACGACGATTGTGCAAGAACTGCTCGAGTTCATCGAAGCATCCACAGGTATTCAGCCATCGGTCAATGGTAATGCCAATCCGATTCCGGGCTCCGAAAACTCAATTCCGGATGAAACTGGAAACTTGTCGCAGGGAGTTTCGATTACGGATGGAAGGATTCGAGTCATCTCGAATAACGGCGTCGACAATGGAGTCGATGTTCGCTTGTCATCCTTCACGCTCGATAACAATACGGGTGTGCTCCAAAATCCAAACCTGAACTTTGGTACGGTTCAGGAGGGTATTGGACAAAGTGCCGTTTCCGACTTTGTGGTCTACGATACGCTCGGTATCCCGGTCAACGTCCGAGTGACGGCGGTCCTTGAAGAACGTAACGGGTCGAACACCGTTTATCGTTGGTTCGCGGATTCGCCCGACAACGACAATGCGATAGATACGGGAGATATTGGCGAAGCACGAATTGCTGTCGGAACCGGTTTGGTTTACTTCGACGGTGATGGTAACTTTGTCGGATCTGATAACAACACGGTAACCGTTCAGCGTCGCGATGTTCCCTCGCAGTCGCCATTGGAGTTCGATCTCGACTTCACACAACTGTCGGGTTTGGCCAGCGACAAGGCCTCGCTCAATGCCTCACGGCAAGACGGTTCCGGTACCGGTACGCTTAATAGCTTCATCATCGGTGAAGACGGCGTGATCCGAGGTGTGTTCTCCAACGGTGTCGATCGCGATCTCGGTATGCTGCAATTGGCTCGCTTCGGTAACCCGACTGGCTTGGAACAACGTGGTGAGAACTTGTTTGCTACCGGTGTGAATTCCGGCTTGCCGGTCACCGGGGATCCCGGAGCCGATGGTTTAGGCGAAGTGATCGCTGGTGCCGTCGAGTTGAGTAATACCGACGTCGGTGGCAATCTGATCGACCTGATTCTGGCTTCGACGCAATATCGTGGTAGTTCCCGAGTTATCACGACCGCTCAGCAGTTGTTCGACGAACTTTTGAACCTGCGACGATAAAGTCGGCATCGCGCCTTGAAATATGACCTAGGATTGATCGCCTGGTACGCCTTGAAAAGGGCCTCCAGGCCTTTCCTGCTTCGAATTGGAGAGGTTTGGATGATCAAGTTAACTCATTTGGGCGGAGAACCTTTCGTTCTGAATGCCGAATTGATTCGCTACCTCGAAGCGAGTCCCGATACTTTCGTGACCCTTACCAACGGCGATCGAATTGTGGTCCGGGAACCAACTGACGTTGTCGTAGATCGCGTAATCGAGTACCACCAACGCAAAAATTTACTACCCCCGGGAATTTCCCGCCCCAATGCTGGGGCAGAGTAAGACCAATACGCCATGGATATTGCATCCGTCGTCGGGCTTTTGGCTGCGTTCGGCCTGATCCTCGTAGCCATTTTGATCGCGCCGGGCTCATCGCTGACCGCGTTTATTGACGCGCCGTCCATTCTGGTGGTTTGCGGTGGGGCACTTGCTGCGTGCATGATTGCCTTCCCGCTTAAATCAATGCTCGGTATGCCGATGACCATTAAGGTCGTGTTTCTTAACAAAGCGACCGATTACGCGGCGTTGATTAAGCAAATTGTCAGCCTGGCTGAAACCGCCCGACGCGATGGACTTCTGGCCTTAGAAAACCGAATCGGCGAGATCGAAAATCCCTTCATTATCACTGGTCTGCAGATGGCGGTGGATGGAACGCGCCCCGACGCGATCGAAGATATTATGCGGACCGAAATGGACGCCGTGGCGACTCGACACCGTGATGCGAAGGCCGTTTCGGACCAAATGGGACGCTTCGCTCCAGCTTATGGGATGATTGGGACGCTACTCGGTCTGATTATCATGCTGGGAAATATGAGCGATCCGAGCTCGATTGGTTCTGGGATGGCGGTGGCTCTTTTAACGACATTATACGGAGCGGTCGTCTCGAACTGTCTCTTTCTGCCTTTCTCGGAAAAGCTTGGCTTTTTGAACAAGCAAGAGCTTTTGGGAATGGAGATCATCATCCGCGGAATCATGGCAATTCAATCGGGTGAAAATCCACGCGTGATCGAGCAAAAATTACGCACATTTCTTCCGCCCTCAGTTCGCGCGAAGATGGACGCAGAAAAGTAATAGAGGACTCAAACCGTGGACGAAGAAGATGATGCTGGCGGAATCCCGGAATGGGTTGTTACCTTCGGCGATATGATGTCGCTGCTGCTAACGTTCTTCATCATGCTCGTCTCGATGAGTGAGATTAAGAAAGAAGAGCAATACCAGGCATTAGTCGAATCATTTCGACGTCAATTTGGCCATGATTCTTCGATGGAAAGCGTGATCGCAGGTAATGCGAAGCCGCGCAACTCCAACATGGCGAAACTCGCGACCATGGGGCGTGCAAAACGTTTCTCGACGCATGCTGGGGGTGACAAGGTGAAAGCTCCCGTCGGCGATAGTCCACAAGTGCGGATTATTCGGCCTGGTTCAAAAACAGCGGTTGGAACGGTTGTCTACTTTAAGGAAGACAGCGCTAAACTCGACGAATCTGCTATCGAATCATTGCAGGCTCAAAGCCTCGAGTTCGGAGGCAAACCGCAGAAGATCGAGATACGGGGGCACACGTCGCTGCGGCCGCTGCCGCCTGACAGTCCCTTCAAATCGCACTGGGATCTCGCCTATGCCCGCTGTATGGCGGTTAAAGAGTATCTTCTGTCGCTAGGAATCGACGAGCGACGCATCCGCATTGCGGTTTCTGGGAAAAACGAACCGTTCCATATTGGGACCGACCCATTGTTGTTGAAACAGAATTCACGGGTCGAAGTCTTTTTATTGGACGAAGTCATCGACGATCTGGTGGGAACGCAGCAGGAGCAATCCAATCGCGAGGCCCCCCCAATCGAGGTCCCGTCAAACTAGTCGCGCGTGCACGCTTTTACATGCTACGCTTTTTGAAGTAGTTCCTAACGTTCACTTCATTAAAGCAAGAACCATGGCCGACGCAGCCCCTAACAACAATCAGGAGGCCACCAAGGGGCCTTCGATGAAGGCCAAGATTCAAATCCTTGGTGGCATCGTAGTACTCGTATTGCTCGAGTGTGCCGTAGCCTATTTGGTAATTCCTAGCCCGCAAGATGTGATTCGGGCCGCGGAGAATCAGGCTCAAGCAGGCGAAACCGCCGGAGTTGAGCCGGCAGCGGAAGCGACACCTCTCGCAGCGAACGAAGAGACCGTCGAGGTCGACCTCAACGAATTTGGAATTACCGCGTATCGTCCTCTCAGCGAATCGACGATGCGAATTGACTTCCACCTCTATGCCACGATTCGCCTCACGGATCAGTCCGAATTTGAATCGCTGATGGAAAAGAACAAGAATCGTTTCCGCGAACAAGTCATTGTCACGGTCCGCAGCAGCGACGAAGGTGAACTGACTGATCCTAGTTTGGGGTTGCTCAAGCGTAAGATTTTAGAGAAAACCAACAACATCTTGGGCAAGCCGATGGTTCACTCCATCGTGTTCAGCGAGTTTTCTTTCGTCGAGCAATAACTCGACGACGACCTCTCATCTGGAATGGAATCCGATGACTGACGACGATCAAATGGGACAGGACGAGATCGAAGAGCTTTTGCGTCAGGCTCAGTCTGGCAGCATGGGTGCTAGCGAACCGGCTCCCCAAGCTCCCCAGGATCTCGAGGCCCTCGACCAGAACGAGATTGAAGCCTTGTTTCAGAGCCCTGGTAGTTCCGAAGCTCCAAAGCCCAAACCACAAGCTGCGCCGGCCGCTACGGCAACCAAGCCTGCCGCGCCTCAGCCAACCGGCGGCGAAGGGCATGACGACATGGAGTATCTCCTGAATCAGGCCGAAGCTGCCCTGGCTTCGCTTGATTCCCCTAGCCAGGATATGCCTGCTGGCATTTCGCCTTTCACATTACGCGACTTCGGTGGCTCGCCAGCAAGTACCGAGAAGGCGACCATCGATCTGGTTCGTGATGTCGAGTTAGACGTCAAAATCGAACTCGGCCAAGCAGACATGTATTTGGAAGAAGTCCTGCAAATGAAGAAGGGCTCGGTTGTCCCCCTGGACAAGCTGGCAGGCGATCCGGTCGATATCTTCGTGAACGGACGTTTGATCGCAAAGGGAGAAGTGCTGATTCTCAATGACAACTTCTGCGTTCGTATTACCGAATTGATAGTCGGTGATTCGGTTATCTAAAGCGTAATCGATCGAGAATCGCGGCTATTTGCTAGCGTCTCGGTCATTCTTTCAGCCGATTCGTCTTGAGCCACACGACGCTTGTTCCTAAGATGCCACCCCACATCATTTGTGCGGACAGTTGAAAACAGCAGGAAGCTAATTTCCTACTATCTTTTTCGGCAGATTCGATTTCGCGACTTGAGTGAAAATCAGGAAGTTTTTCATGCGGAACGCCATCGTCACGGGATGCCTCGTCGGCTTGGGGCTGATGATTGTTTGCGGTACCACGGGCTATGGCAACGAGTTCGCAGGTAGTCAAGCGTCCGCCAATCAACCCATCCAGATTCGCAATCCTCAACAGGAACCTCCGCGGTTTCCTCCTCTTGCTCAAGCGCTTCATGTCGAGGAAGTCCCCGCGAAGCACGAGACCAATCCACAAGATCAAGGTGTCGTTGGACCGGCTGAGCCTGGTCAGCCACTTCCCTTACCTCGCAAAGCAAGTCACGACAAATCGGAAAGCTCGACGATTCCCTCATTCAATTTTCAAGGGAACAAGACAGCCAGTATTGTGGCAAGCTTATTAGTCGTAATCGGCTTGTTTTTGGTGTTTGCTTGGGTCGGCAAGAAGAACATGAAGCCAGGAACGGGCCGGCTCTCGAAAGAGATTATTCAGGTGCTAGGTAAGAGCCAGCTTAGTGGCAAACAACAACTTGAATTAGTCCGAGTGGGACAGAAATTGCTTTTGCTATGCGTGACCCCGCACAGCGTCGAAACACTCACTGAAATCACCGAGCCGAACGAGGTCGAGCGACTGTTGGCTATCGTACGTCAAGATTCACCCGGCAGCATGAGCTCGACGTTCCAGGAAGTCCTGACACAAATGGGACATAAACCAGCACGCGGATTCCTGGAGGCGTAATCATGCGTAACTTGCGACAACTTGCATTCGCCTCAATCGGATTCGCGTTGATATTTGCCTGCGTGGCGGGTGGCACGTCTGAAGTGTTTGCCCAGCAAGCGACTTCGCTTCCTGACGTACTGATCGACACGCCGCTCGATCGCCCCGTTCAGAAAGAAGTCGAAGACTTCAGCGAATTCGTGAAAGCCGGGCCGGAGCATTGGACGAGCCCCCAGGGTCTTTCCAGCACGATTCAGATCATGGTTCTACTGACCGTGATCAGTTTGGCTCCGGCGCTGTTAATCATGACGACTAGCTTCATTCGAATCACCATTGTACTAGGACTTCTACGGCAGGCGATCGGCACGCAGCAACTTCCGCCGGGACAGGTGATCACGGCCTTGGCGATGTTCATGACGTTCATGGTCATGCATCCCTATTGGCAGGAGGTATACGACGAAAGCATTCGTCCTTACACCCATCAAGAGGTAAATCCCGAGACAGGCGTAGCTTTCAAACTGTTTGCAGAGAAAGATCCTGTTACTGGAGTCGTCGGACCGGACGAAGCTTGGGAACGAGGCGTGAAACCGATTCGTCAGTTCATGGCGAAACAGATCGACATCGCCGGAAACAGTGACGATGTGTGGATGTTCTTCGAGTTCTTGCCGAAGAAGACCCGCGAGGAAATCGGTACGCCTGAATCGTACGATGACGTGCCGCTTCAGGCCTTGGTGCCTGCGTTCATGCTGAGCGAATTGAAGACGGCGTTTTTGATCGGTTTTCAGATCTATCTGCCGTTTCTAATTCTCGACATTGTGATCGCGAGCGTGACAATCTCGATGGGCATGATGATGCTTCCGCCGGTCATGATTTCGCTACCCTTTAAAATTCTGCTCTTTGTGTTGGTCGACGGTTGGACGTTAATCATCGGCATGTTGATGCAGAGTTTTGCTCCCACCTTATAACGGAAGAAGCCGCGTATGGATCCCGCGATGGTCGTCGACCTGACTCGCAACGCAATGATTATGTGCTTGATCATTGGTGCCCCTGTATTGGTCGTGGGTATGTTGGTTGGCCTGTTGATTGGTTTTCTGCAAGCGTTGACTCAAGTGCAGGATCAGACGGTCTCGTTTGTTCCCAAGATCCTCGCGATGGCACTGACCTTAGCATTTACGCTTCCCTGGATCTTTCAAAAGCTTGTGAGCTATAGCGCGGAGTTGTTTGCCAATATTCCTGAACGCATCGCAGGCGGTTAAATCGAAAGAAGGGCCGCGCGATGGAATTGCTCCGCTTTCTCGACCCCACGCTCGAACAGCTACTAATTTTCGCGGCGATTGTCACGCGCGTTGGTGGCTTGATCGCAACAGCGCCAGTGTTAGGGGCGAGCTATGCACCGATGCGGATCAAAGCCTTTCTAGCCGTTGCGATTTCTCTCATGCTGACGCCTGTATTCTGGGAATACGATTTTCCCATGCCAGGCAATACGGCGGCGTTGTTTGTGGTGATGATCGGCGAACTCCTTATCGGATTATCGCTAGGACTGGGAATCAAGATACTCTTCGCGGGTGTGCAAATCACTGGACAACTGCTCGGGCAAATCGGCGGTCTTTCGATCGCGGATGTCTTTAACCCGGCATTTGACGATAACGTACCGATGCTATCAATCGTGTTCGACCTGGTCGTACTCGCTGTGTTTTTGGTGATTGGTGGGCACCGGTTCTTGATGGCGGCACTGCTGAGCACGTTTACCGAGATCCCTCCTGGCATTGCTGCCGTTGACGTCAATATTGTCTCGGTAATTCGCGAGACGCTGTCGACATCGTTGGTGCTTGGTGTCCAGGCCGCAGCACCTGGGACCGTTGCCTTGTTGATCGGTGTGCTTGTGATGGGCGTAATCAGCCGCACGTTGCCGCAATTGAACTTGATGGCGATCGGGTTCAGTTTGAACACAATGCTATTGATGGCATTTATCATGCTGACGATCGGCAGCGTGGTCTGGATTTTTCAAGACTCGGTGGAGCCGACGGTCGACAAGATTCGCGCGATGTTTCATACCATTCAGGTGGCGGCGAAATAATCGATGGCGGATCAAGAAAAGACAGAAGAAGCAACCCAGCATCGCCGCGACCAGGCGCGGGAGAAAGGGCAGATTCCTAAGAGTCAGGATCTGGTCTCGGCCGTAATGTTGATTGTGGCGTTGGGTGCACTCATGTATCTCGGTCGCGACGTGATCGAATTCCTGGGGCAGTTCACGCGAGACGAACTTGGCACCGTTCCCCCCTTAAACCCGAGCGAACTGTGGGCGACGCACCATACCGCAACCACCTTCTACCGCCTTGCGATGGTCATGGTTCCGGTGCTGATCGTGTTATTTATTGCCGGGATAGTGATCAATATGGCTCAGACCGGCATCATGTTTCTGCCGGACAAGCTGGGCTTCGATTGGAATCGCATTAATCCTATGTCTGGGTTTCAGCGACTCTTCTCGCTGACGAACTTGATGAAGCTGATCTTCGGGATCGGTAAGGTATTGATCGTTTCAATCGTAGCCGGCGTAACGATCTGGTTCGAGATGGATGAGATTCTGGGACTATCTGCTCTCAGCACGATTGAAGTCGCGACGTACTTGTTGGACACGGCGTTATGGACTGCGATGAAGATCGCGGTCTGCTTGGTAATTCTCGCACTATTGGATTACGGCTACCAACTGTGGAAGTCGGAGCAAGACTTGATGATGACTAAGGAGGAAATCCGCGAGGAAGTCAAATCGATGCAAGGAGATCCACAGGTCCTTGCTCGACGGCGTCAAGTCGCTCGGCAATTGGCGATGAGTCGCATGGCGAATGATGTTCCGAAGGCAGACGTCGTGGTTACGAATCCGACTGAACTAGCAATCGCGCTTAAGTATGATCCTTATGAAATGTCCGCACCGGTGGTTGTCGCCAAAGGCGCCGGCTCGGTTGCGCAGCGGATTCGACGATTAGCTCTGGAAAACAATATCCCGGTCGTCGAACGTAAGGAACTCGCGAGGGCATTATACGCCGAAGCAGAACTCGGTCGTCCGATCCCGGCCGAACGCTACGCAGCTGTTGCCGAAGTGCTGCGATACGTTTACGACCTGCAAGGTAAGCAAATGCCGACCATGTCTGATCTGGAACGCGTCGACCGGGAGCGGGGCAGGGCAGCCTAATTCATTTGATGACTTGAATTGCTTTCCCCTAGTTGGCGAGAGCTTCCTTCACAATTTCCGATTCCCAGACCGGAAGCGACTGAACTTCGCCGAGGGCAGCATCATGAACCTGAACGCCCCACTGCGTGAAGTATGGACCAAGATTTTGGTTCGTCGCTCGCGACATGCGAACCAGAAAGTCACTTGCTCGATCGATGTCAGAACGAGGATGTTGATCTAGCGGCAAGGCACGATATTCTCGGAAGACTTGCTTGAAGGGCTCCCAGCCGAACTCATAAGACAACACTTGGTAGAAGGCGAGCCGCTCGAACAGAGCACCGTTAACAGTCATCCAATTACGATCGTCGAGAGGGCGGCTCAGGTATTGACGAGTTTTCTCGATGACGGTTTCACGGCTCCCACGATCTGAAGCACGCCCATAAACTTGTTCCAACGCGTAGTGTGAAAAAATGTTGACCGTTACCTCGCCGGTGCCTTGATACGTCCATGCGCGATGCTGATGCAGATGTCCTAGTTCGTGGCAATGACCCCATTCTGGTTCTCCCTTCACAATCGCTTCGGCCCAACCAAACGGCGCATTAATCGGGTAGGAGGCGAACGCGGCACCCCAGTTTACGTGGGCGTCAATGAGAAAGCGATGTGGAAACGGCTTCGTCTTTGGGCGGCCAGAGAGTTCGCTCATCGCGTCAATTACGGCGTCCCATTTCTCCATTGCTAAATCTGGCGTATCCAATTTGCGGATAAACTGAGACGGAAGCATGAAGATTACCTTGTCGCTTCCGATCTCTGCGTAAGGAGCCGGGTAGTTGCGAATTTGAGCACGCCACTCGCGGACATCAGTTTCGCCATGGACGTAACGTGGAGCCTGGATCACGTTGGTGAAGCGAATCTGGCACATCTTCTTTGGTGGAGGCGTGTACTCGTCGATCAGATTGTAGATATCGCTATCCTTCGCTAGGAACGTCTTCGCTTTCGGGGTGGGAAGCTCGATGTAAATCAAACCACCAAAAGAAGAGCCAACTTCGATTGATCGTTCCGTTAGGGAATAGACGCGATCGATCTTTGGGAAGCGATTAATCGTCTTGTGTCGAGGAACGTCGATGGTCGTGCTATTGGCACCGATACGAAGTTTCCAGCCGGCATCCACGTAGGAATCCGGGATGAAGACGCGAATCGTTTCGCCAGGTGGAGCGTAAAGACCGGTGCTTTGCCAGCGATAGCTGTTCGCGTTGATTTCGCACGTCTGAGTCGACGGCTGCACCTGCCCTGGGATCGACCCGGGGAACAGATCGGCTGAAGGATGTTTCTGAAGTTGATCAGGCGGAATCGCGCTTCCGGCCAGTTCTCCTTCGTAGATCATGCGCAGGTCGACCAACGTGTTTTCCAAAACCTTGTATCGCGACTTGCGATCTGGACCAATTTTCACTGCGGGAGCTTCTCGCAACTTGTTGATGAGCTCCTGCATGGCTTGGCTTGAGACTCTGCCGCTACGCCCATCTTTGATCAGAGCCTTCTTGACCGAGTTGAACTCGTCCTCAGTTAGCTTCTCACCTTTCGCCGCTTTGCGAAGCTCGGCCTCGGATGCGGCCTGCCCCGTGGCCGGGCCAAAAAGGCAGAGGGCAAACGCAAGGAGGAAACAGCCGGCCAAGGTCAGGGGACGCATCATAGGTAGGGGCTTTCCAAAGCTGGGCGGGGACGATTTACCGTCGGCGAGACGTCGTTCAATGAAAAAAAACGAGGAGCATTAACTATCGCGGGATATCATCGGCTTGAACTGATTATGGTCGCGATGATCAGATTTGGCAAGCTTTTCGTCTGAGAGGTTCGGTTAGCCGTCCAGGCGATCGATGCTAAGATGATCGACCGCGTCGTTTCGAGCGTTTGTCCTTCTTCGCTTTCGAGGGAGGTGTCCCCTTTTGCGTTTTTGAATGCCCTCGGCCAGAGCCCTTCTTCGGGCGACTCGATTGCGTCGAGAACTTCATGCCGGAGCCTTGGACTTTTGGCTTCCAACTGCCGCCACTCTTCCCACCGCCAAGTGACTTCGCGGGAGGTTTGCTACTTTGCTGGCCGGTTTTCTCGATGAACTGGTAATCAAGTTCCCGGCGATCGAGATCAACACGAGCAATACGAACCGTGATCACATCGCCCAGGCGAAACGAATTGCCTTCGTGATTGCCAACCAGGCTGTGGGTCATCGCATCATAGTGGTAATAGTCGTCATTGAGCGAATCAATTCGGACCAAACCATCCGCGGGAATATCGAGCGATTGCACAAACAATCCAAACGGCTCGACGCCGGTGATCACCGCATCGACTTCCTCGCCAATACGCGTGCTCATGTACGTGAGCAGTTTGATCTTGATCAGTTCGCGTTCTGCGTCAGCAGCCCGTTGTTCGCGTTCGCTGCAGTGCTCTCCTTCGACCTGCATCTCGCCAAAGTCTTGCGGCGGTCGCACTCCCTGTTCGATCAGGTCGAACATTCGATGAATCGTCAGGTCGGGGTAGCGGCGAATGGGGGAAGTGAAGTGGCAGTAGTTATCACTAGCCAACGCGTAGTGCCCAATCTCTTCCGGACTGTAAACGGCCTTCTGCATGCTTCGCAGCACCGCGTAATTTACGGCTGCCTGTTCCGGCTTCCCTTTCACTTCATCCAAGACGCGGATGATTTCGAAGCGGCTGTTCAAGCTCTCACATTCGATTCCAAGTTCGCGAACGAATTCCGTCAGGTTAGCCAGTTTCTTCGGATCGGGAGATGCGTGTGCTCGACGCAGGAAGAACAATTCTCGATCGACCAATGCTTCCGCGACCGCTTCGTTGGCGGCCAACATGAACTCTTCGATGATCTGATGGCTTTCGGTGTTTTCGACCGTGTGGGCACCGACGACCTGACCGTCCGTATTTAAGTCGAGCTTCACTTCCGGCATGCTCAATTCCATCGAGCCACGGGCGAATCGCCGCTTACGTAGCATCATCGCCAGTTCGTGCATGCGTCCCAGCAGCGAATGAACTTCCGGCGTAAGCTTCTCTTTCCAAGGTTCGCGATCGGCCAGATAATCGTCGACTTCTTCATAGGCGAAACGGCGTTTACTGCGAATCGCCCCTTTGCAAACTTCGGTATGAACACGAGCACCTTCCGGCGTAAATTCAATGATCGCGGTTCGCGTATATCGAACTCGGTCGGGCTGCAAGCTGGCCAGATTGTTGCTGATCGTTTCCGGCAACATCGGAATCACTTTGTCCGGCAAATAGACGCTGGTCGCGCGATTGCGCGCTTCAACATCCAAGGCACTGCCTTCTGGGACGAAGTGCGAAACGTCGGCGATATGAACTCCTAAGATCCAATGGCCATTGTCGAGTCGTTCCAAGCTGATGGCATCGTCGAAGTCGCGGGCGTCGATCGGATCGATTGTGATCACCGTATCGGCAGTGAAATCGCGTCGACCTTCGGGGATCGATTCGTCGAACGCATCGGCCTGTTCTCGCGCGACCTCAAGGGCTTTGTCGGGGAATTCACGTGGCAGGTCGTATTCGACGATGATCGATAACAGATCGACCCCTGGTTCGCCTCGCTTGCCGAGCACTTCGACAATCACGGCCTCGCCATCGTGAGCATGCGAGGGGAAGCGGACCATTTCGATCACGACTTTATCTTCGGGCTGGGCATTCTTCGCGCCGGGATCTCCCACGGAGATTGGCTGAGCAAAGATTCGGCCGTCGACCTGGACTAAGGCCAGGCCATGCGTTTCGTAATAGGTGCCGACGAAACGATGCGTTTCGCGTTCGACGACCTCGACTACTTCGCCACATAAGCGTTTGTCGCCACCGGGGCCCCGACCGAAATAGGTGCGTATCAGCACCAAGTCGCCGGTCGCTGCATCCATACCGCGACGCGGCGGGATGAAGATGTCGTCTTGCTTGTCTTTGCTGCCGGCGGCGTAGCTGGGTCGGACAAAGCCAAATCCCTTTGCGTTCCTTTGATAACGGCCGGTAATGCGTTTATCACCTTCTTCAGCCGAGGGCTTTTTCACCAGATGATTGGCGCCATAGCGAACCAATCCTTTGCGAATCAGGCGTTTTAGAGCACGCTTGAAGGGACGCTTGTCGTCGTCCGTGATGCCAAGTTTCTTGGCGATGACTTTCGGTTTGACCGGTTGATAGTTCGGTTGGTTAACGTGGGACAGTAACTTCGATTCGATTTCTTCTATTTCCATAATCCAAAGTGTACGATGCGCGCGGATTGCGAGCAATTGGCAGAGTCGCCAGAAGTGGCATTTTTTATGCCAACTTGGCCGTGGGAAGATGTTTCCGAATGGCGGCCAGTGCGAGCGAATTGCCATTAGTGACGCCGCGATAACTCGCCAGGTTCGCGCGGAATCTGGTGATTCCATCGAGAAATGTGGTGAGATGCGACTTGGCGAAGCTCTCGATTGACGTCCAAGTTCCCGCTCCCATTTGTTTCAGGAAGTGAGAATTGATCATTTGTTCGTGGTGTGAGGATTCTGGTAATGCCAGCACCGGTTTGCCTAAGTGTATCGCTTCACCCAGTGATTGATTACCTGCCGCGCCGATCAGGGCATCGCAGTGAATAAAGTCCTCGGTAAAGCGGTTTTCATCGATCTCGTGGAAGGTCAACGGACCAGCCGCAGGCCTTTTTCCAAGTCCGTAGACTTTGACCGGACGATCACAAAGCTTGAGTAGTTCTAAAGTCTGGTCACTGGTCGCTTTCCGGAGGTACGAAAGGATAAAGCCACCTTCGCTTGGTTGAGCCTGACTTACATCGGGGCGGAGCAGGGGACCAACTTGCACAACATTTGAATAGCCCGGCAAGAGCGGTGACTTGAAAAAGGACGAGACGATCGTCTCTGCGTGGTCGACATGGTGCGCCCTGACAACGAAGCTCATCATCCACGCCCAACGCTGTAGACTAGGGGGAAGTGACGAGAGGTCGTACGCTAAGAGAAAGTCTTGGTGGTTTAAGCTGACAACCGGGACGTCACACGACCGGCCAGCATTCGGCAAGATGGGTTCAAAGTCAGAGACGATCAGATCGGGTTTTTCATGCCGAACAATTTCAGATGTTTCGCGAACGTTACGGCGTAATTGGCCGAGAAACTTCACGCCATGGAGGATCGACTTGGTTAGGTCGAGCCGACGATTGGTGTAATAGAATTTCAAGCCTGGCAACCGCCTGACCTCGACGCTCTTCATCTCTGGCTTGTTATAGATGGGCGCCAGAAAGTCGTACGCTTCGTTGGGAGCGAAGAGGACAAGCTCATGTTCATGCCGCAGATGCTCGGTCATTGTGCGAACTCGAGCGGCATGACCGCGACCTTCCCCCGACATACTGTAGAAGATTTTTGCCATCGCTTAACGGGAGCTGGGCTCCGCGCACCTTGTACGGAATGAACCTCAAGCCAATGCGATCTTCGTGCACGAGCATCGAATTTGCTGATGCCGATTACCTTCTCTGCTGACACTTACGTAGGACCAGTGGGCAGAGGCACTGCCAACACCGGCGTATCGTCGATGGGACTTAGACGTGTTCCGAGTGCTTCCGCTAAGAGCTCCTGACGGCGGCGCTCGACTTCAGCCGGATCCAGAGGAATCACTTGGTCTGCGTGGCGATTAACATCGTGCGGTGTCTCGACGATTTCATAGCGGCCATCTTCAAACTCAAGTAAGGCGGTGCTGTTCTCGATCCAGTCGCCGGTGTTGTAATAGGTGACACCATGTTTCTCGACGACGATGGGTGTGTGGATGTGGCCGCAGATCACCCCTTGGCATTTCAGCGATTGGGCATGGAGCATCAGCGTTTCTTCAAAGTCGCTGACAAACTTCACGGCGGACTTGACGCTTCGCTTGATCGTTGCGGCGATTGGCCAACGGCTGAGCTGATAATGACGCCGCCATCGATTGATACGCTCATCGACCCAACAGATCGAGTCGTAAAGAAACGATCCCAACACCGAGATCCACTTTGCCTTCTTTTCGACCTGATCAAACTTGTCGCCATGGGTCACCAAAATGCGACGCCCGTTCGGGCAGTGGTGAATGAATTGATCTGCAATCTCAACGAAATCGAATTTGAAGCGAAAGCTTCGGAGAAAGTCGTCGTGATTGCCAGGCGTGTAAAAGATCTGCGTGCCTGCTTGCGACATCTCGAACAAGCGACTGAGGATGGCGTTGTAGACCGGTTCCCAGTGCCAATGCTTGCGGAGCCGCCAGCCGTCGATGAAATCGCCGACAATGTAGATGTATTGTGGTTCGTGCTGATTCAGTAGTTCCAGGAAGGGTTCGACCCTAGCGTAGGGGCAACCCAAGTGGAGATCGCTGAAGAATAGTGTTCGTACCCGAGCTCGATGACGCGACATGGCACCCATAATTTGACAGGCTCCATCCTATCGATGATCTGAGGACTCGATCGTTTCTTCGGTTTCCTTCGTACGCGTGAACTCGAGGCAATCCGGCCAACAGTTTTCAATAATTGCGTAAGGAAACCTTGTTGAACGTTAGGTAGTATGCCCGGCGTTCATTGAGATGAAATGAATCAGCGGTAAAGGTCTGATAAATGTCAAACACCACCGTGTTCTGCAGTACGCAGCTAGTTGTTTCTCACCAGAGAGAAGTGATTCGTGTCGTAAGAATCGAGTTGCTAATCCCTTACGATTGGTAACGGCTAATTCAGCGATAGCCGAAAACCATCGATGTACGCGAAAGAGGTTCGCCAGAGACCACAAAAAAGGGGCACGGCTGTCGACATGTTATCGACAGGTGCCCCACGTGGAAAACGTGTGTGTTTTTTTCAGGCTAGGTTGAGATCACCAGCTTAGCTGCCAGATCCCTTGTACAGCTTGCGTCCAAATTGCGGGCTGTACGAAGTCCAATTGCTGTCCGAATTGGCGTCGTCAGCAAGGAGCTTGTCGAACCCATGCATGTGGGCGTCGAGGCTATCGAGGTAGTGCAGAGCGAGTGCTTCGGCCGTCATTGGCACCTTTGGGCTGCCATATTCCAATCGGCCGTGATGGCTGACGACCATGTGCTTGATTCGAAGGGCGAGCTCTTGCGGGAACGGCTCGCCGGAGAGCTTTTCGGCTTCCACGATCAAGCGATCCACGATGCTAACGCCGCTGACCAGGTGACCGATCAGTTGTCCCTCGTCACTGTAGGCTAGGCCTTTGTCGGTGCTCAACTCGTCGACTTTGCCCAGGTCGTGAAAGAGAACGCCCATCACCAGCAGGTCTTCATCGACTTGTGGATAGAACGGGACAATCGCTTTGGCGATCTGAATCAAGTTGACGACGTGCTCGAGCAGCCCACCTTCGTAGGCGTGATGATTCTTGATACCGGCAGGGACAACGCGAAAACGGCTGATCAGCGATTCGTCGATCAGGAAGCATTCCGCCAGATTTCGCAGATGGATGTTTCGAATCCCGCGGAGTTGGGCGGCCAGCTCTTTCAGGAGCTGTTCAACCTGTTGCGGGCTGAGTTGCATGAAGTCGGACTGATCGACTGCGTTCGGATCGACCTTTTCAATCTGGGTGACAATCACCTGCATCGAGCCGTTGTAGAACTGGGAAGTCCCTTGGATACGGACAAAGTCGCCGTCTTCAAATCGCTTGTAGATGGAATCGTTCGCATTCCACATCATTGCGTTCACAATGCCGGTTTTGTCCGACAACTGCATCTGCAAATAAAGATTTCCCTGGCGGTTGGGCCGCAATTGTTTGCTGGAAGCGACAAACACTTCGTTGACGCTTTCATTCTCTCCCAATTGCGAGACACTTCGTCGAGCCATTCCAAATATCTTTCCGTTATCTTTTCTATCTTCGTATCGCTGCGTATTTCTACGCCCCCCCGCTGGGATGAAGGTGCGATTCTAGAGGTCCCCTGAAACGGCAACAAGGACCCACGATTAAGGTTGCCCAGAACCACACGGCTACCTCGGCTGTCCCCACTATCAAGATTTTTTTAGAATGCGACTCCTGATATGGATGAGGAGTCCCTTCCTTAAAGTTCTCAAAATGTAGGCAGAATCATGGCCAAAGCGCCGCAAAACGCAATTTCTCCGACCCGTGAAGTCGACTATCCCGAATGGTATCAGCAAGTCATTAAAGCGGCTGACTTGGCTGAGGTTTCCCCCGTACGGGGGTGCATGGTGATCAAGCCATGGGGTTGGGGCATCTGGGAGAACATGCAGCAAGTGCTCGATGGCATGTTCAAAGACACCGGGCACGAGAATGCCTATTTCCCACTCTTCATCCCGATGAGCTTCCTCGAGAAGGAAGCGGAACACGTCGAAGGCTTTGCCAAGGAATGTGCCGTTGTCACGCACCACCGCTTAGAGCCCGGTCCGGATGGCGGGCTGGTCCCGGCCGGCAAATTAGATGAACCACTGATCGTTCGACCGACGAGTGAGACGATCATCGGCGCCATGTACGCAAAGTGGGTTCAGTCATATCGCGACCTGCCAATTTTGATCAATCAGTGGGCCAACGTCGTTCGTTGGGAGCTACGTACGCGGATGTTTCTGCGTACGGCTGAATTCCTGTGGCAGGAAGGACATACCGCTCATGCCACGAAGGAAGAGGCCTTGGCCGAAACGCGGCAAATGCTCGAGGTATATGCGGACTTCGCCGAAAACTATATGGCGATGCCGGTGATTAAGGGGGAAAAGCCCTCTTGGGAACGCTTTCCTGGGGCCGACATGACGGTCAGCATTGAATCGATGATGCAAGACCGTAAGGCACTGCAAGCAGGCACATCGCACTTCCTCGGTCAGAACTTCTCGAAGGCCCAGGAAATCAAGTTCCAGTCGGCCGAAGGAACGGAAGAGTTTGCCTGGACGACCTCATGGGGTGTTTCAACGCGTCTGGTTGGTGGGCTGATCATGACTCACAGCGACGACGACGGCTTAGTAATTCCCCCTCGTCTTGCACCGAAACATATCGTGATTTTGCCGATCTATCGTAACGATGAAGAGAAGGCGACGGTTCTCGAATATTGCAAGAACTTGGAAGCGAAGCTCAAAGATCAAATCTACGACCGCTCGGGCGTGCGGGTGATGATCGACGACCGGGACCTCCGCGGTGGCGAAAAGACTTGGTACCACATCAAACGTGGTGTGCCCGTCCGAGTGGAAGTCGGGCCGCGTGACGTTGCTTCGGGTAGCGTTTTCGTGGGGCGTCGCGACCAAGGGCCGAAGGAAAAGAAGGGAATTCCGGTCGACCAATTTGTGAGCGAAATCTCCGCCACGCTTAAGGAAATTCAAGATTCGCTCTTCGAGAAAGCGAAGAAGCTACGCGATGATAATTCGCGTAAGATTGACAGTACCGAAGAACTTACCAAGTGGTTCACACCGAAGAAGGGTGGCGACAAGCCTGAGATTCACGGTGGCTTTGCTTACGTGCATCTCGCGGACGTCAAGGAAGTAGAAGAAGAGCTGAAGAAGTTGAAGCTGACGGCTCGCTGCATTCCTGTTGAAGGGGACGACGAGCCTGGCAAATGCCTCTTTACCGGCAAAGAGGTTGCTCGCCGGATGTTGGTCGCTAAGGCATATTAGTCTCGGTACTTAGCCGGTCGCAGGTTGCGTGCTGACCGGCTTTCATGGGCAATAAGCATTTTCCCCCCGAGCAAAACTCAAGAAACAAAAAAGGGGCCGAGCAAATACTCGGCCCCTTTTTTTATGCATATGTTGCTGTAACGACTTAGTAAGCCGTTTGATCAAGGACGCTGCCGTCTGCCATGGCGTTCAGCTGAACCCAGACACGGTGGTCAATTGTCAGCGAAGCGGAGTTGACCGAACCATCAGCGAATGCGAACTGGCAAACGTTGTGAGCTGTAGAAGCACCGGGCCAGTCGTTGTTGATGTTGTTGTAAGCAATGTGAGTTGGGCCATAGACCTGGGCCGAACCTGGACCAGGCGTCAGGCCAGTCGCACTGTACGGATAGGCTGGCGAGGCGGCGCCGGTGGTTGCAAAAGTATTGTTCGGTGTGGCGCCATAAACACCAAACAAAGCAGCCCGGATCTTGCCCGATTCGGCAAAGCCTTGCTCACCTACATTAGCTTGTCCAGCTTCCGTTTCCGACGATGGTGCACCACCTGGGTAAGCAAAACCACCAACAACTTGCTCGGCAAGCATGACGGTGTTCGACAGACCATCGCGAATCTTAGCGGAAGAAGTTTGAAGCCCTGGGCGGAAGATGCCACCAAGGTCCAAGCGGGGGGTACCAGCGAAGGCACTATAAGGACCAGATGCTGCTGCTGGGAAGGTGTACGGGCGAGCAACGGATGAGGCATTCGTTGCAACTGTGGAATCCCACTGTTGACCGCCGACATTCGAGATCCAACCTTCAGAACCGGTATAGTTCGTTGTTCCAATGCCGCCAAACGATGCATTCTGGCCATTCTGTGGATCGGATGGGCATTCCAACGCTTCCAATTGGAACGTCAGTTGGGTCGCATTCGCCGAACTCGACGTGTCATTTGCAGCAACGGTGAGGTTGATGTTCGAGTAGATATTGCCCTGTTCAATTTCAGGCAAGATCTTCGTGATCCAGGTGTGGTTGTTTGGATCGACGGCAAGTGGCAAAGCCTTAGCTTCCGTCATCTTAATTTGGAGCGCCAAACCGAGCTGCTTCAAGTTGTTTTGGCATTGCGCTCGGCGTGCGGCCTCTCGTGCGGCTTGCACTGCTGGCAGTGTTAGCCCGACCAAGATACCGATGATCGCAATCACGACCAGCAATTCCACAAGCGTAAAGCCACGACGTGCGCTTATCGCGCGTGGGAGAGATTGATTCATATCTAGTAGACCTTCCGGGCGAATCGAGAGCCGGCACAGACGAGAGATTGAGTGAGAAAGCTGGCACATTCCGTTACCAATCGCAATTCTTACCTAAAGGCGACCAAAACTCAAGGGATTTGTCAGGTTGGCGTCGTTTCCACGGAAGTTTGTGGAAAACACGGGCGGGTGTAGCCCCTCTGTGGGGTGTTCGTGAGGGCTCGCTTCTTACTGTTTTATTAGTTGGTGTGAGTTTGGGGCAAGTGCGTTGAGATTGCCGGTATCGCAAAGATGCCGGCTCAAACATTCCTAAGTTAATTTCAGCACAGGTTGTCTCGATAAAGCAACTAAACCTGGACTAGCTGCGAGACGCTACGCCTGCCGTTTCGTACCTCTTGGCGGCGATGGATCTCTTGGGTTGCCCTGACAGGCAAGTACCGAGCTGATCATTAAGAGGTAGGACTCGGAGGCGTAAGTTTTATTACCCGCCCCGATGGACACGGGCGATTAGGCAACCGAGCGGCGGGTTGGGTAATTCGCGTTTTTTAGACGCTCACGAATTCCTGGGAATTGGAGGGAGTTTTACGATGAAAATGGATTGGAAGGCCGCCATGTTGGCAGCCGCAATGATGGTGGGCGGTTCGTCCGCCGCATCGGCTCAGGAAGCTGGATACTACGGTGCCAGCCCCGTGAGCTACAACGCAATCGCTTCCGATTGCGGTTGTGCGACGGACGCTGCTACGTGTGGCGACGCCGCTTTGACTTGTGGATCCGATTGTGGCATGGGCTGTGGTTGCGGAAGCAGCTGTGGCGGTGGCCTCTTCGGATGCTGTGATCATGGCGATCCTTGGACCTTATTCGGCGAAAACGACTGTGGCGTGACCATCGGTGGTTGGATCTCGGGCGGTTACTACGGTAACTTCCGCGGCGTCTACACCAACAACGGTAATGCTCCGGTTGCTTTCCGTCAGATCTCCAACGCCTTCACGCTCAACCAAGCTTGGTTGTACGCTGAAAAGGCTGCGGACGCTGAAACCTATTGCTTCGACTTGGGTTACCGAGTTGACGCGATGTTCGGTGCTGACGGTCCGGATACGCAAGCTTTTGGTTACGGCGATCGTCACCGTTGGGACAACGGCTGGGATTCGGCTACGACCGCTGACGGCGAACAGCTGTACGGTTCGGCCATTCCTCAAGCTTACCTGACGGCTGCTTGGGGCGATTGGGAAGTCAAGATGGGTCACTTCTACACCATCATTGGTTACGAAGTGGTTACCGCTCCTGACAACTTCTTCACCTCGTACGCTTACACGATGAACTACGGCGAACCGTTCACCCACGGTGGTATTCTCGCGACCTACAGTGGTCTCGAAGACACCACACTTTGGGGCGGTTACGTCAACGGTTGGGACACTGCATTCGACAACTGGGAAGGCCAAGCGACTTTCCTTGGCGGTATCAGCCGCGACCTGTCGGATAGCACCACCGTCACTTGGGCCGTCAACGCCGGTGACTGGGGTAAGACCAACGGTGGTAACGTCTACATGAACAGCTTCGTGCTGACCCACGACATGGGCTGTGGATGGAGCTACGTCTTCCAACACGACCTGGGCGTTCAATCGAACCAGCCAGGCGGTGCGAAGAACAACTACTGGTACGGTGTTAACCAGTACCTGTTCAAAGAAATCAACGACTGCTGGAGTGCTGGTGTTCGTGCAGAATGGTTCTGCGACGAAGACGGTAGCCGCGTTGGTTTCGGTCCTGGTAGCTACTACGCCACGACCGTTGGTTTGAACTGGAAGCCAACTGCAAACCTGATCGTTCGTCCTGAAGTTCGCTTCGAGAAGTTCGACGCGATCCACGGTGGCAATGGCACGCCGTACGCCGAAGGCACGCACGACGATTGTGTGTTCGCCGGTTTCGACGCCATCTTCACCTTCTAAGGTTTGAAGATCGTCGAACGACGAAAGTTATAAAAATGCCGCAGGTGGCGCCACCTGCGGCATTTTTTATTTCTTGTAAGATATCGTACCTTGCGATTGGGGCCGCTTGCTGGGCGTGACGCTCATCGCTTGAAACTAAAAGCCATTTCGAAACGTTAAATCTGAGCGGGAGAACTCATTTTGGGAGACATCAGCACGCCACGACCTGTCTTACGTATCGTCGCGGCATTCAGTTGTTATCCCGACTCGTTGGCGTGGGGGGCCGAATTCGCGGAGAAGCATTGGGGGCCGATCGAACTGAAGAGCGAGCCGTTCCTACTCACTGAAACAACCTACTACGATCAAGAGATGGGGCCTGGTCAAAGTAAGCAATTCTGGGCTTTCGCCGACTTGCAGTCTTCTGGCGACTTGCCCGACTGGAAGCGTGAGTCGAACCTATGGGAGGAGCAGCACGCCCAAGAGAGGCAATTGCCGGTTGAACGCCCGTTGAATCTGGACCCTGGCTACATTTCTGAGGCGAAGTTGGTCCTGGCCACTACGAAAGACCGCGATCATCGCATTTATTTGCGGGACGGTATCTACGCCGAGGTAACTTTGCACTACCGCCGCAAGGCGTGGGAGGCGTGGCCGTGGACTTATCCAGACTATCAACGCCCTGAGTTTCACGAGTTCTTCAATCGTTGTCGTGAATATTTGCGAAATTCGCTGCAATCGGCTTAATCGTCACTTTCGCCGGTTTGAATCCCGTGTGGCTAATCGTGGGCACTACGCTGACGACAATCTTGAAATAGAATGGCGTTTTTGCGTTTGCCTCTCGAACTTCAAGACAAAGCGGGATAATAAGTGGCTTGGAGCCCAATTAGTGCGTTTGCTTTCGTTGTCGCGGCCATCTTGCCGGGCATGATTATCGCGGGGGTGGCCACTGGTATCGTCCGACGTTTTGCCCCTAGTTTGGGGTTGGTCGATCAGCCATCGGCTCGCAAAGTCCATGTTACGCCCACGCCTCTGGGAGGTGGCATTGGGATTTGGCTGGGGCTGGTCGTTCCTTTCGCTGTCGCTCAATTGTTGGTTTGGATCGCTGCGAGCAGTCCTGATATCAGCTTCGGCTGGCCGCTTTTGGAGAAAAGCTGGCAATTCGTTCAGCCACATTTGGCTGGCTACCTCGACAAGTCGGTCTCGCTTTGGATCTTGCTAGGGCTGGCCACCATTTTGGCAACCGTCGGGTTACTCGACGATTTGATGGGGCTTGGCTGGAAGATACGTCTGGCGATTCAATTCGGTGTTGCTGGCGTCGTGGTCTGGGGACTTGGTTGGAAGCTCAGTTTCTTTGTCCACGTTCCAGTGATCCCTGATATCGTCACGGTGTTTTGGATTGTCGCGTTAATTAACTCGTTCAATATGCTCGACAACATGGATGGACTGTCGGCGGGGATTGCCGGGATCGGTTCGTTCATGCTGGCCTCGGTTTTACTTCTTGCCCCCGACCCGACAACGGCTGGGCCGCAACTCTTTGTCGGCGGTTTTTTGCTGGTGCTCACTGGGTCGATTCTCGGTTTTCTGTGGCATAATCGGCCGCCAGCTAAGATCTTTATGGGGGACGCCGGCAGCTACTTGATTGGTTTCTGCATGGCGGTGATGACCATTCTGGCCACATTTGGTAGTTACGAAGAAGGGCGACAACATGCCATCTTGGCCCCGCTCTGTATTTTGGCGGTTCCGTTGTACGACCTTGTGACCGTACTTTACATTCGTATCCGTCAAGGACGGAGTCCATTCCAGCCAGATAAGTGTCACTTTTCCCATCGCCTGGTCGAGATTGGTTTCTCGAAGACAACGGCCGTCTTGCTGATCTATCTCTTGACGGCGACCTGTGGGTTAGGTGCGTTGCTGCTGCATCGTGTTGATCGAGTAGGGGCCGTCTTGGTTTTGTTGCTTGTGTTTTGCGTGCTCAGTTTGATCGCTTTGATTGAGCAGGCCGCCCGTCGAAAAGAACGGAATCGTTCCGAATAAATGGCCGCTAAGAATAAACGCGAAAAGAAGTCCCCTCAGCCCGAACCGTCGATCTTGGACAATCTGATCGGCGGCGGGATCGCGTTGTTGGCGGTTACGACACCCCTAGTTTCCAGCGAAGGTTCACCCGAAAGGGGCGCGGAGTTGTGGCTGGCTGTGGCGTGGTGTTTTCTGCTTCTGCTCTGGGGCGTGCGTGCCCTGGGACAGCCGAAGTTAGAAATCCGGTGGTCATGGATTGAAAGCTGTTTTGCTGCCTTTCTGGTCTGGTTGGCGCTCGCTACTTGGATGGTTTCCGGAGACGTCAACTTGCGAGCCGCATTCAATGGATTCTGGGACCACGCCCAACTTCTGATCGCTTATTTCCTGATCCGGCAATGGATCGTTACTGACCATCAGCGTCACGCGTTGTTGACTTCGATGATCGGAGTTGCCGTACTGATAACGGCTTATTCGTTCTATCAGTACTTAGAGATTCTTCCCGCGAATCAAGCCGCGTATCGTGCCGATCCAGAGAAGATTCTGATGGAAAACGGAATCGACACAGCGGAAGACAGTCCGGTGCGAATCCTGTTTGAGAATCGCTTAAATAGCACTGAGCCAACCGGGACGTTTACCTTAACAAATTCCCTCGCAGCTTTTTTGGTACCGTGGTTCTTGCTTTCGGTCGGCTGGCTGAAAGATTCGTTTTCCAAACCGATCGATTGGAAAAGCGTTGGTGGCTTAGGATTGGCGATCGTATTCATCGGGCTGTGCCTCGTGCTCACCAAAAGCCGGACATCGTGGTTAGCTGGACTGTTTGGTTTAGGGCTGATTGCCTTCTACGGTTCGGCGATCGGAAAGCGAGTCTCATGGGTGATTCCTGTCGCAACGATCGGTGCCGGCTTGGTCCTGTTCATGTTGGCGTTTGTTACCGGAATTCTTGATGTCGAAGTCTTAAGCGAAGCCCCGACATCGGTGATTTACCGACTGCAGTATTGGCAAGGTGCCGCCGAAATCATTGCGAACCACCCGCTGTTCGGCTGCGGACTGGCAAACTTTCAGGGCTATTACCCGGAATACATGTTGCCGATGGCCAGTGAAACGGTCGCCGATCCGCATAACTTTGTCTTCGAAATTTGGTCGATGGCAGGCACGCCGGCAATTGCGTTATTTCTCGCAGCATTGGTATTGTGGACGCGGAAGATTGGTTTCGCCGGCAATCAGGACGGCACGGAAGAAACTGCGAGTTCAAATTCAAGCAGCGAAGAACCTTCGGATCGACCGATCTGGTTCGGCGCGTTGGCCGCACCATTTGTGGCTCCTTTCCTGCAGATGATTATGCAGGAAGTCATGCTCGACTTTACGCCTCTGCTCGTCGGCATGCTCCCAGCATTAATCGTCGTGGCGGCGCTGTCCCGCGTTCCGTTGAAGCGCGATCTGCGGTTGTGGTTGGTGATTGCTGTCGCGGCGATGGTCATCAATTTGACGGCCGCGGGAGGAATTAGCTTCCCAAGTGTCGCTGGGTCGTTTTACTTGCTGCTGGCGGTGGCTTTACCAACCCGACCAGACGTGGTTTGGGAAGACGCGAAACCAAAATCCGCTGGGCTGCTAATTGGCTTGTCGGGGTTGTTTGTGGTGGCCTACTGGGGAATTCAACCCGTCGCCAATCGCCGCACCGATATGGCGTATGCAATGGATGCTGCCCGACGGGGCGACTGGCGAAATATGGAGCAGTATGCCCAAGCCGCCACGATCGCCGATCCGTGGAGCAAAGATGGCCCAGCGATGCTGGCCAATGTCTATTATCAAAGTTGGATGAATAACGCAGACGCCCCGCCAGCGGCACGCCAACAACTGCTTGAAAAGTTCGAGAATGCGTTGGATGAAGAATTCAGCCGGGCAGGGCATTCGTTCCCGCTGCATCTTTCGGTTGGCGACTGGTTCCTCGATATGTATCGACAATCTGGAAATCCAGAATTTCTGCTCGAAGCGATCGATCATTACCGCGAGACCGTGCGGTTGTACCCCAATCGAGCTATTCACCACGCCCAGCTGGCCTGGGCCCTGCATTTAGCGAACATGCCGGAAGAAAGTACCGCCGAGGCACAGGAAGCATTGCGTCTCGATAAGCTCAACCCTCACGCTGAGCGTATGTTAGAGAATCTGAAGATTCATGACGCACCTCTTGGTCCCAAAGCTGACGGCGAGTTGCCGATCGTTGATCCTGAACTTTCCGCCAAACAAACCATGGAACAATTGCGTACAATAACCAACTGAGTGATTCCCTGCGCTGACCGAACCTAAATATCGGTAGTCACGCTACCTCCTGATTTTTCCCTTATCCGTTCATCAACTCTCCCCTGACGTACCATGAAACCTATTGCTCTGCTTCTGGTTTGCCTGTTGGGCGGTTCTGCCGCTGGTTACGCCATCGCTGTGCGAGATCTTAGTACCCCAAACGACTTCGGGGGCCTGACCGATCCTTCTTTGATGTGGGCTGAAGTCGCCGTCAAAGAGACGTCGCCAAAAGCGATTGTCCAAGATGGGCCGGTTTTTGCCTTTGGTCGGATGGAGTTGAACTCCGTCGGCAAGCATACCTTCGTGGTCAAAAACGAGGGGAAAGAGCCGTTGGAATTGACCATGGAAGGAACGACCTGTAAATGCACCATGGCCGACCTGAAGGAAGGAGACGTTCTGACGGTGCAACCCGGCGATACGACCGAGATCAAACTGGAATGGCGTCCGAAAGCTTACCAGGAAGATTTTGGACAAACGGCCACTATCGCCACGAATGACCCTCGCAAGCCGACTCTCGAACTGCGCATCACGGGATCGGTCGTTCAGGCCGTGGTATTGGAACCGTCTGAGATTCGCCTGTCGAACATGGCTGCTGGCGAAACACGTAAAGCGGCAACGAAGGTTCTTTCCTACAAAGATGCTGAATTCGAGATTACCGGCTTAGAAGTGACCGGTGCGGGAGCGGACTTGTTTGACGTGACAAGCCGCGAACTTTCACCCGAGGAACTAAAAGAGTCTGCCGGGGCTTTGGCCGGCTACTTGGTACAATTAGAGACGAAGCCTGGATTACCTCTGGGAACCAATAAGCACAGCATCGCCGTGCACACGAACAGTGAGTTCGCTCCGGAGCTTGAGATTTCAGTCACCAGTTACGTGGTGGGTGACATCTCGGTGATGGCGATCAAGAAGTATGACCGTGACAAAGGTGTTCTTTACCTCGGCAAGTTGAAGAAGGATGAAGGGATTTCGACCAAGTTGTTCTTGATCGTGAAGGGCCCTCATCGAAATGACGTTACGGTTAAGCCAAAGTCTGCCTCGCCGGAGTATCTGGATCTCGAGATCGGTGAGTCGGAAACCTTCAACGATGGTAACGTGGTCAAGTTTCCGCTCATGTTAAATATTCCTGAGGGCGTTCCTGGCGGTAACTTCCTCGGCCCTGATCGGGACAAGCTCGGAAAGATCGTGCTAGCGGTCGATGGACATCCTGAGATCAAAGAGGTTGATATTTTCGTATATTTCTCGGTCGAGTAGAGTCTTGGGTTGATTCTCGCCTGATCCTGGCCCCCGCCGCATAGATCGGAGGTAGGCCATCAAAATTTCGCAACAACAAACCCGCAGATAGTATTCGAATGGCTTCTGGAAACTCGACTGTCGGTCTCGCGTTCGCTTGTTTGGTCTTAGGAGGAGTTTGGGGCTGTTCGGAAACGACACCTACCTCGGTCAGCCAGAACAAAAGCCAAGATCGCATTGCTAACAGTCACGAGCCCGGGCAACTTTCCCGTGCTCAGCAAGACGCTGCTCCGATGGCCAAGCCTGCCACGGATGCGGCGGCATCGTCCGACGTTCGCCAAGTTGCCTATGAAGACGCATCCACCGGAAGCACCAGCACGGTGGCAGCCCCTCGTGAACTGTTTCAGGGGTGGCCAAAGCCGGAAGTGGCCCTTTTCATCACCGGCGAACAGCACGGCTACATCGAGCCGTGCGGCTGTACTGGGTTGGCCAATCAGAAGGGTGGCCTAATGCGACGCCACTCACTGCTCAAGCAGTTGCGGGAAGATCGAGGCTGGGACGTGGTTGCCTTGGACGTCGGAAATCAAGTTCGCCGCTTCGGTCGTCAGGCCGAAATCAAATTCCAAACGACCGCCGAAGGTTTGCGGAAGATGGAGTACGATGCGATTGGTTTTGGTCCAGACGACCTTCGTCTTTCCATTGATGAAGTCTTCGCGGCTGTCGCTTCTGAAGATCCTGACAACATCAAGTTTCTTTCCAGCAACGCCGTTTTGCTCGATTACACGCCCCGTCATCGTGTCATCGAAAAAGGTGGTAAGAAAATCGGTGTGACGGGCGTTCTTTGCTCGAAAGAGCTTCAACGGATTTCCAATAGTGATGTCGGGCTTTCCGAGCCAGAAGAAGGCTTGCAGGAAAGCTGGCAGGCGCTCAAAGAGCAAAACTGTGATTTGTACATTCTCCTTTGCGAGGGCACGCTGAGCGAAAGCCGTGAGATTGCGCGGAAGTTTCCTGGTTTTCAGCTAGTCATCACGGCCGGTGGGGCTGGTGAGCCGGAATTGAAGCCGGAGGTGGTTGAAGGCCTGCAAACCCGCATGATCCAGGTCGGTACTAAGGGAATGTATGTTGGTGTCGTGGGTTTGTATAACGATCCTCGCACCCCAATGCGTTACGAACGCGTTGCCTTGGATGACAGCTTCAAGGATTCGGAAGAGATGCTGAAGTTATTAGCTGCTTATCAACAACAGTTGGAAACGCTCGGTTTAAGCGGCCTTGGCATTCGCCAGCAGCCTCACCCGAGTGGCCACAAATTCGTCGGATCCGAATCGTGTAAAGACTGTCACGAAGATGCTTACGACGTTTGGAAAGGCTCGAAGCATAGTCATGCAACGCAAACCCTGGTGCATCCGCCAGAACGATTCCAAGTTCCACGCCACTTTGATCCAGAGTGCCTGGCTTGCCACGTCACAGGTTGGAATCCGGCAACCTACCTTCCTTTCGAGTCCGGCTATTTAGGGCTGGAAGAAACGCCGAAGATGCACAATGTTTCCTGCGAGAACTGTCACGGCCCAGGGTCAGCCCACGTTGCTTCGCAAAACGGTGATGGTGACTTTACCGCAGATCAGACGACGCGTTTCACCGAGCAGATGAAATTGCCTTTGGATAAGGCACGTGATACCTGTCTGAAGTGCCACGACCTGGATAACAGCCCCGATTTTCACGTGCCGGGTGCCTTCGATGAATACTGGGAAGAGATCGCGCACTAGATCGCTTCCCTTTGGACCGGATGCGGTCCATCTGTCATATCTTGCCTGCGAGATCCGCTCGCAGGACGTTGCGTATCGGTGCAGCAGCGCCAAGCCAAATTTCCGGTCATTTCGTTGCCAAGGGTGGTCGAAATGAGCTCAGGATAGATGTGGCATGCTGTAACTCTTTTCTGTTTCGTAGTTTGCGGCTACAGGTCGATCGCCGAAAGTTTCCTCTGCACTTATGGGCACACCGCTTGCGTTTCCCTCAGCGGCGGCCCGCGCAAGTGCATCAAAAAGAGGAAACAGGATTTCATGGTGACCGACGAAACCAAGACCATCGTAGTAATCGGCAACGGCATGGTGGGGCATCGCTTCGTCGAAAAGCTCGTCGAATTCGATCAGGCCCGTCAATACAAGATTGTCACCTTCTGTGAAGAACCACGTGCGGCGTACGACCGCGTGGGGCTAACTTCATTCTTTGCCCACCGCGATGCCGAGAAGTTAATGATTGCCAGGCTCGACTGGTACCAAGAGCATGGGGTCGAGATTCACTTGGGTGATCGGGCTAGCAAGATTGATCGAGAAAAACAAGTCGTTTACTCAGATAAAGGGAGTGCGATTTCTTACGACTATGTGGTTCTGGCAACCGGCTCGTTCCCCTTCGTACCGCCCGTGCCGGGGATTCAGAAGCATGGTGTCTATGTTTATCGAACGATCGAAGACCTCGAGAAGATCATTCATCATGGTAAAACCGCGAAGTCATGTGCGGTAATCGGTGGGGGACTTCTCGGTCTGGAAGCGGCTAAGGCCGCGTTTGATTTGGGGATGAAAACCCATGTTATCGAGTTCGCGCCTCGATTAATGCCGCGTCAGGTTGACGATCGAGGATCGAAGTTGTTGGTTCAAAAGATCGAAGAGCTCGGCGTTGAAGTTCATCTCAACAAGGGCACGAAGGAAGTCGAGGGAGACGGCAAGGTCGAACGCATGGTCTTCACCGATGATAGTTCGTTGGACGTTGACATGATCATCGTCTCAGCGGGAATTCGTCCACGGGATGAAGTCGCGAAAGAGTGCGGACTCGATATCGGACCGCGCGGTGGTGTTTCAGTCGACGATCATCTGCGGACATCTGATCCGAAGGTGTTTGCCATCGGTGAAGTCGCCCTGCATAGCGGAATGATCTATGGCCTGGTCGCGCCAGGTTACGAAATGGCCGAGATTGTCGCAGCTAATTTGTGCGGTCAAGAAAAGCATTTCGGTGGCACCGATATGTCGACCAAACTGAAGCTCATGGGGGTCGATGTGGCCAGCTTCGGCAACTATGAAGCGAGCGACGATGTCTCGACTTCGCTGGTCGTGGAAGATCCCTTCCAAGGCTCGTACAAGAAGCTGTTGTTCAGCAAGAATGGCAAAGCTCTCCTCGGTGGGATTCTGGTTGGCGATGCATCGGAATACGGGACCCTTTCGATCTTTGCCAAGAGCGGGGATCTGCTCCCCTGTTCGCCTAGCGAATTGATGGGAAACAGTGGCGACGGCGGAGGAGCAGCTGCTCTGGGAGGAGCTGCCAGCATGCCAGATAGTGCTCAGATTTGTTCCTGCAACAACGTTACGAAAGGACAAATCTGCTCGGCGATTCGCGACAACGATTTAATGACGCCAGCCGAAGTCAAGAAATGCACCAGTGCCGGTGGTGGGTGCGGAGGCTGTATGCCGTTGGTTACCGATATCCTAGCCGCTGAACTGGCCGCCGCAGGTAAGTCGATCAGCAAGGACCTGTGCGAACACTTTGCTTACTCCCGCCAAGAGCTGTTTGAGATCGTCAAAATTAAAGAGATCAAGTCGTTCGATGATTTGCTGGCGTCCCACGGGAAGGGAGATGGTTGTGAGATCTGTAAGCCAGCGATTGCTTCGATCATGGCATCGCTATGGAACGATCATATTTTGGAGACTTCGCACAAAACTCTCCAAGATACGAACGATCGCTTCTTGGCCAACATCCAACGAGACGCGACTTACAGTGTCGTTCCGCGGGTAGCAGGTGGTGAAATAACGCCTGACAAACTGATCACCCTCGGCGTGGTTGCTAAAAAGTATGGACTCTACACCAAGATCACCGGGGGCCAACGCGTCGACTTGTTCGGTGCCAAAGTCCAAGACCTGCCCGACATCTGGGCCGAATTGATCGAAGCAGGTTTCGAGAGCGGTCATGCGTACGGAAAAGCGGTACGAACGGTCAAAAGCTGCGTGGGAAGCACCTGGTGTCGCTACGGGGTCGGGGACTCGGTTGGCTTTGCAATTCGGATCGAGAATCGTTACCGCGGAATTCGCGCACCGCATAAGTTGAAGTTCGCGGTCAGCGGTTGTGTTCGTGAATGTGCTGAGGCTCAAGGGAAAGACGTTGGACTCATTGCCACCGAGAATGGATACAACCTCTATGTTTGCGGCAATGGTGGTGCCAATCCTCGTCATGCTGACTTGTTGGTCGCAGATATTGATGAAGAAACAGCCGTCAAATACATGGATCGCTTTTTGATGTACTACATCCAAACGGCGGACAAGTTGACAAGAACCAGCGTTTGGTTGGAAAAGATGGAAGGCGGCCTCGATCACATTCGCGATGTAGTGATCAACGATTCGCTGAACATTTGTGACGAACTTGAAGCTCGAATGCAGATGCTGGTCGACACCTATCAATGCGAGTGGAAGACGGTCGTCGAAGATCCTGAGAAGCGGGCTTTCTTCAAGCAATTCGTCAATACGGATGAATCAGAGCTTGGTATCGAGATCATTTCGGAACGAGACCAGCAGCGTCCGGCGGATTGGCCCGATGGAAATGTTTCGCTGGTCGAGTTGAAAGGTCTTAACGGCGAGACGATTCCGCACGACGTACCGGGTGAAGAGTTAACCTGGATCGCGATGGGCAACGAAGCTGATTTTCCGGTCAATGGCGGCGCCGCGGTGAAGTATGGCGAAGTGCAAATCGCCATCTTCCGAGCAACGACACACAGCGACTGGTATGCTTGTCAAAATATGTGTCCACATAAGAATGCCTTTGTCTTGTCGCGGGGCATTATCGGCGATGCTTCTGGCGTGCCAAAGGTAGCATGTCCGCTTCACAAGAAGGCATTCTCACTGGAATCGGGTGAATGTCTGACTGGTGAAGAATACAAGTTGCAGGTCTTCCCTGTGAAAGTGCAAGAGGGACAAGTCTTTGTACAGCTTCCGCCTGAGGAAAACCTTAACGCCTCACTGGCAACCAAGCTGCATTGCATCTCAGCTTGCGACGCGAAAAAGAGCAGAGACTTGGCATTGGTGCAGGGATAGCAGGCACGCCAAGTTTCAACGATCAACAGCCGCGTCGAACGGATTTCGATGCAGCTGTTTTTTCGGGCCGAAATCGCACGGTTGCGAAGTTCTAACGCGAACGTGTTTCGTTCAAGCGACGTCGGATCTCTCTCAGACGTTCTTCCGATTGTGCCAGCGAGATGTTGGCCGGTGATGAGATGGTGGTAGGCAGCTCTGGGATTGAACCGAGTGAGTGTCGGCTATCCGTGGCAATCTGTCGGATGCCACCTAGTTGATTCTGCACATCAGCCAACCACTTCTGCGTTTCCGCTTGTTTGCCGGAGGCATCTTGGAAGAACAAGCAAGCCGCAAGGGCCATGCACGCCAACGAGATCACGGAAATAGGAAAACCGATGCTGAATAAATCGGGGCGGCGAGCAACAACGCTCCAGACAATCAGGAAGCAGCCGCAAACCAATAGCATGACGCCTGCCGCAAGGCTGAACGTTGCCAGCCAGGGAAAGCTGTTTTCGGTCCGGAGTGGTTCCGCCGGTTTGTCGTATTCTGGTTGGGGAGCAGGGCGACGGCTCGTTTGGGGCGGCTTCGGTTCCTCGAAATCGGTTGGTTCACCCAATCGTTGAACGAGGCGGTCGATCCGGCTGAGCGTAGCTTGCATCCGATGAGAGTCGAGACGCATACCAGGTAGCGGCTGCGAGGAAGAAGTTGCTTTAGACTTCGCCTGCGAGGCTTCAGAACTGGCGGTCAATTGCGTCTGGCACTTCGCGCAGACCAACGCCGAATGCTCCTTGGCGGAGGCAATCCCAGCGACTTGGGTCTGACAATTGGGGCACCACATCTGCTAGCAACTTTCCCGGGGGTCTGAATCTGCTTTGTCATCTTATCGGCTGAGTGGGAAGTACGGATTGAACTGTTTTGGCGAAATAGGGAAAGATTGCCGAGCTTGAACCCTTACAAAAAAAGAAGCGAGCCGTGATGAGGCTCGCTTCATTCTGTGACTTCAATTGGCCAGTAGAGCTGGGAAATTACTCCGAGTCTTTGCTTGCCGATTCTTCTTCGCTGGATGTTGGTTCCGCTTCGTCGGCTGGAGCTTCCACTTCTTCCCCGGTGTTGAAAAGGCGTTGGAACTCCTTTGCGTAGTGGTCTTCGCCATAGGTCAGTTCACCACCTTGATAGCCGACCATTGAAACGCCGAGGCCAATTACAAGGGCTCCGATCAGCCAAAACGATTTCATCTTCCCTTCTTCCGACTTAACAGTCGTGCGGGCAAAGGGAATCAATACTAAAGCACCAACCGACACCAAAACACCCAACCAGCGGTGACGAGCAATATTGCTGTTCATCAGGTCGAACGAAAGACCGACGTAGCCTTCATCGGTCGCATAAGCCCAGCCCATCACGCACGCCCCCACAGCAGCCAAGGCACCACAGCAAAGACAGTAGTAAGCAGCCGTCTCGAAGGACTTCCCGGCGAAATACGATACCAAGAGGAACGCCATTGAGATGGAAAGCAGGGCGATCGGGAAGTGCGTCGAGGCAGGATGAAACAAACCTTGGAACAACCACAGTTTGTAAGCGGTGCTCATCTCGGGAGACGCTTCCTGTGGAATCGCATCGACGGCGGTCTCGGCCTTCCAGTCGAAATTTGCTCCCTCTTCGATCCATAGCTTCACCAATGCCAACTCGGAAGCAGGCATTCCGTGAGGTTCTTCCGGCGTGATGGGAGGCATCTTCATTTCTTCATCTTCGGTGATCAAGTAATCGGCCCATAGCGAGCTCGACTCGATATCACCCGCCTCGATGTAATAGCCCATCGTTTCGGCATCGTCGACGCGAAAATCATTCTTTGCTTCTTCGGGGCCGTGGCATTTTAGGCAGCGCGCTTTCAAGATCGGCTGCACGTCGCGTTGAAAGTCGACAATCTCTTGCGCCCCGGCCAGGGACAGCAAACATGGGCTAAGCAATAAGGCAATTACAAGGCGAAGGTGCATAGGTCTTTCCAGAATGGGATCCGGTGATCGCAAGTCGAAATCGAACAAAACCGCTTTCGCGCGAGCGAGATACCGGTTCCTTACCTTAAAGGACTGGCCTGGCCAGGGGGGACCGATCGCAGGCGGCGATTGGCGCGGCCGAGGCAGAAGGTTCAAATTCCACGGTTAATGTAATCCATCTCACTAAATTATCCCATGGCCTTTTCGGTCGCGTCAAGCAACATTGGCACGACCTCGTCGAGCGGCTGCGTAAGTAAAGCACCGGCGGCGGCGACGTGGCCACCTCCCCCGAATTGTTGTGCCAGGCTTGCAACGTCCAGCTTGGTGCGGCTGCGGAAGCTGGCTTTAACTCCCTCTTCTGTCGGAAGTTCGACAAACAAGATGGCGGCTTCCACGCCGGCGACGGCCATGGTCATATTGATGGCGTCTTCGGTGTCTGCCGCTGACGCACCTGTATCTATAAAGTCTTTCTTTGTTGCGATGCTGTAGGCGAGCTTACCATCGTGAATTATTTTGGCACTTGCTAAGATTCTTCCACGTAAGTTGACGCGTTGAATTCGTTCTTTTTCGAATAAGTTTGCGTAGACTTTGCTGGGAACTGCGCCCGCTTCGATTAAGTCCCCAATCGCGTGGTAGGTGCCACCACTGACGGATGGGAATCGGAACCAACCGGTGTCGGTTGCAATTGCGGTAAACAACACCTCGGCTGTCTCCGCAGAAATCTCCAATCCCCAAGCTTTGGCCGCTTCGTAAACCAATCGACCCGTTGCTTCACACTTAGGATCTTTGAACATCTCGCCACCAAGGTCGTCTTGGCTAACGTGATGATCGAGGATCAGCTTTGTTCCTTGGAATGCTTTCATCACGTTGGCCATTTCACCCAACTGAATCCAGGCGCTGGTATCGACCACCATGAAACCGTCGTAGTTGTCCAAGATCTCTTCGGCCGAGATGTCCTGGCCTAACTGTTTGATCTCGATGGAAGGATCGATGAACGCTAAATGGGGAGGCGTTTCCGATGCATTGACGATCATCACTTCCTTGCCCAGTTGCCGGAGAATGGCTGCCATGCCGAGTTCGCTGCCAAGCGCATCACAATCGGGACGGACATGGCTGGTCAGAACGAAACGCTTAGGCGTGTCAATCGCTTGTCGAAAGGCGGTCCAGTCAATGTTCATGGGGTTATCTCGCTGTTCAAACGGCGCACTACGACGACAGTTTTGTTTGATAGTCCTGAAACTTCTGTTTTGTGGTTTCGATGTCGATTGCCAACTGCTTGCGGAGGGCATCAACATCAGGGAACGTCGTCACCTCGCGTAGTCGAGAAAGGAACGAGACCTCAAGTGGTTCACCATATAACGAACCTTGGAAGCCGATCAGATGGACTTCGATCTTACGCGCCTTCTCGCCAAACGTGGGATTCGGGCCAATGTTAATCGCGGCGGCGTATATTGCGTTACCACGATGCGCGATGCCGGCGTAAACACCGATTTCCGGGACTAACGTATCGATCGCTTCGAGGTTGGCGGTTGGTATGCCAAGCGAAGCACCACGGCCGGCACCATGGGTGACCATGCCTCGCATCCGATAAGGCTGCGTAAGCATTTCTCGCGCGGCTTGGACATCGCCGGCGGCGATCAGTTTGCGGATTCGACTACTGGAAACAAATTCGGTTTCGCCTTCACGCGTGAATGGGGCCAGAATATCGAGCTGCATCCCATTCTCATTACACAGCTTAGCCAGGGTGGTCGTATCGCCCGCTCGGTTTTTGCCGAAGTTAAAGTTTGGACCTTCGACCATCGCCTTGGCGGCCATCTTTTGCACGATGATTTGGTCGAAGAACTCATTGGGAGTTAACTCCAAGAGGTCTTTGGTCGTCGGATAGGCGATCACCGCATCGATTCCGAGTTCTCCGAGAAGTTCTACCTTGCGGCGAGTCCAAGTTAACGGAGGAGGTGCGAGTTCGGGGCGGAGTAAGCGAACCGGATGCGGATCGAAGGTGAAGACAACCGCAGGCCCACCCACTTCATCGGCTCGTTGACGCACTTGGCGAGCAATTCGCGCGTGCCCCAGGTGGACGCCGTCGAAATTGCCAATCGTCAGCGCACCGTGGCGATATTCAGAGGATAGGGGCTCCAAATCCCGAAATAGCTGCACGATATGCCTTTGCCCAAGAGGGACGCGGGAAGCCTGTTTTGCCTCAGCGTCGCCGTAAAACCTCGTATTTTGCGTTGTTCGCGTTCCGCTGACAACCAAACCTACCCCAGAATTCTAGCTAAGTTCGCTAGTTGCTTGACGTTAAAACAAGACAATCATTAAAAATGTATCGGTCTGTGCGACGATTAAGGGGAAACCCGCCGAATATTGAGCTCGGATCTGGGAATCTCCGTTTATTAGACTAAAACAGTTCGAACTCCTCGATAGCTTCCTTGCCTGGCGTGACTTGCCTCATTGGGCCAACGCCCCTGCGATTGCCTCTTTACCCCACTTGCGATTATCAACCGGAAAGTTTGTCTTGTGACTGAGTCAGCGAATCCTCAGCGAACGCATGTCGTGACTTGTCCCGTTTGCGCCACTCGGATGACGGTGCTCACCGAGGACGTGGGCCGAAAGACCGAATGCCCCGATTGCGGCCACATCTTTGAGATCAAGAAGGCAGAGATCAAGCTCGAGATCCCGGAAGAGATTTTGCCAGAGGATGAATATGGCTTAAAGGATGTCAGCCAAGATCATGACGAGGCGCGTCGAAAGATGGGCCAAAACATCATGTCGCAGGCCGAACGCGAAATTAAGGAACAAGCCGAACGGAAGGACCTGAACAAGAAGACACAGGGCGCGTTTGAAGAGCGTCGTCCACGCGATCTGCAAATCGAAGGGGACGAGCACGAGCCGAAGCCACGGGAAAGCTTGACGCCTGAGGATTACCAACCGCGGGCTGACTTAGTTGATTTTCCGTTGACATTTACGCCGAAGGAGTTGGGGCGCGACGTCATGCTGTTCAGCGATGTCGGGCTGTTGATGCGGTGGGTGTTTCTTTCCATCTTCGCCGCCGTGACGCTGTACTTCACGATCAATGCGATTTACTACGGATCGCAAGAGAGCCAAAACATTGTTACCTACTTGTCGACGTTCATGTACACGGTTCTGTCGGTGGTGTTAGGTGCCGGAACATTGGCATTTCTAGGTAGTTATTTCCTATTCTTGGTAATGACGGTTTCTTCTGGCTTGGACGAATGGGAGTGGCCAGAATTGGGAATCTTTGACCGAGTGATGGAAGCGTTGTTCATGATTGTCGCCATGTCGATAACGCTAGTTCCCTTTGGCATCATGATTACGATCGACAAGTCGTTGGCGTGGCCACTTTTGCTGGTGCCGGGAATTGCCTTTCCGATTGTCTATTTGGCGATGCTTGACCAGGGAACCATTCTGGCGCCTTGGAGTGGTACCATCATGGCTTCCCTGTTCCAGATACCAATCAAATGGTTGATGTTCTTTGGCGCTACCATCGGCTTGTTGGCCTTATGCAGCCTGCTCGGGTATGGAATATTTGCCATGGCCGGCATCGAACGATTGGCTTACATCGCGTTGCCAGGCGGTGTGCTCCTGGTGGGGTACTTCCTGGCGTATGCGATTTGGTTGGGTCGGCTCAGTTGGGAGATTGCCGAGCTGAATTCAGAATATAGAGAGGAAGACACCAGCTCCAAGGCGTCTTCCTCTTCTTAGGTTTCCCTGAAGCGGATTAGACGTTCCAAATGCGATCGGCACGTGTGATCAAGCCGTTCGCGTCGGCGTCGTTAACGAACGTTTCCTTCTGAGGATCGATCGTCAGTTTTCGCTGAAAGATCCAAGCCAACGCGGCTGCATGGCAAGCGATGTGCGACTTCCGCATTACGTTTTGATTCGCTGCCGTCAATTCACGAGAGCGAATGCAATCGAGGAAGTTCCGCGAATGCGAAGCTACGTCTAGCCCACGAACCCGTGTTGTGTCTTCAGTGATCTCTTTTTGCAGGGCAGGGGAAGAGCAAACGATTTCTCCGTTGTCGCCCGTCTCGACCCAGCCATCGCTTCCAATAAACCTAATTGGGCAGGTCCCCAATCGTGTGATGTAGTGTGGATCGCGATTGCCGAACGGATCGTCCAGGAAATCGATCACCAACTTCACACCATTTTCATATCGGCAATGGATGCCGTTTTCGGTCGGTTGGAATTCAATGGGCATCGTTCCGTCAGCTTGGTTCGCCCACTGACAAAGATCGACGGTATGAGCGCCCCAATCAAGCAAGCGAGCACCGGAATCGAAGTCCCACTGACCTCGCCACTTGCCTTGCACGTAGGCGAGATTGAACGGTCGCCAAGCCGCTGGGCCAAGCCACAGATTCCAGTCGATTTCCTCTTGCGAAGGCTGAGGTTGGGCTGGCAGCCAACTGTTATCGAGCACGGGGCGATAGACCGAAGCGTGCATCGTTTGTAGTTCGCCGAGTTTGCCTGAGTGCGCCAGCTCGACTGCTTTTTGGAAGTTAGGCACACTGCGCCGCTGCGTGCCAGCTTGGAAGACACGTTTCTCCGAAGTGATCGTATCCGCTAGATTTTGGCAGTCTTCAATTGTAATCCCGCACGGCTTCTCGCTGTAAACGTCCTTGCCTGCTTTCGCTGCGAGAATTGAGGCAGCAGCGTGCCAACGATCGCCAGTTGCGATCAGTACCGCATCGATATCGTCTCGTGCGAGCAACTCGCGAAAGTCACGCATGGTTTCGCAGTCGCTGTTGCCGTAATGCTTGTCGACAATCGCTTTGCCTGAGTCACGATGCTTGTCCCAGACGTCGGCAATCGCGATGCAGCGAACGTCGTCATGTGGCAGGGTTCCTCCCATCACGTACTTACAACGATTCCCGAATCCGATTACACCGAGGTTGATTTTCTCGTTGGGTGATGTTTTCTTGTCCGCGGCAAGGGATTTACCAGGCAGCATCTGAGCGACCGAAGCCACGGCTGCTGCGGTGCTGGCCGTTTTCAGAAATTCACGACGAGACTTGTTCTGCGAAGTAGTCATTGGGGCGATCCTTAAAGCAGAGCAGTTGGGTAGGAAGGTGAGGTGGGAAGATCGATAGATCTCATACTTCCATTAAACCACAAAAAAGAATCGAAACCTGCTTCCTTTTTTGAAAAGAAATAGGTGCCCGGTCCCAAGTTCCTGCGGTTTCGTATAATGAACGGTTTTCACTGCACCTGACCACGACCAACAAACACCTCATGTCCATGAAACGTCACGAATTGGAACGACTCGCCAAGGCTTACCGTGCCGGTAAGGTTCCGTTGGCCAGTTTTTGTGCCCAGGTTCTCGAAGCGACTCAGGAAACGCCTGCTAAGCAAGAAGCGAAGAAACCAGCGACAGAGATCTTGCCCGATACATCGCTCGATATCGATCGCGCGACGCGCTGCGGTTTTCCTGAGGTGGTTTATGGCGAAGGAAAGTCGGTCGAAACGATCGTGCGGATCATCGAAAAGCAGAGAGAGCATGGCGACGGCTCGTTAGCCACACGCATCGATGCGACGAAAGGTGCCGCCCTTAAGGAAGCGTTGCCGAATGGCATCTATAATGAACTCGGTCGCACATTCCGGATGCCTAACGAGATCAAGCCGTGGGGTAACGTCGGATTGGTGACTGCTGGGACAAGTGATTTGCCGGTGGCCGAAGAGACGCGCGAGACGTTACGCTGGATGGGCATCGAACCGGTCTTCATACAAGATGTCGGTGTCGCAGGGCCGCATCGTTTCGCAGAACAAGCAGGCAAGCTGAAAGATGCCGATGTGGTGATTGTTGTGGCTGGCATGGAAGGCGCGCTACCAAGTGTCGCAGGTGGCTATTTGGCGTGCCCTGTGATTGCTGTGCCGACCAGTGTTGGTTACGGCGCAAGTTTTCAGGGCGTGGCCGCGCTGTTGGGCATGCTTAACAGTTGTGCGTCCAACGTGACAGTCGTGAACATCGATGCCGGTTTCAAAGGTGCGTACTTGGCTGGATTGATCTCGCGGCGCGTACAGCAAGCGTCCAAGTAGTTTGTTGCTCAACCAATGGAAGGATACCGATGTCGCAACTTTTGTTTCCCAACGTGATTCTTCCCCCGCGTGATCAGCACTCGCATAAAGGAACCTTTGGACGCGCCTTGCTCGTCGGTGGTTCGGTGGGGATGCCTGGCTCGATTAGTCTTTCAGGCCGCGCCTGTCTAAAAGGAGGGGCTGGGTTAGTTACCTTGGCCGTTCCCGATGCGATCATCAACACGGTAGCGACGTTCGAGCCAGCCTACATGACGTGGCCTTTGCCGACCGATCGCTCAGGACACATTCCGTTTCACGCGAAGTCGAAACTTTCTGAAAAAATTGATCAAGCCGATTGCGTGGCGATTGGTCCAGGTTTGGGACAGTCGCGCGGATTACTTCTTTTAATCGAAGAACTTGTTAGTCAGTTTCCACGTCCCATGGTGATTGATGCGGATGGTTTGAACTTGGTCGCGCAGAGTGAGGCACTGTCGCAATCGTTTCGCGCACCACGTGTATTGACACCTCACTTAGGTGAATTTCGACGTCTTGTCGGCAAGCCGCACCTCACTATGGAAGAGGCATCCCGAACAGCCATTGAATTTGCGGACAAACGGCAATGCGTACTCGTGTTGAAAGGATCCGAAACGCTTGTCACCGATGGTAAGAATCAATGGAAGAACACCACTGGGAATCCTGGACTTGCTACAGGTGGTTCTGGGGATGTTTTGACTGGATTAATTACAGCAATGCTTGCCCAACAGCTAAGTGCTTACGACGCCGCAGTTCTTGCGGTCTTTCTGCACGGCTTAGCTGCCGATATTGCAGTGCAAGTTACGTCACAGCCAGGTTTGACGGCATCTGATTTGCTCGAATTCTTAGACGATGCTTTGATCGAATACACCGAAGCACGCGACGCAAAATCGGAGTAACACGAACGACGATTCCACATTGGTTGTTCTGACGTTAATCGTTGCGGTTACCTGATAAAGCGAGCGATTGATGTTGTGCAACGCAGCATCGAAACGTAGCGTTCGGTAACCCACAAGGATTTTGCAATTGGTTCGTGTGCTCTCACTGAGTATTCTTTGACATGGAATTAACGGAACTCATGCACGAGAATTCTCGTCGGAGTTGTTCACCGTGGCATCGTTCAAAAAAACAATTAGCTTTACGCGATCTTGCTGGAACAGAGGCCAAGAGGCAGGACGCGAAGGAGGGCGACCTATGGTAACGATGAATGCAGTGGTTTATGAAAAGAACGGTCAGACTTACGTCTGGGCCTTTCGCGAAGGAGACGAGCAACGCGCGTTGGAAGCGATTTGCCAATCAGCGAACAACAGCGATCTCGATTTTGATTGGGTAGATGCCAACATCATTTGGCAACGCATGGGAGAAGCTCCTGAAATGATTGAAGCTCGCGAGATGGCTTCTTATCTTTCTCCTAGCCCGCGACGCTAACTAGCAAGTCGAACACCCTGAGTTCTTTCTACTGACTCGGGGTGTCTCGGGCCTCACGTTTCTAGGTTGAGGCCCTGGGATTGCACCCGATTCCTCCGGTTGTGACTCGCCCAGCTCGGCGGTTAAGATAAAGGCGTTCTGTCTTCAAAATTCCCCGAAGGTTATCCGCCGACATGCAGCCCCGAAAAGAGATTTTCCCTAACGTCATAGAACTCAACTTCCAAGCCGGCGAATTGCTGGGTTGTAATGTCTACTTGGTTTTCGAGGGAAATGAGTGGCTTCTGATCGACATTGGGTTCGACGAGACGGTCGAAGACTATATCGATGTTATTCGCAATATCGACTTCCCTTTGGCGAATTGCAAAACTCTGGTCGCGACCCATGCAGACGTCGATCACATTCAGGGTTTGGCTAAAGCTAAGCAAATGCTGGGGACCACGGTTACCTCCCACCCATTGGCGGTTAAGGCGCTAGAAACCGGCGATAAGCTCCACACATTTGCGGAGATCGCGCTGCAAGACATTCATCTCGAAATGCCTCCGGTGAAGATTGAACACCAAATCAACGACGGCGACATTTTGGAAGTCGGCAAGTTGAAGCTGGAAGTGTGGCACACGCCAGGGCATACCGACAGTCAACTTAGCTTCCGATTAGGGGATTTACTCTTCTCGGGGGATAACATATACCGCGATGGCTGTGTCGGTGCGATCGACGCCCACCATGGCAGCGATATCCCTGCGTTCATTAAATCGCTCGAACGAATTCGCCAGAGCGATGTAAAGTGGCTATTGCCGAGCCACGGTCCGATCTTCCGCAAGGATGATGCGTTGTTGGACAAGACGATTGCCCGTCTAAATACCTACCTCCATATGGCTGACTTCGGCACCTGTGCGGTGGACTGGCCGCTGATGGATGAATGGGAAGACGAGATCGTCAAAGGGGAACTTCCGAAGTAGTCGTGTCTCGCGAAAACTTCATTTTTTGGGCCGTTCTCGGCCCTTTTTTTATGCGCCCAGTTCGACGGAACGAGGGAGCCAGGAACAACGTTGCGCCGTTTCGTATGCCTTTAATTGGTCCCTAGCGTGTTGCAAGGGCGTTGCTGGGGATAGGGCAAAGCGCCAAGCAAAACTGCTGAGATTCCTAGCAAGCATTATGCGCGCATTCTTTGCATACGGTTCACCTTACGAAAACGTCCACTGAAAACCCTAATTTCCCTTGTTTGTTTAAGTCGTTGTTTATCCATGAGATAGAGCAATTTGTGTTCACGTCGTCGTCTTTTCATCCATCGAGGCTGACCTAATGGCACAACGCTTGCAAACAGGGGGTTTTCGTGCACACGACCCTGCGTGGGAAGGCGCACTAACAGATATCCCACGTTGGATCGATTCCTGGCCCTGGCATATAGCTGGCTGACTGTTATTTAATCTTCTGAAAAGGTACGAATCACATGGTAAGTTCCCTCTCCCTCCCCAACCGAGCGTGGTTCGCGATGATCGCGATCGCACTCGGCCTCATGATCTCTTACCCGCTTTCAGCGCAAGACGCTGGAACCGAAGCTTCCGAAGAAGCTCCGATGGCGGAAGCAGGCGAGCCTCGCGCTGAAGAAGCTGCTGAAGAAGAAGGTGAACCCGCCGCCGAAGAAGAAGCACCTCTCACTGCAGACGCCGTTCTGGGCGATGTCGATGCTCTTTGGACCTGTTTAGCCGCATTCCTCGTGTTCTTCATGCAGGCTGGTTTCGCCCTGGTGGAAGCTGGTTTCACGCGTGCTAAGAACGCTTGTAACATTATCATGAAAAACTTGATGGACTTCTCCATCGGGTCTCTCACATTTTGGCTCATCGGTTTCGGCCTGATGTTCGGTCACAATGGAGCGGAAGGAAATGGCCTCTTCGGTACCGATCTATTCTTCTTCGATGGTGGCAGCGAAGCGGCCGTCGCCGTGAACCCGAACGTTGGTTTCAACTGGGCCTTCTTGATCTTCCAAACGGTGTTTTGTGCAACTGCCGCAACGATCGTTTCTGGTGCCATGGCTGAACGAACCAAGTTCACCTCGTACCTGGTTTACTCTGTCCTGATCACTGTGATCGTCTACCCAATCTTCGGTAGCTGGGCATGGGGCGGCTTGTACGCTGGTAGCGGTTGGTTGGAAAGCATGGACACTGGTTTCTACGACTTTGCGGGCTCGACGGTGGTTCACTCCATCGGCGGTTGGTGTGCCTTGGCGGGTGCGATCACCATCGGTCCTCGTATCGGTAAGTACACTGCGGACGGTAAAGTGAAGCCAATTCCAGGTCACAGCATCACGCTGGGTGCTCTTGGTGTGTTCATCCTATGGTTGGGGTGGTTCGGCTTTAATCCTGGTTCCACCACGGCTGTCGGTGGCGGTTCGTTCGCTTACATCGCTGTGACCACCAACTTGGCTGCTGCTGCTGGTTGCGTCGGTGCGATGATCGCCTCTTGGGTTGTCTTCGGTAAGCCTGACACCTCGTTCACCTTGAATGGTGCATTAGCCGGTCTGGTTTCGATTACCGCTGGTTGTGATGCTCTGAGCCCAATGTGGGCTGCCGTCGCTGGTTTGATCGGCGGCGTGCTGGTCGTCTTCTCCTGCGTCATGTTCGACAAGCTGAAGATTGACGATCCTGTCGGTGCGGTTTCGGTTCATGGCGTCTGTGGTGCTTGGGGTACCCTGGCCGTCGGTCTGTTCATGACCGAAGGTGGCTTGTTCACCACGGGTGAATCGGCCCAGCTGATCAGTCAAATCATCGGTGTCGTTGCTGGCTTCATCTGGGCATTCGGCCTCAGCATGATCATCTTCAACGTCCTGAAATTCACCGTCGGTATTCGAGTTACCGCCGAAGAAGAAATGCAGGGTCTCGATATCCACGAGCACGGCATGTACGCCTACCCAGCACACTTGGTCACGGAAGGCACCAGCCAAGCGGGTCACGTCTCGTAAGGCAAGCTTAAACGAAAGCCAACCTCGCGGGTCCTGCCTTGGTGGTGCCCGCGAAGTTAACGAAGATACTTCGGCCTTTGCCTGGGCCAGAAGTTCTACCCCAATGACTTGGAAGAGTGTTCCGCCTCGCTCTTCCAAGTCGGGGTTTTTTTTTATGCGCTGACGCTTAGTTTGAAGTTTGCAGAGTTTAGTATTCCGCGAAGTGGGAAGCCGATTCTATCGTTTCGCTTCTTTTCAATCTCGCACCGTTGCCTCCTCTTGAAGGGGGAGGGCCGAGTGGGACTGCCTGCATCGTTGGCGGATGGCAACTCTTGGCTGAACGCTGAAGAATTCAACTTTGCTGGGTAGATCGTTTGGAATCTGCTGGTACACGCTTCTTACAGTCTGGCACTTCCCTAGCCTTGCCCCCCCAAGCTTGGCCGTTTACATTCGATAGTTGATAATTTCTCGCACGTTCCCTAGTGGGTCTCTCTATGAAACTTGTGATCGCGATCATTCAGCCCAGTCGGCTGGAAGCTGTCAAGGAAGCTTTGACCGAGGTGGAGGTCTTCCGGCTGACGGTAATGGATTGCCAGGGATTTGGTCGCCAGAAGGGGCACACGGAAGTTTATCGCGGGCACGAGTTCACGGTTAACTTGCTTCGCAAAGTGCAACTTCAGATCGCTGTGAACGAAGACTTTGTCGAGCCCACGATCGACGCGATCGTTAAAGGGGCTCGGACCGGCGATAAGGGAGAGATCGGCGACGGTAAGATCTTTGTCGTGCCGATGGATGACTGTATCCGTATCCGCACCGGAGAACGCGGTCCGGAAGCCATCTAGTGCTGATTCGGTGGATGCTAACCTTCCGGCGAACCCGGTTCATCTGAGCCAAGTTGCTGACGGATAGCCTTCGTTGCCTCTTTTTCGAGGCTGGGGGAATAGCCCAGCCAGACTTCGGCGATCTTTCCATCAGCGCCGACCAGAATGGTCGTGGGGTACCCGGTGAATTCGGCTGTCTTGATGAGCTTGTGCCGCAGCTTCCCATCGAGGTCGACGTAGATTGCCAAGTCGGAGTTGTACTTGGCCAAGATCATTTGGGACTCTTCTCTCAGATAGTTCTCGTTCTCCCGATAATCGACTCCGTTCGGGGCCCAGCCACCGTCCGAGGCGATAGAGACGAATTGAAAGCCCTTCTCATCGGCGAATCGTTCTCGAAGCTTCAAAAGATCGGGAAACTCCATCAGGCATGGTGGACACCATGGTCCCCAAAAATTAATCAGCGTGACTTGCCCCCCGAGTTCGGAAGTGTCGAGAGGGGCATCCGCGTTGAGCAGTGCCTGCAAGGCGACGTCAGGAATCGGTGTGCCAACCCACGGATGGGGACCACCAGGACGAGGGCCGAGAATCAAGGTCGAAGCCGCGACCCCCAGACCGACCAGCACGCAGAGCAGAATGAGTAGGTGCACACGGCCAGAGTGGGAATGGCGATATGGCAGCAAGGTGGGACGCGTCGACGAAATTCGGGGCATGTCAATTTTGTATGAAAAAGGGGCGAAGAATCGCAGGAAGTTCATTTCAACCTAGATTCTAGTACCCTTCGTTCCCGTTGTCGGTGACATTCCCTACGAAATGCAGGAGGAAATGACCGCTTCGGCAAGGCAGGGGATTGGATCGCTCTGGTCACAATCCCCCCGTAAGGAAATAATAGGTCATTGTATTAGAATCAGGCGGGTGCCAAACTCGTGTCTGAGAGCCTTCCCACAATGGACAAGGTCTCATGCTGCTTGAAGGATTCAGTTGAGCAATGAAGTTTGAGGTCGAACTAAAATTTCCGGTCGATGATCTGACGAACGTCGAGGCGCGTGTCGAAGAGATGGGTGGGATTATCGAGGTCCCCAAACGTCAGGCCGACAAGTACTATAGCCACCCCAGTCGAAATTTCGCTGAGACGGACGAAGCCCTACGTATTCGCCGCGTTGGCGATCAGAACTTCATCACTTATAAGGGGCCCAAAGTCGACGATTCGACGAAAACACGTCGTGAAGTCGAAGTCCCACTCGTTTCGGGGGCGACCGGAGCGGCAAACATTGTCGCCATGTTTGAGTCCTTGGGATTTATGCCGGTGGCCGAAGTGATCAAAGATCGCCGCAAGTCGGAGTTTGGATACGAAGGGTTCCAGGTACTGGTCGCTATGGACGAAGTGCTTGAACTCGGCAAGTTTGTCGAATTAGAGATTACTGCTGAGGACGACGAGGTTGAAGCGGCGAAAGCGGCCCTCGAGAAACTCGCTGCCGAGTTAGGACTTTCCGATAGCGAACGCCGCAGTTATCTCGAGCTCATTCTGGGCAACGAATAAGGCGGTTTTATTTCCCGTTAGACTTTCCGGGAAATTCTCAGTTTCCGCCAAAACCTTGCCCGATTCCCGGGGTTTCTAGTTTCACCAAGATATTTATCTACGTGGAAGGTGCGTTTTCCACGTGATGATCTTTAGGAAGCCCTGGGTCGTTAAGTTACCGCGCACTCGGCCTGGGGCTTCCACCTTTTCTTGGTCGGACCGTTTGCCCCTGGTCGTCGGTCGAAAAGGGCAGTTCTATAATGGGATAAATGAACTCGAATTCCCATTCTTCGACCACCCTCGAGTCGGCCAGGCCTGTGCCAACGAAGCCTGATCCATCCTCCCCTACCCAGGTTGAAGGCGTCTCTCGCAACTTCTTTCTCCTATCGCTCTACCAGATTGTGCTGCGTTGCGGATGGATTTTTAAGACTGAGAGTATCATCATTCCGGCGGTGCTCGATCAAATCGCTGGGGCAGGGTGGGTTCGCGGTTTTCTCCCTATCCTGGGGCGGATTGGACAAAGTTGTCCGCCGCTGCTCTATGCCGATCGACTGCGTCACCTCCCGTTGAAAAAGTGGTCGCTCGTTGGGACGTCGTTGGCCATGGCGGTGGCTTTCGGTGGCTTGGCGGCCATGTTCATCCCTGGCGTCGACTCAGCGATCGGCAAGACATCGATGGTGATCGGGTTTCTGGGCTTTTACTTTCTCTTCTTCTGTGCGACGGGTCTCAATCAGCTGGGATTCGGAACGGCTCAAGGGAAGCTGATTCCGCCACATCTTCGCGGACGATTGATGTTGGCCTCGAATGTGGTCGGAGCGGTCATCGCGATCAGCTTGGCTGCGTGGCTATTACCAAAGTGGTTGTACGGCAACACGATCCAGGTGAATTGGATCTTTGGCTTCGCGGCTTGTGCTTTCGTCGGAAGTGCCTTGTCGGTGGTTGCCCTGCAAGAGAATCGCGACAGCTCGCAGGCTGGGGCGTTTTCCCCTAAGCAACTCGTTTGGCAATCGTACGCGGTTCTCCGCGATGATCACCGATTTCGCCTGGTATGCTTGATCGCCGCGGCGTTTGGTTTTTCGTTGATGTTGTTTCCGCATTACCAGGCACTCGCTCGACAACGTCTCGACGTCGATTTATCGCGTATGATTTATTGGGTGATCATTCAGAACGCCGGTACGGCAATCTTCAGCTTGCTCGGCGGCCCCTTGGCGGACTGGAAAGGAAACCGCGTCGTCCTCCGTACGATGCTTTTCGGCGTGATGATCTTGCCGCTAGGGTCGATCTTCTTAGTTCACTCCGGTGAATTCGGCGTTCGAGTCTTCGACTGGTTGTTTCTGTTTGTCGGAGTGACGCCGATCACCTTCCGCGCGTTCACGAACTACACACTGGAACTGGTTCCGAACGAACTTCACCCACGCTACCTGGCAACGCAAAGCTTGTGTATTGCCTTCCCGATGATCTTGTCGCCGCTGGTCGGCTTGCTGATCGATCTTACGAGCTTCGAGGTCGTATTCTGTGGGATCGCCGTCATCTTGTTTTGCGGCTGGCTGATGACCTATTACCTGGTCGAACCACGCCACGAGCCGGGGCACCATGTTGCCTACGGCGAGATGGACGTCGATCCGGAAGATGAAGTCTAGCTGCTCGCGCTGCGATAGCTCTTCAGCGACATCTTAAAGACCCAGCGTGATGCGTACAGGCTTAATGCCGTCGCGGCCAACATGTAGATCGGCAGTAGCCACATCTGTGAACTGCTCACCCCAAACGGCTGCGCCATGATCCGCGCGGGCACATTGACCACAATCAGAATTGGGATCACGAAAGTGAAGATCAATTGCAGGGTAATTCCTAAGCCACCGGAGTTGTAAATCTCCATCGGATAACGAGAAAAGCTGGTGATGTAGAACCAGAAATCGTACAGCGAGGTATTCCGGCCGAGCCAAATGCTGGATGCCGCTAATACGATCATCAAGCTGTAAAGAATCGCGACGCCGCATAGCAAAAACAAGATGTACATCACCACCATGCCGGCATTGAGCTCGATGGGATTTACTTCGCGATGCGTCAACTGGTAAAGACTAACCCCCATCAGCACCAGGCCGAACATGAAGTTGGCCATCGAGGGAAAGTTAACTTTCTCGAAGCTCACCAGGAACTGGGTATCAATTGGTTTGAGCAGTGCAAAGTCGAGCTTGCCGGTACGGATCAGTTCTGAAAACTCTTGGATGTTCGGCATGAAGAACATCTGCACCAAGCTGTTGACTAGCAGCGTGGTCGCCAGGAAGACGAAGAACTCGTATTCGCCCCAGCCTGTTTCATTGCCGATCGAGTTGGTGTAGCGGAAGATGAGCAGGTAAAAGCCCAAATTCATGATCACCCACGACAAGCTTGAAATACATTCGATCCAAAAGTTCGAACGAAAGCTCAGGTCGCGGACCATGCTGTTTCGCAGGAACATGAAGAAGACGGCAGCATAGGAAGGTCGTTCGTTCATCGTACTTTAACCTCCGTACGCGCTGTACTGCTTCACGCCGTAATGAAATGCGAGACGGGAAGCAACAATGAAGAAGACTACCCAGCCGACTTGGACAATCAGTCCCCACATTAATTCTGCCCCGGTGATCTTTTCCAGGAAGACCGCAGCTGGGAAATAAGCCAGGTACATTAGTGGCAGCGACTTGATGATCATCGCCCATGGCCCACCCAACTCATTCAGCATATCAAGCGGAAACATGTGCCCTGATAGGAAGAACGTGAACAGCATGTAGACGAACAGTAGCGAGCGGACTTCCAAAAACCAGAAGCCAATCATGCCGATAGTCGCCTCCATGAAAAAGCCCAGCATGAACGAGAGAATCAGCGAGGTGAAGTAACATGCCAACACATGCCCCGGCGGCCACCCGGAGAAATAGCCACGGCATAGGATGAACACAATCGCAAACGGCACCAGTGCGACGATGTAATAAGTCAGCTTATGGGCGATACGATTTAGCAGGAAGAATGAAATCAGATCGAGCGGCTGAATCAGATACTTCTTGATTTCACCTTCCCGAATCTGCAATGCGATCCCTGACGCTAATCCAGGCATACTGGAAAATGCCCGCGAGACGGTCGACAACAAGTAATATGCCACGATGTTGTAGTACGAGTACCCGGCGATCTCTTCACCGGTACTTTCGCCGCCCCCTTTGGCCGAAAAGATGGCCGACCACAGAAAGATCTGTGTCAGGATCGGCAGGAACCGCATGAGGGTCCCCAGCATGAAGTCGCCTCGATAAACGAGCTTCTCGTGGAAATTAATCTGAAAGATGGCCCACCAGGTCGAGGCCTTTGCGGCAAGTTCCGCCATGCTGCTCTCCCCAGGGCTTAAGATGAAACTTCGGCCAGCTTTTCGTTCTTCGATTTGTCGCCCATGTGCGTGAGCGAGAAGACATCGGCAATCACTTCTTCCAGCGGAGGATCTTCAACGCCAACATCTTCCAGTTCGTACTGATCGAGGACCGCAGCCAACACTTCCCCGACTTTGGCTCGATCGACACGCAGCTTAGCCTTGGGGGGATCCTCAGAGATGACATCGCCAAATCGAGCCAATCCGGCAGAAGGGACGTCTCCAACGAAACTTAGCGTCACAATCTTGTAACCGCCAAACCTGTCGACGATTCCGCTTAAAGAGCCGTCGTAAATCACCACTCCCTGAGCAATCACTACTACGCGCTGGCATAGGGCCGCGATGTCTTTCATGTAGTGACTAGTCAGCAGGACAGTAATCTTGCGTTCCTGCTGGTAATGCTTCAGAAACTGCTGGATGTTGTGTTGAGCGACAACATCGAGACCGATCGTCGGTTCGTCCAGAAAGAGGACATCCGGCGAGTGGAGCAGGGCGGCGATTAGCTCCATCTTCATCCGTTCCCCCAAGGAAAGGGCCCGGACTGGTTGCGTCATCAATTCCTTGACGCCCAGCAAGTCGACTAATTCGTCCTGGGTTCGCTGGAATTGATCTTGATCGATGCGGTAGATCTTCTGGTGAAGCCGGAAGCTGTCTTGCGCGGGCAAGTCCCACCAAAGCTGGTTCTTTTGTCCCATCACCAGGGCAAATCGGCGTCGGTAGGCGTTATCACGATGCCAGGGAATGTGTCCCATGACGGTCGCATTGCCCGAGGTAGGGTTAATCACGCCAGAAAGTAGCTTGAGCGTGGTGGTCTTTCCCGCCCCATTGGGGCCCAGAAAGGCGACGAATTCCCCCTGATCGACGGTTAAGTCGATTCCGCGGACCGCCTCGACGGTCTTGTATTTGCGATGAAACAGGCCCTTGATCGAGGCCAAAAGGCCTTCCTGCTTCTGGTAGACTTGATAAGTCTTGGTCAGCTTGTCGAGTTGGATAATAGGTGCCATGTGCAGATTATAGACCAGGGTGGCAAAACCGGACAGTTGACCGGGCCCCCTCGCGTTGTGGCAATATAGGGGATTCGCTATAATCGCCGCGCTTTCGGGCGTGTCTGCCGATTCAGCAAGATCGGACAGTCAGCCCACTTACGGATTGGTCGCGACGGGAAACATTACGGATGATACGTATCGGGCTTGGACACGATACCCATCGTTTAGTCGATGGAGGTCCGCTTATTCTTGGTGGCATCGAGATTCCTCATGATAAACATCTTGAGGGGCACAGCGATGCTGATGCTTTGATGCACGCAATTACAGATGCGTTACTGGGAGCTGCCAATCTTCCAGATATTGGGCAGCTTTTTCCCAATACCGACGAAGCGAACCGAGACCGGCCTTCCAGTGACTTCTTGAAGTTAGCCTATCAAAAGGTCCTCGACGAAGGCTGGGAACTCATCAATTTGGACGCGGTGATTCACGCGCATCGTCCCAAACTGGCCGATCTGAAATCGTTGATGCAAATCCGAATTGCCGAGATGCTGCACGTCTCGCCAGAAGAAATCGGCATCAAAGCCAAAACAGGGGAAGGCGTCGGCATCATTGGTCGTGAGGAAGCGATCCAGGTGCAGTGCGTTTGTCTGTTACGAAGAAAATAGTTTTTCTCGATTCGAATTCCTAAAATCGACGCCCAGCAGCGACTGCGGTTAAAGGCATAAGTCATGAGTAACCTGAGGGTCTACAACACGCTAAGCCGTTCCAAGGAAGAATTCAAAACGGTTGAGCCTGGCAAGGTCGGCATTTATTTGTGCGGTCCGACCGTCTACGCCGAAGCCCATATCGGTCACATGGTCGGTCCCGTCATCTTCGATACGGTCAAACGCTACCTCGAACACAGTGGCTACGATGTTCGCTTGGTGGTCAATATTACCGACGTTGACGATAAGCTGATCCATAAAGCGAACGAACGTAAGATGTCGATGTTGGAAGTCGCCGAAGAGAATATCGCCGACTACCTTGGCAATTTGGCTGCCCTTGGCGTAACAACGATTGACGACATGCCACGGGCCACGGCCTGTATGGACGACATCATTCAGTTCGTGAAAGACCTAATCGACAAAGGCTTTGCCTACGATGTTGACGGCGATGTCTTCTTTGAAGTCACCAAGGACCCTGAATACGGCAAGCTGACCAACCGCAGCGTCGATTCGATGCAAGGGGAAGGGGGCGGTGCCGCTGCCAGCAAACGATCGCCGGGCGACTTCGCTCTATGGAAAAAAGCCAAACCAGGCGAGCCGTCCTGGGAAAGCCCGTGGGGCAAGGGACGGCCTGGCTGGCACATCGAATGCTCCGCAATGAGCAAAGGAATTCTCGGTGAAACCTTTGATATCCATGGCGGTGGTCTCGATTTAACATTCCCCCATCATGAAAACGAAATCGCTCAAAGTGAGTGCTGCCACGGTAAGCCGATGGTGAATTACTGGATGCACAACGGTCTGTTGCGCAGCGATCCTAGTGCCGGCAAGATTGGTGGCAAGGCGGACCGTGATAAGAAGGATAGCCCCGAAGAACCAAGTGCCGGCGGTAAGATGAGCCGTAGTGCCGGTGCTGGGGGTTTGGCCGACTTGATCAAGCGACAAGGGGGCGAGCGAATTCGTTTCTTCCTGCTGCGAACCCATTACCGCAGTACGATCTTGTTTAGTGAACCGGCGATCGAAGAAGCGGGCACTGGTCTCGATACGTTCCTGCGATTGTTTGAGCGATACGAGCGAATCACCGGCAAGTCGTTCTACGACATCGTCCCCGCAAAGACTCGCCAAGAAGGTGCGTTCGAAGCTGGCGACGATGTCCTGCTATCGCTGATCAAGCAGCACCGAGATGCCTACCTCGAAAAAATGGACGACGACTTCAACACCGGTGGCGGTGTGAGTGAGTTGTTCGAGATCGTTCGTGGGATTAACAAGGCGATCGATCAAGAGAAGCTGGAAGAGACCAAGGGTGCCGATACCAGTTCGCTCGACCAAGCGATGGCCACCCTTCGCGAACTGACCGCAATCTTGGGACTGTTTGCCACCAAACCGGAAGCGGACAGCAGCGAAGATGCCGGGCTCGTTGATCAGCTGATGAGTT